>JAISCU010000021.1 GCA_031265345.1 Bifidobacteriaceae bacterium
CCGCCGGGATGTTCGGCTGGGCCGCGTTGCCGATGAAGTCGGTCGCCGAACCGACCACGTGCCAGAACACGTCTGCGGGCACGTTGTCCCGAGTGTCGGTGACGGTCACGGTCGGCAGCGTGCCGGTGAACTGACGGATCAGCGCGGTCGACCCGGCCTCGGTCAAGGTGGCCGAGGCAGACGCCACGCTGAACGCCAAGGCGCCACCTGGAGGCGGCGCGCCAAGCACCACCACGCCCAGATCGACGTCCTCGGTGTCGCCCGGATCCGCGACAGCCATGCCAGCGGTGACCAGACCGGCCAGGAGCAGAGCCCCCGCGCCGGCCAGACCGGCCCTGAGGGGGCCGACCCGCCGGAACATTGAAACAGTACTCATGAAACTAACTCCAATCTCTCTCGTCCTCCCTGTGAAGGGGCGGATCGCTTTTCCCACATGAACTACGAACTAGAAAACTCTTTTCAACAGTTGTTCTCGAGATAAGGCACTGGCCGTGTGACAGTCACGGGATCGGCTGCGGTGGTGGAGACCGTCACCTGCACCGTCCCCGAAGCCACGTTCTTGGACCGGACCGTGAAGGCGTGGAAGGCGTTCTTGCCGGGTTGTATCCCGGTGAACTGCTTCGACCCCCAGTCCGACACGAACTCGACGTCCAATGCCGCCCCCGATCCGTTGAACGCCGTCACCGCCAACTGGTTCTTGCCAGCCGCACACCTAGCGACCGCGGTCAGCGCCACGCCAGCGTCAGGCGCCGCTGCGAACATCACCGCTGCTGGGGAGCCGTTCGTCACCGGCACAAGCGCGCCGCTGACCAGCACGTCCGCCGTCACCCCGTACGAGCCGACCGCGCCAGCGGCCACCACCAACTCGGCCACGCCATAGTCACCGGTGGTCGCCCGCACCACCGCCGGACCGGCCACCGTCCCCGCCGACAACCCCGCAGGCACATGGAAACTCACCGTCTCGCCAGCCAACGGAGAGCCGTCCTGGTCCACCACCACAGCGCTGACGGTCACTCCATCCGGCTCGCCGGCCACGCCAGGCGCATCCGGCGCGACCAGTCGAGTCAAACCAGCACCGAACGCGGGCAGCGGCGCCCAACGGGCAAACAAGGTCACGTCAGCGGCGGGAGTGAACGGCGCCACCGCCTCGATCCCGCCCTCGGCCAGCGTGAACCAACCCACGCACCGGAACCCGTCGCGCGACACCGAAGGCAACTCGACCACCGCCGAACCCTGATCCACCACCACGTCAGCCACGTCAGGGCCACCAGCCGAGTCGAACGAAACTGTGAACGTCGGCGCGCCAGGCGCCTCGGAGACGACATGGGCTATGTCGAGCCCGTCAAAGACCGGGGACACCTGGTGCCAGTTCCACAAGTTGTCGCTGGTCTCCACACGGATGTCCCAATCGCCCACCTGCTCGCCAGTGAACTGCGCCCGGTAAGTCCCCTCATACTCGTAAACGAATGGCCCAACCGAGACTCCGCCGCTCGCTCCTCCAGTGCTGCGGGGGTATTCGAAGTCGATGAAGTCGTTCGGGAACGGGTCGCCCAGGAGGTTGACCAGGCGAACCGTCACGGTACCCTGACCGCCCACCAGCACCGGCGTCCGCGAGACCTCGAACGACGAAGCCTCATAGTCGATCCGGGTCGCGTCTCGCTCAACGAACTTCAAGGTCACCGGCGTGCCGACCACCTGGTTCGCGCCCGGCACGTCCACCGACAGTAGACAAGATCCGACTGCGCCGGCGCCAATCGTGACACCTGCCCAACCGGGATCGCGGTTGTAGCCGTCGCCGTCGGTGCGCACCGTCTTGCTCCACTGGTATGGCTCGTCGCCGCCCTGGATCGCGCCAGTGCAGACCCCTCCCGTCATGTGGAAATGAACGGGCACGTCCGGCATGGGCACACCTGTCGAGTCCGTGACGTAGATCTTGAACTCCCGGTTCATCGCTACGCTCATGACCACTTGGGAATGGCTGGCTATCGGGCCGTCTTGGTTCGACAGCACAGCGGTGAGGTCGGCCAGCGCCGGATCGAAGAACTCCACTTCGGCTGGGGAGCCGTAGACGGGCACGTCATCGTACGACACGCCCACCTCGAACACGTCCGGCCAGTCCGCGAACACCGCCAACCGGGCCACGCCGGCAGAATCGGCGAGCGCCCAGACGACGGTCGGCCCGGCGGCCGCACCCGCCGAGAGGCCCGCGGGCAACGCGAACGCCACGGTCACATCCGGCATGGGCCTCCCCCGAGCGTCCACCATGTGGACCACCAAAGTCGACCCGGCGGGATCGTCAATCGAGGCGGGGTACGGCGCGACCACACGCGTCAGTTCGGCGCCCATGGCGGCCGGCCCCGCCCGCAGCGTGGCCACGGCGTTCCCGGACGGCGCGAGCCCCGTTCCGTCCGCCGTCACCGTCACGGCCCAGGTTCCGACCTCAATCCCGGTGAACGATGCCGTGAGCTCGCCATCCCGCAAGACCTCGAAGTCGCCAACGCTCAGGTTGGAGCCTGGCGCACCGGTGCCGGACAGCGCCACGGCGCCGGTCCAGGGCTGGCCATCAGTACCGACCAGGTTCGCGGTGACAGTCCCGGTGGCCGCGCCGTCCGCGTAGACCGACGCACCAGACACGGTGAAGGACGACTCGATCAAGTCCAGAACGGGCGCGGCCCCGACGGCGGTCCAGGTCAGAGTCTTGGGCGAGCCGGACAATTCCTCGGCGCCGGAAGCCGACCCGACGAGAGCCCGGAGCTCGCAGGCGCCCGGGTCGGCGGCATCGACCACCGCCACCGCCCGGCCAATGGCCGAGGAACCGACATGGTACTGCTTCTGGCCGTTCGCGAACGCGGCCGTGCAGCCGTCGCCCGAAAGCGTGAACCGCACCTGAGCGTCCACAACCGGATTGTTGCCACCGGCGCTGAACACACTCGCCGTGGCGGTGTACGCCTGCCCCGCGACCACTGGCACCGCGTCGCCGTCAACGCTGGCCGGAGTGACCGCCAAGGCCGAATCGGCCACGCTCGGGGTGGTCGGGGCGACGAACGGCAGGCTCAAAATCTTGGTGGCCCGATTCTCGCCGTTGTCCACCAAGAACTCGTACGGGACGAGCACTTCTTGGCCATCCGCGGCGAGTTCTGACAGCTCGCTGCTGGCCCTGACCACCACTCGGCGCTCCCCGGCGTAGGCCGAGTAGACGTCAACCGTGTAGACGCCACCGAAGCAAGCTCCCCAGCCCGCCGGCAAGCCGTCCGCGGCGCAAATCGCATGGCTCCATGAGAGACCTTGACCGCCCCACGGGTCGGGCTGGTCCCCCAACTCCAGCCCAGAGCCGGCATCCACCGCCGGGAGGATCTCCAAACCGATCGTCTCCGGTTTGAGCTCCGCCACACCCTGGGCGTCGCGCAATCTGATGGTCACGGTTTGGCGGCCCCAACCGGGTTCCTTGGCGAATATGGCACCGGGCGGGGAGTAGTCCCAGTCGGCCAATTGGCCTGGCGTGCGGCTGGCGATGGCCGAGGACTTCGCCGGGGCGGGAGGCTCCGGAGAGGTGAAGACCACCGGTTCCGAGGCGATCAGGCTGGTTTCCCAGGCGGTGCCGGGATTGATGATGATCTTCGGTCGGTACACGCCTGGGGCCGACGCGTACAAGCCCCAGGCACAGCCCTCAGCCCACCAGAAGTCGCCGTAGCAGCCGAAGTGGAGGGCCGGTGAATTGTCTTCCGACCACGCCCACAGTGTGCCCTCCAGCTCCGCCCAGTGGCCATCCGAGATCGACTGGCCATCCAGTCTCACTTCCACTCCCTGAGCGTCACGGGCATCCAGGTACACGTCAACGCTGTCGCCGGGGTTGTCTTCATCGATCCAACCCGCGACAACTCCGGAACGCCAGACCAAGAACCGGGACTTGGCCGGGTCGGCCACCGGAACGGATCGCCAATCCAAGTAGACCGTGTGCTCATCGTCCGTCCCGCTGACCGTCAGGGGCACACCATTGATGGACAGGTTGCACTGGTTCGGCCGGGCCTGGTCCGCGCTGTTGGAGTACATCTTGAACTCGTAATGCCCCGGCTCACCTGACACCGGTGTCACGGGCCCAAAGCTGGTTCCACATCCGTAATACGGGCTGAGCCCTCCACGCTCGAGCCCGGTCACAGGCACCAGGTCGGAGCCCCAGACCTCGATCTGGGCCACGTAGTAGTCCCAAGTGCCGTCGAATCCTGGGGCGCCCGGCAGCAGCCCATAGTTGGCGTACTTCGGCTCGCTCGTGTCAATGCTGAACTGGCCGCCCCCGACAGCGCGCGCGGAGCCGAAGTAGACCTCCTGGGTGGCCAGGACCGTCGCGGGGGTGTCCATGGTCCGGATCGTCACCTGGTAGGTGCCAGGCGTGGATCCACTGACTTCGACCCGCCCACGACCGTCGCGGTCGAGTGCGAACTCAAGGTCCTGATCGCTCTCGGTGTACCAGTCGTCTTGTGGCGTTTTCCAGTGGGCCATGGCGCCATCGGCTGTGGCACCACCATCCAGCGGTTCCACGGTCACCCTCAGCTTGGTTCCAGCAGCCGGAAGCTGCGTCAGCGATCCGTCACCGCCCGTCACCAGACCGGCGCCAGCGACATCGAAGGCGTAGGCGCCAGCCGCGACATCGTAATTGCTGTACCCGACCGCCAGCGGGGTCGCCGAGTCCGGAACCGGCGAGACGGTCACCTGGGACAGGTCCTGGTCCAAAGCCGCCGCATAGTTCAGATGGCACAGGACGATCCCGTGCCGGTAGCGGCTGAATGGACCCGCGACGGTCAACGAATCGTCTTCGACGCTGTACTCGCCATATTCGTCAGACGCGAGGAATCCGGTGTCCCGCAGGCAGGTGCGCCCGTCGTCGAACATGCGCCAACCGTTGAGCGTCGTGGCGCCAGGCGGACCGGCGGCGACAAGCCTGGCGGTCACCGGTTGGCTGAGATCAGCGACCACCCCGCCTGCGAAGGGCAGCTCGAAATCGAGGTCGTCGCGGATGTTCGTGTATTCATTGACGAAGACCGCGTCAGTGGAACCGATGGCCTGGTTCGTGAAATAGACCACGGCCCCGGCCTGATGGATGCGGTAGTCCTCGATCTCCCCCGGCATGACCCACGGCTCGGTGTACGGGTCGCCCGGTGAGCCCGGCGAAATGGCCGTGAAGCCGGGGTCCGCGCCGATCCGCGCCCTGACATAGAGGTCGGTCAGCTCAACCGTCCAATCATCAAGGCCCAACTCTTGGTCCTCGAAGAAGTAGTAGACAAAGCGCGTGACCGGCTCGTCGGCCCGCAGTTCGGCGGCGGTGCAGCGCAGGTTCGGGGTGACCTGCCACAACGGCTCGGCCGGCAGTTTGGTTGGGACTTGGCCCTGTTCGTCGGGCGCTGTGATCCAGACTTTGACCGTCGCCTTGGGCAGCCAATCGCAATCGGCTCGAATCTCTGCCCGTATCCCGTAGACGCCGTTCCTCAGGAAGACAGCGTCCCCCGCCGAGTACCATTGCGCGTCTGGGTCCGGCGTTTCCAGCCAATAGCTTTCGTTCAGTAGGTCTTCCCAGTCCTCCCAGTCCTCGTCGGGATAGTGCCCTGTGGCGGGAATGGCGAATCTGATGCCGTCGTCGGTGTTCGGGCTGGACAGGGCGCGATCGCTGGGCCTGCCGTCCGCGGACAAGTCGGCCGTCCCCCCAAGTTGCAGAACAGCGCCGCGCTCCTGGCCGTCCGGCCCGAGCGCCTGGCCCAGCGCGTACGGGCCGCCCGCGCCCGCCGTGGTCCGGTACACATCCGGCAGGTCGCCCCACGACCCGGCCGTCGTCAACGCGAAGCTCGCTTGGACCGGGGCGCCGCTCGACCCGGCCACGATCCGGGCCACCGTGTTCGCCTCACCCGTGTACACGGCATCGTCGATGCCGCTACCCGGCTCCACGCGGACCGGCGCCGCCACCACCGGCGGGTCCACGCCATCCCTGCGCGCCCCGAAACACGGCCCCGCCTCGGTGGGCGTGTAATCTCCGGAACCCTCGCTCCAACAGAACCCCACGACGCCGCTGTCCGCGCTCGCTTTCCCGGCGAACGCGGTCTGCCGCGCGTTCACGCCGTCGATCCTCGACGGGCGCACCCGCACCAGGTAACTGCCCGGATACTCTGTCAGATCGAACCGGTAGCCGCCATCCGCGGCCGTCGTGACCGCGCCCAGGCGGGTCGGGTCCTGGTCCTGGTGCTCCCGCCACAATTCGACCTCGACGCCCTGGACTCCTGGGGCGTTCGGGTCGTCAGCGCTGAACTTGGTCCCGCGACCCTCGATGTCGTTGACCACCCTGCCCGTCACGGTGACCGCGTCCAAGTTGGTCGCCCGTGCGTGCTGCTCCGACTGCCAGGATTGGAACACGACTAAGCCAGCCAGCGCGACGGCTGCGGCTGACATCATGGCTGCGGGCCGCGCCCAGGGCCGGACTCTCGAACGGTCCGGATACGACTGACTACTCACAGAACTCGTGCTGGGGATCATGGCGGGGGTCCTCAGTTTCGGGGGCTTTGCGCTGCGGCGCGCTGGATGGATTGGTTCGAGAGTAGCGGCACCGCGTGCCACGCTGGGACTAGGGTCACCGTCAACCGTGGCCAATTCGTGCTGGGACGGCCCGTTTTCGTGCTCCTCGCGCCAGTTGCGAAGCATGTCGACACTGGTCAGAGCCCGCAATAGCAATTTCCGTGGGGTTTCGCGGCCCAGCAGGCGCCGCCGGGTCGAAACATGAGGGTTTCTACCCAGTGGCGATCCTGACTGGTTTGACAGGCCGGGCGCTCCGGAGTGGCGCCCGGCCTTGTGCCGCTCAGTCATGCTTCAGCCGCAGTGGTTCTCATCGAAGGGCACCGCCCGTGTCACGGTCACTCGGTCCGCTCCGATGGTCGAGACCGTCACATCGACTTGGCCGGCCGCCACGTCCTTCGACCGGACGGTGAAAGCGTGGAAAGCGTTCTTACCCGGCTGGATGTTCGTGAAGGACTTGGACCCCCACTCCGAGGCCACCTCGAAGTCCAATGGCGCCTGCCCGTCGTTGAACGCTGTCACCGCCAACTGGTTCTTCCCGGCCGCGCACCTGGCCACCGCTGTGAAGTGCACCGCCAGGTCCGGCGCCACCACGAATCTGGCCGCCGCGGGGGAACCCTCCGTGATCTGTTCGCCGCCGACTCGCGCGGTCACCCCGTAGGTTCCCGCGGTCCCGGAGGTCACGGCCAGTTCCGCCCTGCCGTCCCGGTCTGTCGGCACCTGTAGGACCATCGGTCCGGCAGCCATGCCCGCGGACAGGCCGGCTGGCACGAAGAAGTCGACCAACTCGGCCTCGATTGGGGAACCGTCCAGGTCCACCACCACGGCTGTGATTGCCACACTGGTCCTCCCCGCGATACCAGGCGCCTGCGGCGGTAGCAGCCGGGTCAGCCCGTCGCCGAACGCTGGGGTCATCCGCCAAAGGGCGAACAAGGTCACATCCGCTACCGGCGTGAACGGCGCCTCCGCCCTGGTCCCGCCATCGTCCTGGTTGAACCAACCGACGAAGGCGCGGCCAGCCCACACTGGCAGAGGCAACTCGGTGACGGCTTCGCCCTGGCCGATTACTATGTCGTCAACCCGCGAGCCGCCCCGCGAATCGAACCAGACCGTGTAAGTGGACGGCGGCGTGACGGGCTCGGCCCAAGTCAGCTCTTGCGGTGAACCAGGCAATTCGTCTCCTCGCCAAGAAATGCCGAGCCGCGCCACTAGCACACAGGTAGTCGGTTCGGCGCTGACGACCGTGGCCTGGGCTTTACCAAGCAGCGACGTCTTGACGGTCTGCTCCAGGCCGCCGTTGGAGAACGTGGCCGGGCACTCCTCGCCATCTTGGGATCCAGGTTCGAGTAGTAGCTGAACATACTGATCACGCAGTGGGTTCTTGCCCCCCTCATCCAGAACCGTCGCCGTCGCCGTGTAGCGCTCGCCAACGCCCACCGCCACGGACGCGCCGTCCTGGTCGGCCGGAGTGACTTCCAGAACCGAATCGTCCACGCTCGCCTCGAGCGGGGTCACGAACGGAAGAGTCAAGACACTCGTGTCCCGGTCGTCACCGTTGACCAACTCGATTTCGAACCGCTTGTAATAGCTCGATGCCGTGACGACCACTCTCCGGTCACCGGCAAAGTCGGAACGCACAACGGCGGTGTACGTGCCGGTGAAGCATTCATCCTGGTACAACTCCTCAATCGACCGATCTGGATAGCGGTTGTAGACGCATTGGAACTGCCCCACCTCCAGGCCTTCTCCTTCGTAGGGATCGCCCTGGCCGCCGTACTCATCCGCTGTCGCCGGGGCCACCGTGAACGTGACAGTGTCGTTCTGGCTTGGAACGTGCAGCGGAGAGCCCTCAAAATCGCGTAACCGCACGGTGATGGTCTGATAGCCATAATCCGAGTTGGCGGCCTGACCCGGCGAGCGGGAGGCGACAGCCGAGGACTTCTCCGCGGTGGGCAACCGGTAGCCGAAGAAGACCGGCCGGTCGATGGCGATGGTCGCTTCATCGCTGGTACCCGGATTGAGGATTATCTCGGGCCGGTACGTGCCAACGACGTTGGAGGACAACGTCAGGAGGCAAGAGCCGTAATCGAACTCGGCTCCGAGTTCCTCGTTGACGCAATAGTCGACCTCGAATTGAAGATCCGGCGAGTTGTCTGGCGACCAAGCCCAAAGGGGATGCTGGCTGCTGGTGGAACCGGGGATCATCGAACCATTCGCGTCTTTCAGAACGACAATGGCCCCAGCATACGAGTCCGGTCCAGCCACCGAGCCCATGCGCATCCTGCTGGCGAAGAAGGACTTGGACGGATCGGCCACTTCCAGCGGCAACCAGGTCAGCGAAAACATCCTGTCGTCGGTGTCCTTGTCCCACAGTTGTACGCCTTTGGCATAGAAGACGCAACCAGTGGTGGTCCAGGCGTAACTGGAGTAGAGCTTGATCTGGTAATGGCCTGGCTGGCCGTCCACGGCACTGGCAGCTGTTGCCGTTCCGCAGTTCCCAGCCAGCAGATTTGGTGAGCCATAAGTCCAGCCAGGGCTCGATTCCAGGCCAGACACCGGTTTGTGCTCGTCATCCCAAACGTAGATGTTCGCCGTGTAATAGTCCCAAGTGCCGTCATACCCTGGGGCGCCCGGCAGCAGGCCGTAATCGGCGTGCTTGACAGTCGTCTTGTCGATGGTGACTTCGCCGCCCTTGACCGCCTGGGGGTCGCCCCAGGCGAAATACACCTCCTGGCTGCCGATCACGGGGCCATCGGCCGCGCCACTATGGGCAGTGACCCGGTAAGTGCCCGCGCGCTGAGACCGGAGCGTGAACTCCGCTTGGCCATTCGCGTCGAGTCGACCTGCGCAGGCGCTCCAATCCGTCCTGGTGCAATCCATGCCTTCGCTGGTGGCGCCGCCGACTGGCTCCGCCACGACTGTGACCAGCTCTCCCACCGCTGGAGCTTCGATGGTCGCACCATTGATGTCGGTGACCGTGCCTGAACCGCTGACGGTGGCCACGTACCGGCCGTCATAGCCCAGGTCGCCCGAACCGAAGTAGCCGACTGGCTTGTCGGGGTCTGGCGTTGGCCAAACGGTCATGCTCGAAATCGCCGGGTCGAGGGTCGCCCCGTAATTCAGGTCGCACAGGACCATCTCTGAATAGTGTGAACTGTCCGAGAAGACAAGTACGCCGTCTTCGATCCCTCCTCCGCCGCCCTGGCCTTGCTCGCCGCCCAAGCAATAGCCGCCCCAGGGGTTTTCCCGGGTTCCGGATAGCTGCCAACCGTTTGTGGAATCCGCTCCAGGCGCCCCGGCCGCCACGACTGTGACCGCTGGATCAACCAATCCGTACATAGCCTCGGCAGAAACGACACCACCCTCGAACGGCAGATCGAAATCGAGGTCGTCACGGAAACCCGTGTACTCATAAGCGAAAGCGGCGTCAACGCCCTCGGGCAGATGGGTCCTGAAGTAGACGACCCCATACGCCAGATGGGCGCGGTAATCCTCGATCTCGCCCGGCATGATCCAAGGCTCGGTGTAAGGATCGTTGGGCTCGCCCGGCGAATAGGCCGTGAAACCGGGATCGATCCCGACCCGCGCCCGCAGGTACAAATTCGTGAACCCTCCGTCCGGCTCTTCCGCGTCCCAGCCGTCGAGTCGGCCGAAGTCGAGATCGCCGTAAACCTCGCGGGTGGCCTGCCCGCCGGACGCCACCTCACTGGCCGTGCAGTGGAAACGGGGACTCAGCTGCCAGATGGGCTGCGCTGACAGATGACCCGACGGGCCGCCGGTGAGGTTGTCGATGGGCGACGCCCACAGCTTGACCGTCGCCTTCGGCAAGAAGTCGCAATTCGCTGTGATCTTGGCCCGCACCCTGTACTCGGTGTCGTTGGTGAAGACTGCGTCCTGCGCCGAATACCAGGTCAACTCGTTGTCCGGGACCGTAATCGTCTCTTCGCTGTTCGCTTTGTAGCGCCACTCTTTGAGCGCGAACTCAAGGCCGTCGTCGGCGAACTCATCCGACACGGCATCGTCCGTAGGCTTCCCGTCCCGTGACAACGTCGAAGCCGAGCCCAGCACCAACGCCACGCGCGGCCCGGGGTTGTAGTAGAGCCGCAACGTCCCCAGAGCGTACGGGCCTCCGGCGGCCTTCGTGGTCTGGTACTCGTCCGGCAGGTCGCCCCACGATGCCGCCGCCGTCAGCCCGAAGTCCACCGTCACCGGATCATCCGACTCCGCCACGACCCTGGCGACCGTGTTCGCCTGCCCGGTCTGGACCCAGTCCCCCGAATCCTCGTCTTGGGCCAGCGGCCCCAACGGAGCGCTCACTTCCGGCGGGTCGACCCCGTCGCGGCGCGCTCCGTAGCAGTACCCTCCACGCGACAAGGCGTAGTCGCCGCGGTCCGGGTCCCAGCAGAACCCGTATGCCGCGTTGGCGCCGGTGGCCTCGGTCCCGAGATAGCTCTGCATGGCGTTGACGCCGTCGATCTTCGCCGGGCGCACCCGCAACAAGTACGAGGCCGGCCAGTCGAGGGCCAGCAACTGGTACCGGCCATCTTGGTTCGTGGTCGCTGTCGATTCGAGGTAAGCCTGTCCGTCGTTGTTCCCGGACTCCCGCCACAACTCGACCTGCACGCCGGGCACCCCCGGCGCGTCTGGGTCGGTCACGGTGGGCGCGTCCTTGACCTTCAGATCAAGGCCCCCGGCGTACAGGTCGTTGACGACCCGGCCAGAGATCGGCAGGGCGGCCAAAGCCGAAGCCTGCGCGCGCTGGCCGGACTGCCAGGTCTGTGCCACCACCAATCCGGCCAGCGCGACACCGCCAGCGGCGAGCATGGCTACCGACCGCGCCCAACGCCGCGAACCTGCCCTTGCGCCAGCCGCGCCGGTTGTGGAACGGGTACCTCGACTCATAACAGGCTCCTTCTTTCTTGTCATATTTCTGTTTCTTCTCTTTCACCAGTGGTTGTCGCTAAACGGGGCTGTCGCCACGATCTGGGTCGGTTTTCTGGGGGTTTGGGCATGGAATGGGGACGGACCCGTTTTCCACAGGGCCTGACCTGCGGGTTCGCCTGTGGAAAACGGGGCGGCGGGCATGGAAAGGTACCGTCCCCGGACTAGCAGTGGTTGTCGGGGTAGTCGACCTCTCGGGTGACCGTCACGGGGGTGGGGGCGGTGGTCCGGATCGTCACTTGGACTTGGCCGGCGGCCACGTCCGTGGAGCGGACCGTGAAGGCGTGGAAAGCGTTCTTGCCCGGCTGCACGTTCGCGAACTGCTTCGAACCCCAATCGGAGACGAACTCGACGTCCAGCGCCTCCGCCGAGCCGTTGAACGCCGTCACCGCCAACTGGTTCTTACCAGCCGCGCACCTCGCCACCGCCGTCAACGTGACGCCCGCGTCGGGCGGCGCCACGAACACCACCGCCGCCGGGGAACCGTTCACCACCGGGGCCAAGACCCCGCCGACCAGCACGTCCGCGGTCACCCCGTACGAGCCGGCCGCGCCAGCGGCCACCACCAACTCGGCCACCCCATCCTCGCCGGTAGTCGCCTGCACCACCGCCGGACCGGCCACCGCCCCCGCCGACAAACCCTCCGGCACATAGAAGCTGACAGTCTCGCCCGCCAACGGGGAGCCGTCGCGGTCCACCACCACGGCCCTAACCGTCACACCGGACTCGCCCGCGATCCCCACGTCCTGCGGGGCGACCAGCCTGGTCAATCCCTGGCCGAACGCCGGCAGCGCCGCCCAGTGGGCGAACAGAGTCACATCAGCCGAAGGCGTGAACGGCGCCACCGCCTCGACCCCGCCCCCGGCCTGGTCGAACCAACCCTCGAACCGGAACCCGTCGCGCGACACCGAAGGCAACTCGGCAACCGGCTGGCCCCGCTCCACCACCACCGGGGCCACATCAGGGCCGCCCAACGAATCGAACGACACAGTGAACGTCGGCGCGGCAGGCACCTCCGTGAACTCCACCAACAACGGGGAACCGTTGACGATCGGCGTGTCCGAACCGGAACGCCGGACCACCGCCGTCACCTGGTACACGCCAGGCTCCTCCGCGGTGACCTCCAACGAAGCCACACCGTCCGGGCCGGTCGCCGCCGGATGGGCGCCGCCACCAGCGGACCCGCCGGACGACAAGCCGTCAGGCAGCACGAACCGGACCTCCTCGCCCGCCAGCGCCCGGCCCAACGAGTCCACCACCACAGCCGACACCGCCAACGCGGACGAACCGTCCGCCACAGCCGTGCCGTCAGGCGGCACCAGGCGGGTCAAACCCGGACCGAACGCCGGGTCGCCCAGCACCATGTGCGCGACCTCCCAGCCAGACACGTTCGGGCTCAACGGCTCCCCGTCCAACAACACCGTCACCGGCCAATCCCCAACCTCCGTGCCCGTGAACGTGGCGCTCAACAAGCCCAACCCCCGGCCGTCGTCCACAAAGCCGGACACCACCAGGCCGGAGCCCTCACCGCCAAAGGCCGACAACCGGGTCGGGTCGAACTCCAACGGCCAATACGACAACTGGTCCGCCCGCAACTCGACATGCACCGCCCCTGAAGCCACGCCATCCGCCACCACCGGCGCCGAGGTCACGTTGAACGTCGAGGCGGCCGGGTCCAAGAACACCTCCTTGAACGTCAGCACCGGCGCCGGATCCAACAACACCCCATCAACCCGGACCTCAACCGGATACGCGCCAGGCGCCAGAGACTTCACCCACGCCAACACCAGGCCATCGGATCCGCTCGTGCCCGAGTACACCGGCACTGACGGGTCGCCCACGCCGCGCGAGAACCACAGCCCTTCCGGCAACGTGACCTCGACCAGCGCACCCGAAACCGGCGCATGCGCCGAAGTCCCATCGCGCGCTGTCACGGCCAACTGGACCTCCTGGCTCACCCACACCTCGCCGGACGACGGGGACAATGCCCACGTCGAATCCGCCGCCGAAGGCCCAGCCGGATCGAACCAGGTCAGCGTCACAGGCGAGCCGACCACCTGATCAGCCGCGGCGACGGACACCGTCAACGCGCAAGAACCAGCCGACCCGCTCCCGATCGACTCCGTGACGAAACCAGCCCGGCCATAGTCCCCGGTGGTCCGCCAGGACGTCTTCAAGTCACCCGTCCCGTGCTCCAGACGGCCCACACAATCCGTCGGAGTCAACGCGAAATCGACCCGCGCGCCGTTGACCGGCGCGCCGTCTGAGTCCAACACATCCACTCTGACCTGGTACTGATTCGAGTTCCCCTCAGTCGAAACAGGTAACGGGTTCCCGGCCTCGTCGGACGGGGTCACCGTCACCGTCGCGGTCACCAGCCCCGGCTCCGGTGCCTCGGTGAACTCGACTGACGCCGACGAACCGTACACCGTGACCCCTCCGACCGACACGGCCACCGGATAGGTGCCCGCAACGGCGGCGGACACCGTCAACGAGGCCACGCCGTCGGCATCGCTGGTGACCGGCACCGTGGCCAGCCCGGACGTCGACCCGGCCGACAAACCCGAAGGCAGGGAGAACAACACGTCCACGCCGGACATAGGCCGACCCCTGGCGTCCGTGACGTGGGCGACCAAGACCGACCCGGCGGCATCGTCCACCGAAACCGGCTCCGGCGCCGCCACCCGCGTCAAATCGGCGCCAATGGCCACCGGGCCCGCCACGAACTTGGCCACGCCGTTCCCCTGGGGGGTCAGCAGGCCGTATTGGTAATCCGCGTCGACGTACACGCGGACCGCGCATTCACCAACCTCGGTGCTGCGGACGTAAGATCCGTACTCGCCGTGTTCCGCCGAATGCACCGGCTGGGCCGCCCACGCTTCGGGGCAATCAGGCGTGGTGACTTGCAGGTTCGGATTGTACGTCCCCGAACCGATCCAGCGGTCACCGTCTTCATCGATCAACTGCACCGTCAGTGGAACGATGGCCGATCCGTCCGCGTACGCCGTGCGCTCGCCCACGGTGAACCAGGACTTCGCCAAGTCCAACGTCCCCGGCGCGGTGAACACGAGCACCTTGCCCGATCCGACCACTCGATCAGCCGCCGGGACCGTCACAGTCAACGGGCAGGTGGTCGCCCGGCGAGGATAGGTCCCGACGGTGACCACGGCCTGACCAGCGTCCGAGGTCGACACCGTGTAACTCTTTTGCAGCGCCGAGTTCAGGATGCAATCGCTACCAGACGACACTGCGAACGTCACCGGTGTCTTGGCGACGGGCGCTCCGTCCTCGTCCACCACGGTGACCGTCGCCCGGTAGTCGTTCCCCGCTTTCAGGGGAACCGGCACGCCCGCCTCATCCGATGGCTCAATCACCACCGTCGCCGTGGTCCCGCCGGGCGGTGCCGGGTCGTCGATCAGGTGGGCGATGCCGTCT
>JAISCU010000327.1 GCA_031265345.1 Bifidobacteriaceae bacterium
CAGCGCCACCGCCGCCAAGCCAGTCTTCCATTTGATCTTCATGTATCTAGATCCTCTCGTCATCATTGATGAGCCGTGAACTTGAGATTCCCCGGTTAGCGGCGATCTCTGTTGGTTATGCTACCGGACCAAAGTGGCCTTGGCAATGAACCGGTTCAGTATCGTAATCAAGTTGTTATAAAAGACGTCCTTGCCTCAGCTGATCCGATAACGCTCGGCACCTCCGGAAGGCGCCTCCCAAATGTCGGCGCGATGGCAACACTGACGTTGGCCGACTGCCCCTCGAGGGCTTGGTCCTCGACCAACCCTCGGTAATCAACCAACGCGGGCCTCCGTTCGGAGGATTTCCAAATTGCGGCGGATCAACTCCGTCCGCTGCGCCACGCACGCGGCAGACCGCAGAGCGTCCGGCGGCGTGGAGAAAACGTAGTCCTCGAGTCTCGCGACGGTGGTCGAGGCGACGTGCATCCGGGTGTCCGAGCTGGCGTAGTAGACGTAACAAGAGCCGTCGGCGTCCACGATGGCGCCGTTGGTGAAGACGACGTTGCTGACGTCTCCGACCCGTTCGCCGCCCAGCGGGGCCAGGAGGTATCCACCGGGCTCGGCCACCACTCGGCACGGATCGTCGAGCCCGGTGGCGAAGGCATAGAGCACATACCGCAGGCCGGCCGCTGTTCCCCGAACGCCGTGGGCGATGTGCAACCAGCCGCGCGAGGACTTGATTGGGACCGCGCCAGCGCCATTCTTGGCCTCGGCCACAGTGTGAAATCGCCGCTTCGACGTCAAGCGCTCCGGACCGATCACGGCATGGCTGATGTCCTCGACCAGCGCGAAGCCGATCCCACCTCCGCCGCCAGCGCCGATGAAGCCATCCATCGGGCGGGTGTAAAGGGCGTACTTGCCCTCCACGAACTCAGGGTGCAAGGCCACGTTGCGCTGATGAGTCGAGCCCGGGACGACCGGGTTGTCGAGCCGCTCCCACGCCACCAGGTCGTGCGTGCGAGCCAGGCCGACTCCGGCTGTGGCGGCCGATATGTCCGGATTCGCCGGATCCTTCGCCTCCGAGCAGAACACGCCGTAGATCCACCCGTCCTCGTGAGCGGTGAGGCGCATGTCATACACATCGACCTCCTCTGGGACGGTGTCCGGCAACTGGATCGGGTAGTCATCGAAGACGAATCCCTCGGTCGGCCGATCCGATCGCGCAACTGCGAAGAAGGACTTCCGGTCGACGCCTTCGACCCTCGCCACCAGGCAGTACTGGCTGCCCAGCTTGACCGCGCCCGAATTGAACACCGAGTTGACAGCCAGGCGGGCCAGGAAGGACGGGTTGGTCTTCGGATCCAGGTCGTAGATCCAGCTCGGAGGGACGTGATCGCGTGTCAGCACCGGATTGCGCCATCTGGTCAAGACCTCTCCGGGTCGGATCACAGGCTGGTTGGCACGATCTGTCAGTTCTCTTAGTTGGGCCGCCAAGAAGTAATAGTCATGATGCGGCATGACTCACCTCGACCAGATCGGCGTCGGAGCCGGACGGCTCCAGGTCCGCCATGATCATCAGGCAAGCGCGGCCAGAGTGGTAGGGGCACTTCCAGGTCGAGACGATGGGCAGACCAGGAGCGGGCTCGCCCGACCGGCCGACCTCCCAGTACCACTCACCGCCCGGACGAGGATCGAAGAAGTGCGACTCGAGGTAATCCCACACCGAACCGGCCACGCGCCGGTATTCCTCCGGTCGGGAACAACTCGGTTTAGCGGACGCTCGCATGAACGAGACCATGGCCTCGACTTGGACCCACCAGACACGACGGTCATCGAGCTTGCCCCCGACCGACTCGAACGCGACCGCACCGTCCCGGTAGGCCCGTTCGAAGACGCTGGCCACCAAGTCGTCAGTGATCAGATCGAATCGACGGGTCAGGGCCGGGTCCGCCATGAGGCCCACCCCCCAGTCGATCAGCCAAGCAGCTTCAAGATCATGGCCGAACGACTGCATATCCAACAGCGGCCGCATGTTCGAGTCGAAGAACACCTCCAGCCGACGGGCCTGATGGTTGTACACGTGAACCGCGAAAATGTCGAGGACGCGACGAATCGCTCGGCCCACGAGAGGGCTGGCGCCCCCTGCCTCGTACAGTCCGCTGTATGCCTCGAGAATGTGCAACAGAGTGTTCATGGTCTGGTCGGCCAGCACACCGTTCTCCGACAGCTTGTCGTTGCTGATCGGGTTGAACTGCCGGTCCAGCGCCTCCTGGTACCCGATCCCGGCGGAGAAGCGACTCTCGAGCACGTCGAACAAGCGGTTGGCCAGTTCCAACGCCTCGCGGTCGCGACTGGCGCGCCAGTAGGCGCTCAGCGAGTAGATCGCGAAGGCTTGGCCGTAGGCATGCTTCGTGGTGTCGCTCCAAGACCCGTCGTGGCCGACCGACCAAATCATGCCCTCGGCCGACTCGTCCCAGCAACGGTCCGCCAGGAACCGGTAAGCGTGCTGGGCGTTGTCCAACAAGTCAGCTCGGTGAAGTTGGGCCGCCGCGGTCGAGAAGAACCACAAGATGCGACACATCAGCAGGGTGCCTTTGTCGGCCTGTGGCCGAATTGTCAGATCCCAGTCCACTTGACCGAAATAGCCCCCGTGGTGGTCATCTCGCAGCGCCTGCCAAAACGGGACAATCCGTTGTGAGAGTTCACGTCCAACGGATCGTCGCAATCCAGGCATGCTCGAAACTCCCATGTGGCGACCGTCCTTTGTCGATTGCGACCGCAGGCTGCCGTCACAAGAGAACCGCAGCGTTCCGACCGCTTTGCTTAACCGTTTCATTACTCAGTTTGGCACTTTTGACCAGACCGTGCAACAAACTCGCCGGATTCCATTCAGGCACCCACCTGCGGTATTGCTCAAAGCTCACGGGAGGGGGTCGAGATCCAGCCGTGCGAGGTGAGACCGGTCGGGCCCCAGAAGGGCCAAAGGCTGACGCTCCCCATCGCGATTCGCGACCCAATACCAAGCCCCCTGCGAGAACCCGTCAATCGTCCAAGCCGCCTCGCCCGTCCCCGGGTCCAGGCCGATCACAGACTCGTCAGTGATCATCACGACCCAACCGTCTTCGACGAAGCTCGAGCGGAAGGCCACGCCTCCTCCGGCGCGTGCGATCCAACGCTCCCCGCCGGAATCCACCGCGATCGCGGTCAAGCCCCGCACCGAACTGAAGTACAGCGAACCAGAATCGTAGCCTTGGAAGATGGACTGGCCTGGCTTGTCCTTCTGCGACCAGACCTGACGGCAATCGGCGGCCTCGAACAGACGCACTAGTTGATCGTCCCCGATCACGCCGAAATATGCGGTCGAACCCAGTTCGACCGGTAACACGTCTCCTGCGGCCCCGAAGTCGCAGATCCGGTGCTGCGTGCCTCGCGCGTCAGTGTAGGTATCGGCGACTGGCGTGGCGGCGCCTGGCTCATCGGGCATCAGCCCGACCGCGCCGTCGGCGGCCAGGCCCATCTGACCGCAGGCGGACATCAGCGATCGGCCCGAACCCGGCTCGAGGAGAGCTTGGACCTGGCCTAGACCGATCCGCAGCGTGTCATGCGCGAGTGAGATGAAACTGGCATCTGCAGCGGTCGCGAGAGGGCAGCCTTCCACAGCCAGCGGGCTCGCCCAAAGCTCTTCGCCGTCGGGCGAGAAGGCCGCGACCTGTGCGCTACCGTCTCGCACTGACAAGCCCGCGACGAGAACTCGATCTGCCTCCACGAACACCGTGAACGCACTGATGCCCGCGTCCTCGATCAGTGGTTCCGGGGACACCTCGGCGCTCGACGGATCTACCAAACGGATTTCGCCGTCCAAAGCGCAGACCGCCCGACCTTCAAGCAGTTCGCCGGCGCACGCCATCGGTTCGCCGAGTCCGGTCGGCACAGGCGGCGCCACCACTTGCCCGGTCGCGGCGTTGATGGCCAAGAAGACCGGTCGGGTCTCACTCGATCCTGGTTCGCCCACGCTCACGCCCACTAGCCAATTCCGACCCTGTTCTGTGCTTGGCCCTTCGACCAGGGTCGTGACCCAAGGCGAGGGACCTTCGATCACTTCCGTCAGATCCAGTTCCCACGCCAGCGACCCTGACCCGCCTCGCACCACTGGACCGGCGTTCACGATCGCGCTCGGCCCAGCACCGGACCCTTGCGGGGACTCGGACGGCGAGCCGACCGACCGGGGCTCCTGGGTCGGCTCCCGACCCAGCCCTCGCACTGCCGCAACCACGACCGCGACGGCGACCAGCCCGGCAACCGACGCCCAGGTCAACCACCGGCGGAGCTGCGTCTTCGCGCGAACCTGGTCACTCGGCATCGAGCACGTCCACGACGTACACCAAAG
>JAISCU010000346.1 GCA_031265345.1 Bifidobacteriaceae bacterium
CCACCTTCCTGGGGGCCGGCATGTACTTCATAATGCGACGAGTCTTCATAGTCGGCGGAACGCGGCTCAGCGGCATGGTCGCGGGCGTCCAGACCCAACCGGCCGTGCTGGCTTTCGCCAACGCCAAGACCAACGCCGATTCACGAGTCGCCCTCGGTTACGCCTTGGTCTATCCAGCGGCGATGGTCGTCAAAATCCTGCTCGGCCAGATCATGGGACTGCTGGCCTGAATTAGGCATTATGATATCTAATTGACTAGTTTTTCACTTGATGAGTAAGGACACCTGATTTCTATGGCACAGCGCGTAGTTGTCGAGTTGCTTGACGACCTCGATCAGAGCCCGGCCACAACTTCCGTCGAGTTCGGCATCGACGGTTCCAACTACACAATCGACCTCAACGACAAGCACGCCACCGCGTTGCGGAAATTCCTCGAGCCCTATGCCGCCGTAGGCCGCCGGGCCGGTTCCAAGAAGCGCGCCACGAGCGCGAAGACCACCTCCGAATTCGACCCGGCAGCGGTTCGGGCCTGGGCCGCCTCGAACGGCATCGAGGTCTCGAAGCGCGGGCGCGTGCCCGCCTCCGTGGTCGAGCGTTACCACCAGGCCGGTTACTGACCGACCCCGCGGCGGCGCGCTCCGTCGCCGCCAAGCCCGCGAGCGGCATCGGCGGCGGCCGTCCCCCGAAAGCGGGGACCAAAACGCGTTCTGGGGGCACTACCCGCGCTGTTCGCGTCCCCGGAACGTCCCGAAGTCGAAACCGGGGCCCCTGACCGCCCCAACTCGGACCAAAACGCGTTCTGGGGACACGCCAAGCCTGATCGGCGTCCCCGGAACGTCCCGAAGTCCGAATCCAGGCCGCCGACCGCGCCGACTCGGGCGACCAGCTAATCGGACATGCCGGGCGGCATCGGCGGGTACTCCGACAGTTCCGGTTTGAGGGACAAGAAGATGGTCGAGGCGATCAGGCCGCCCGGCACCACCAGCAACGACACGATCAGCATCACGACTGCGGCTGCGGTCATCTCAGTTCCTTTCCTCGGCCGTGACTTCGACAACCAATTCGGGCTCGGGTTCACGGGCCGTCGCGACCTCGCCGCCGCCGCCCCCGGCCGAGCCCGACCGACCGGTGCCCCACACGAAACCGCCGTAGCGCGGATAGGCCTCGAAATCGAGCGGGTCCTTCTTCCACGGCACCGCGAAAGCCAGTACGAAGGACGCCGCGATTGACACGATCACAGCCCCCCAGCCGGCAACGTTGAGCAACGTGGCGCTGTAGGACTCGTAACCGTCCGCGAGCAGACTGTGCACCGTCACGGCCAAGATGTACCCGAGCGCCAACGGGGAGACCACCGACACCAGCAGCCGCCAGATCGGGCCGACCTTGAATGTGGACAGGACCGACAGGTGGAACGACAGTTCGCGGCCGCGCCCCAGTATCCACATCACGGACACCATCATCACGACGGCGCTCAGGACAATGCCGATCTCATTGGTGTACTTGTCCACCACGTCCAAGTTGGGCATGCCCGCCTTGGTGCCGAAGGCGACTATCGAGACCACGGCCACTGGAATGCCCATGACCAGCGCGGCACGGGCCTCGGACAGGCCGAACTTGTCTTGCAACGCGCCGGAGATGACCTGCAGAATCGATATCAGAGAAGTGAATCCGGCCAGCAGAAGCGACCCGAAGAACAGGGCCCCGAAGAGGGCCGAGCCCGGCATCTCGGAGACCACTTTCGGGAAGGTCATGAACGACAGTCCGATCCCTTTGATGGCGGTCCCGCTGTCCTTCAACTCGGCCAGGGTCTGGCCGTTCTCATGGGCCATGAACCCCAGGATCGAGAACACGCCCAATCCGGCCATGATCTCGAACGAGGAATTGGCGAACGCCACCACCAGGCCGGGGCTGGTCAGGTTGGAGCGCCGCTTGCGGTACGACGCGTAAGTCAACATGATCCCGAACGCGATCGACAGGGAGAAGAAGATCTGGGCGTAGGCCGCCACCCACACCTCGGGCTTGCCGAGGGCCGAGAAGTCGGGAGTGAACAGCGCGTTGATGCCGTCCGCGGCGCCGGGCAGGAACAGCGAGCGCACCACCAGAATGCCGAAGGCGATGACCAACACCGGAATGGCGATGGTGTTGGCCATCTCGACGCCCTTCTTGACGCCGAGGGCCATGACCACTATCGCCAAGATCCAGATCAGCGCCAACGGGACGATCACTCCCGCCACCGGCGCCAGGAAACCGCCGGTCACGCCGTCGGTCTGGAGGTAGTCCCCGACCAGGAAGCCGACCGTGTCATCGCCCCACTTCTGGTCGAAGGAGAAGACGAAATAGGAGGCCGCCCAGGCCAGAATCGCGGCGTAGTAGATGGCGATGAAGAAGCAGATCATGACCTGGAACCAGCCGATCGACTCGGTCCACCGGCCGAACCTCCCGGCCAATCGCCGGAACGCCAGCGGCGCGCTGCCGCGGAAGCGGTGCCCCAGCGCGTAGTCCAGGAACAGGATCGGAATCCCCGCCGTCAGCAGCGCCACCAGGTACGGGATCAGGAACGCGCCACCGCCGTTGTCATAGGCCACCCCTGGGAAGCGCCAGATGTTGCCCAGCCCGACGGCCGAGCCGATGGCAGAGATTATGAAACCGAATTGGCCGGACCATTGCTGACGGTCCGGGACTCCGGCGTGTTCAGTCGTGGCGTTCGTAGCCATATGGGTCCTTCTCACTCGAATCCGCCGTGCCCCCGAAAAGAAGGCGCACTCACCAAGAGACTTTACGTCCCGACTTCGCCCGTCACGTGACCGGTCCACATGGTGAGACGTTTCCGCCACCGACGGTCGGTCACCGACCCGCCATCTACCAGCCCCTCAGCACGAGCCTTTGGGCATAGGCTGTCTGGATGCGAGCAATCACGATCCAGCGTCCTGGCGGCGCCAGCGCCCTGCGCCTCACCGAAACCGACACACCCGAGCCCGGCCCCGGCCAGGCGCTGGTCAAGGTCGAGGCGGCCGGAGTCAATTTCATCGACACGTACCGGCGTTCCGGCGTCTACCGGGTGGCCTTCCCGCACGTTCCCGGCACCGAGGGGGCTGGCACGGTGGCCGCCCTCGGTGCCGACGTGACGGATTGGGCTGTTGGCGACCGGGTGGCCTGGGCCAGTTCGCTGACCGGGTCTTACGCCGAGTACGCATTGGTCGATGCCGCGCGGCTGATCCCGGTTCCGCCCGGCCTCACGTTCGACCTGGCAGCAGCCTTGCCACTGCAGGGCATGACCGCCGATTACCTGACCCGATCGACTTATCAACTCGGCCCCGGCGATGCGGCTCTGATCTACGCCGCCGCTGGCGGGGTCGGTCAACTGGCCACCCAGATGGCTTTGGCCGCCGGGGCCCAGGTGATAGCGACCGTCGGCTCGGCCGGCAAGACGGAAACTGTCGCTGGGCTCGGGGTGCCGGTCGGCGGCATCGTCAACCTGGCAGCCCTGGCGAACCTGACGACCGAGCTGCCGGGGCGGGTCCGGGACCTGACCGACGGGCTGGGGGCGAGCGTGGCGTACGACGGGATCGGTCGCGACACTTTCCAGGCGACACTGGCGAGCCTCAGACGGCGCGGCATGGCGGTGCTCTACGGCGGCGCGTCGGGCCAGGTGCCACCGTTCGACCCGCAGGAACTGAACGCGCGCGGGTCGCTCTACCTGACCCGGCCCAAGCTGGACGATTACACCGAGACTCCGGCCGAACTGCGAGAGCGGGCCGCACGGGTGTTTGACGCAGCTGCCGACGGCACGCTCAAAGTCTCCGTGGGACACCGTTTCCCTCTGGCCGAGGCGGCCGCCGCGCACGAGGCTATCGAATCGCGCCAAAGCAGGGGTAAAATTGTGCTTTACCTTTAGCGGACAGCAGTCGAGAGGTTTTATCAAATGCGTACTTCCCCACGCACCAATAATCGATGGACCCGGTTTATCGCGCTACTCGCGGGCGCCGGAGTCGTGGCGACCGTCAGTTTGGCGGCGGATTCCAGTCCGGAAGCCGCAGCGGCCGCAGTTCCGACCAGTTTCGTGCTCAAAGGAGCGGGCTATGGCCACGGCGTCGGAATGTCGCAATACGGCGCGCAGGAAATGGCGAAAGCCGGTTGGGGCACCAACGCAGTGCTGGCTTTCTATTATCCGGGCGCCTCAATTCAGAACCAGACGGTCGGCAATGTGCGGGTGCAATTGAAACAGGCTGCCTCGGTGGTGGTGCGTTATGCGGGCGCCGCCGGGAAACTGGCCCCGGCCGGGGGCTCCGCGGCGTCCGTGGCGAAGGGCGCCGCCATCACTTTGACCGTCTCTGGGACCAATGTGGTGGCCAGCGGTGTGGGTTCGGCCAAGACCGCCGCTCAATTCGGCCTGACCTGGGACGGCGCCTCGAATTGCTCCGGCTACGTCACAGTTGACGGCGCGGGCGCCGGTTCGGCCGGTTACTGTCGCGGCTCGATGACGGCCACCGTGATCAACGGCCAGGTCAATCTGATCGCGACCGTCGGCCTGGCCAGGGATTACATCTACGGCGTCGCGGAGGTGCCGTCCTCTTGGGAGCCCACGGCGCTGCGCGCCCAGGCGGCGGCCTCGCGGACCTATGCTGCCAAACAGTCATATAAGTCCGCTTGCAACTGCGAGGTTTATTCAGACACCCGTTCGCAGTCCTACACCGGCCGGGCGAAAGAGACCGAGGCAGGCGGCTGGGGCGCCCGCTGGGTGTCGAATGTCAACGCCACCGCCCCTTCCGCCACCGTCGGCAGCTTGATGCTTTACGGCGGGGCTCCCATAACCGCGACCTACAGCGCCGCCAACGGAGGCGCCACCGAATCGTCCGCTGATATCTGGGGCGGTTCGTTCCCGTACCTGATCTCCAAAGCCGACCCTTGGTCGGTCAAGCCGGGCGTGCCGGACTCGATCAAGGCTTGGACGATGACTAAGACCCAAGCCGAAGCCAAAGCCATCTTCGGGCTGGCCGACGTCGCCTCGGTCGCCATTACCGCCAAGACCGCTGGCGGCAGCGCCAAGACCATCACCGCCAAGGCGTCCAGCGGCGCGAGCAAAACCCTCACCGGGGCCGAGGCTATCCGGTCGGCCTTCGGTTTGCGATCGGCCCATTTCACTGTCACCGCTACCGCCCCTCCCACGCCGCCGCCGTCGACTCCGCCTCCGACCAATCCCCCGGTGAACCCTCCTGCGAACCCGCCGGCCCGAAAGCCCACGCCGATCAAGACGCCGTTCGTGTCGATCATGCTGAACTCCGATATGACGGGCGACAAGCTGGGCGAGGTGTTGGCGCTT
>JAISCU010000388.1 GCA_031265345.1 Bifidobacteriaceae bacterium
ATGGGTTATCCATGTGACGGCCACGGATTCCGGGTCAGGGTGGTGTGGGCGTGTGGTGCCGCCATGGTCTGTGCGCGTTGTCGGTCTGGAGCGTTCCGGGCAGGGTGCGGCTTCGGGGCGGCAGTGGTGTGATGGGTTTTGGCTCGCCGACGCGCACGAGTTCGTGGTAGGTGACGGGTGCGGTGTTGACGGCGTGCTGGAGCAGGCGGTAGAACACCATGCCCCGGTTACGTGCGTTGCGGCGGTTCCAGCGGAACGCGAACTCGTCGAGGTATTCCTGAAGGTGCTCACGCTTCACGCCGCCCTGGTGAGTGCCCAGCAGCCATCGCTCTGCCAGGGAGAACACCCGGTGGACGCCAGGCAGCAGTGTGTGAGGATCCAAGGCGTCGGGGGCCGACTCGTTGCGGGACTCGTGCCGGTAGCCGGCCAAGGCGGCGCCGTAGGCGGCCAGGCCGTCGGTGATGACCAGTGATCCGGGTTCGACGGTGGCACGGACGACCTTACGCAACTCCCACGCCGACCGGGTGGCGACGATGCCGAACCGGACCCGCCCGTAGCCGTGCCCGCGCGGGGCGCGCTCGACAGCGGCGACGACCAGGCTCTTGCCGGTGAACGCGTTGCCGCCCTTCGCGACACCACCATGGAACCATTCGTCGACCTCCACCGTGCCCGACAGTTTGGCCTTGTCGACGCTCGACATCGCCGACCGCAGCTTGGCGAGCATCGTCCACGCCGTCTGATATGAGCCGATCGGCAACACCCGCGACAAGCTGAGCGCCGAGGCGCCATTCTTCGGCACCGTCATCAACCAGGCCGCCTCGAACCACACCGTCAACGGCGTGCGCGTGTCCTGGAAGATCGTCCCGGCGGTCACGCGCGCCCGCCGGTGGCAATCCCGGCACCGTCGCAGGCCGACCCCGACGCGACGCCCATCGACGCCGCCGCAGCGCGGGCACACGAACCCGCCAGACCAACGCAACCAGTCCAGATAGTCCAAACAGTCCGCGTCCGTCGGAAACCACGCGCGCAACTGGGAAAGCCGCGACGGATAATCCACCCCGGCCACCGGCAATGTAGGCTCAACCACGACGACGCTCCATTCCAGCGAAGTCCACGCCCCCGGATGTTGACGCATCGCGGGGGCATCCTCGCCCTCACCAGCCTAGATCAACACCCCACCACCCGTGGCCATGACATGGATAACCCATTGAAATTGAGTCCGTCTCATCGCGATGGTAGAGTTGCTGGTCGCGTCCGTTCTCGGACGCCCGAAATCGCAAGCTAATAGAAGAGGCGTGTCCAGTGGCCAATATCAAGTCGCAGAAGAAGCGCATTCTGACGAACGAGAAGGCGCGACTCCGCAACAAGAGCGTAAAGTCCGCGTTGCGCACGTCCATCCGCAAGTTCGACGAGGCCGCCGCCGCTGGCGACACCGAGAAGGCCCAGGAGCTTGCCCGCGCCGCCACCCGCGCGCTCGACAAGGCCGCGTCCAAGGGCGTCATCCACGCCAACCAGGCCGCCAACCGCAAGTCGGCCGTGGCCTCCCGGGCCGCCGCGCTCTAGAAGTCTCATCCGGGCTTTATCCAGCCTGTTGCGGCTGTCGCAACCCAGATTGTCGGCTCAGCCTGTTTATTGTCTCAACGCCTGTTTGTAGACTCATCCCCGTTCATCGATTTGCTTTGTTTGTTGACTCGGCCTGTCGCCCGTCTTCGTCGTATTTTTGGAACGTTCATGCCGTCCTCTCATAGTTCGTCCCTTTCTGGTCAACTCCGGCTACGCAGGGAATGGACCTGGAGCACCAGCCGCTCCAGGGCGTACTCCGGGTCGCCGCCCGCGCCTTTCACCTCGGCGTCGGCTTGGGCGACGGCTCTGATGGCGGCGGCGATGTTGGCCGGACGCCAGGTGCGGGACAGGCGGGACAGCTCCCGCAGCCGCCAGACGGGGACGCCCGCCACCTTGGCCAATTCGGCGTCGCTGCCGCTGCTGGAGCTGGCCTCGATGTAGCGGCCCAGGCTGGTCAGGCTCCGGGCGAAGGCGCTGGTGACCAGCACCGAGGGGACCGCCGCCTGGGCCGCCCAGCGGAGCTTGGACAGGGCCTCGGGGAGGTTGCCCGCGATGGCCGCGTCCGCCACCGCGAAGCTGGTCACCTCGGCCCGACCGGCGAAGTAGCGGTTGATCTGCTCCATGGTGATGTGGCCGTCCGCCGAGTCGTCGAGCAATTGGCGCACGGCGGCGCTGAGCGCGCGCAGATCGGAGCCCACCGCGTCCACCAGAGCGGCGGCGGCCTGCGCGCCGATCTCACCCTTGGCGGCCCGGGCCTCGTCCTGGAGGAACTCGGGCAACTGCCAGGCCTTTACCGGGGCCAGCACCCTCGTCTCCACCCCCAGCTTGCGCAGCTTGTCCACCAGGGCTTTCCCCTTGGCGCCTCCGGAATGCACCAGCGCCAGGATGAGGTCTTCCCCCGGCTCCTGGGCCAGCTGCGCCACCTGCTGGTGCAGATCGTCGGGCAACGACTCGATCTCGGTGACCACCACGATCGCGGTGTCGGCGAAGAGCGAGCTTCCAGTGATCTCCGCCAACTGCCCGGCGTCCAGCTCGGCGGCGCCCACCGTCGTCAGGCTGGCGTCCGGATAGACCTCGCGCCACGCGCCCTGGAACTGCCGCACCGCCCGCTCGGCTAGGTACGACTCCGACCCGGAGACCAAGAGCACCCTGGGGTGCGACGCCTTTTTACTCACGCGGACCATCCTGCCATGCGGCTGCGACAATTTCTCACTGCCCGTTCTTCTCCTTCGTCACTCGTAGGCCGGAGTCGGTGGCCGACACGGCTATGGAGCCGTGCTCGTCGGTGCGGAGGACCGACATCCCCAGGCTCTCGGCAAGGCGGACGGTCTTCGCGGCGGGGTGACCGTAGGAGTTGTCCGCGCCGACACTGGCTATGGCGGCGGTCGCGCCCGTCCGCGCCCAGAAGTCCGGCTCCTGGCGGGACGAGCCGTGGTGCGGTATCAGCAGCACGTCCGCGCGCAGGTCTGCGACGGCGGTCACGGCGGCCCGCTGGCCGGAGTCCTCCACGTCTCCGCAGAGCAGCACGGTGAGCGCTCCCACCGTCGCCCGCATGACGAGCGAGCTATCGTTCTCGTCGGCGGACTCGCCCTCGGACGCCACGGGGACGGCCGGGAGCGGCTTGGCGGCGAGCACGTCCAGGCGCACCGGCCCCACTGTCACTGACACCCCCG
>JAISCU010000398.1 GCA_031265345.1 Bifidobacteriaceae bacterium
GGGCGGGCGGCACGTCCTCCAAGTCGTCGTCGCTCGTGAGGGCCAGGCGCTGCAGGGCCGCCTCGCCAGCCGCGCTCAGCAGGGACAGGGCCAACCCGCCCACGGCGGCGGCCGCCAAGACCCACCAGGGAACCGAGCCCACGGCCTACCTCGACGCGATGAACGCCAGGACCAGCTTGCGTTGCAGGCCGAACATGGGCGCGCGCGCGGCCGGGGCGGCGGGGTCGAGGCCGAGCAAGTGCAATATTCCGTGCGTCGCCAGCACCAGCAATTCGTCCTCCAGGGAATGGCCCATGTCGCGGGCCTGGGCGGCCGCCACCTCCGGGCAGATCACCACGTCACCCAGGATTCCGGGGTCGGACGGCGCCTCCTCGCTGCCCGGCCTGAGCTCGTCCATCGGGAAGCTCATCACGTCGGTCGGCCCCTCCTCCTCGAGGAAGCGCTCATGGAGCTCGGCCATGGCCGCGACGTCGATGAACGAGATGACCAGCTCCGCCTGGGGATGCACGTTCAGGGAGTCGAGCACAAAGCGGCCGAGGGCCGCGAACTCGGGCTCGTCCAGCTTGGCCTCGGTCTCGTTGAGGACGTCCACGCTCATCGCGGGTCGCCTCCTTCTCGCTGGGCCCTGGCTGGCTCGTCCGACTCGTCCAGCCTTTCGGGCCTGGCGGGCCTGCCTGACATGGCGGATTTGGCGGACTTGGCGGACTTGGCGGACTTGGCATGGCGTCTGTCGGGCCAGTCCCGGCTGCGCGACTCGTCCCACGCGCCCCAAGCGTCGATGATCTCGGAGACGATCCGGTGGCGCACCACGTCGCGGCTGGTCAGCTCGCAGAAGGCGAGATCGTCCAGGCCGTCAAGGATCTCCCGCACCACTCTGAGGCCGGAGTACTGCCCGGACGGCAGGTCCGTCTGCGTGACGTCGCCGGTCACCACCATCTTCGACCCGAAGCCCAAGCGGGTGAGGAACATCTTCATCTGCTCCGGGGTGGTGTTCTGGGCCTCATCCAGGATGATGAAGGCGTCGTTGAGCGTGCGCCCGCGCATGTACGCCAAGGGGGCCACCTCGATGGTCCCGGCGTCCATCAGGCGGGGAATCTGATCCGGGTCCATCATGTCCTGCAAGGCATCGTGCAAGGGCCTCAGGTAGGGGTCGATCTTCTCCCCCAGGGTTCCCGGCAAGAAGCCTAGCCGCTCGCCCGCCTCGACCGCTGGCCGGGTCAGCACTATGCGTGTGACCTGCTTCGATTGGAGGGCTTGAACCGCCTTGGCCATGGCCAGGTAGGTCTTGCCGGTGCCCGCCGGGCCGATCGCGAAGACGACCGTCGCCGCGTCGATCGTGTCGACGTAGCGCTTCTGCCCCAAGGTCTTCGGCCGGACCGTGCGCCCGCGCGCGGACAGGATCGACTGGGTCAGCGCGGCGCTGGGGCTCTCGGCGGGAACCTGCCCCGAGGCGTCCCGCAGCATCGCGGCCACTCGGCGCACGTCATCGGGCATAAGAGGCCCTCCGCGCTGGGCTATCGCCAACAACTCGGAGACCAGCGCGGCGGCGGCGTCCGCCTCCGCCTGCGGCCCGCGCACCGTGATGACGTCGCCGCGGACGTGGATGTCAGCCTGCGGCACGGCTTGTTCGATGGCCCGCAGATTGGTGTCCGCCCGGCCCACCAACGCCATCATCTGGGCCGTGTCCGCCACCCGGATGGTTCTGAGGCTCGCGTCGGGACTGGGCATCAGGCCGGGGTCCACCCGAGTCTGGTTCCGCCCAGGACGTGCCCATGGACATGGAAGACGCTTTGACCGGCCATTGGGCCGGTGTTGAAGATCAGCCGGTATTCGCCGTCCGCCTCGTCCATGGCCACTTCCTGGGCCAGGGCCACCACGTCCACCAGGGCGTCCGGCGCGGCCGCCGCCAGCGCGGCCACGTCCGCGTAGTGCTCGCGCGGGATGACGAGCACATGGACGGGCGCTTGCGGATTGATGTCGCGGAAGGCGATGGCGTTCTCGTTCTGGCCCACAATGTCGGTTAGGACCGTGCCGTCGACGAACTGGCAGAACAGGCAATCCGAAAGCAATGACATACGCCTACTCTACCGACCGCCGCGCGTAACCGCAGTTGGGGACATGCCTGGACGGTGCTTCCCAGCCGGTGATGGTGCGCTGCGGCCGGACCGAGCCCCGACTGCGACCTCCGGCGCCCTCGTGGCCGGGACACGTCGACCTGGAAGGCCCGAAGGTCGTGCCGGGTCGCGTCAACCCGCGTCAACTGTCAAGCGAGCGCAGATGGTCCGCCAGGAACGGGATGGTGAAACGGAGCAGACCGCGCCCGGCCGGCTCGACCACTTCGGCGGCGATCAAGCGCGACCGGTACTTGTTGACATGGTCGCGGGTCGCGCCCAAGCCAGCCATGATCGAGGCGATCCGCACAGGCTCCGCGCCCTGGTGAGCCATGGCGATCAGAAAGCGCCGGTCGGCCTCCGAGAGATCGGCCAACGCAGGCTCGTGGACCAGCCGTCGCGCCGTTCCGGCCGCCCGGAGAACAGCCGTCTCAGCGGCATCGGCACCGATCTCGGTCGCCGAGCGGTTGGCTTCCCAAAGCTCGAAGCCCACCACTTGAATCAGGAACGGATAGCCCTGGATCGCATCGACGGCCAGTCCCAGGGCCTCCTTGGTGATGGTCCGGCCGGCGCGCTCGATCGGTTCTGCCAGGCCAGCGCTGACCAAAGCATCCGGCACCGGCCCGAGCTGGAAACGGTCGGCCCGGCGAAGATAGGTCAGGACATTCTCGCTCAGCAGACCACTGATCGCTGCGGGTAGCCCAGCGGCGCAGAACGCCACCGGCAGGCCCTGGCGGAAGCATTGTTGAATGGCATGGAACAGCGGCTTGAGCTCATTGATCTCGTCGCGATGGACTTCATCAAGAGAAATGAACACTCCTTTGTCAGATTGGGCCTGGAGGCGGGCCAACGCCTCGAGTTGCTGGCGCAGCGAAGGCTCGATCGGATAGCGCTCGACGACCTGCCGCGTCAGGCCGCCACCAATGCCCAGGACCGAGGCCGACACTCCCGTCACAGAACTCGTGGCGTGGTCCGGGTCGAGAGCGGCCAGCATTTGCGGGAAGACCGTCCGGGTCAGTTCCTCGGCCAGCCCAGGTTGGACGATCTCAGAGACGACCATCCAGCCCAGTTCCGCAGCGGTGTCTTCGAGAGCGTTCAGCAGCACCGTCTTGCCCGTCCCACGCTGCCCGGTCAGGAGCATCGCACGGGCGGGATCACCCGGACCGTTTACAAGAGCCCGCCGCAAGGCCGTGATCTCCATGTCGCGGCCGACCAGCAACGGCGGCGTGATGCCGAAACTGGGGGTGAACGGATTGGCCGTCGTGGGCATGGCAAGGCTCCTTCGCACATCGGGTTTACACATCAGGGCACATCGTTACCTATCTTACCTATCTTCCACATTGGGCCTATCGGGGCACATCAGGACACGTCCAAGCACACACTTCCACAGATGGACGATGCCGCCCGCCGAGTTCCGCACAGCCCCGACCAGCCCCGACTCCCCGAGAGGGCGCCCACCAAACAGCACTGGCCCCAGCGGAGCCCCAGATCAACGCGTTACCCGCGCGAACGCCGCCGCTAAAGAACCAGAAACAAACGCTTGGCAAGCTCATGTGAGTCAGCGCCGGGACCCGCCCGGGCGTTGACGGAACGGGGGATCATGCCGAATTACGCCTACCGATGCGACCAACACGCTGTCTTCACGATGGCCGTCCCGCTGGCCGAAGCCATCGCGGACGCCATGGCCACCGTCGCCTGCCCCACCTGCGGGCGGGCGACGCGGAGGGTGTACACGGCTCCCATGATCAACTTCGGCGGCGCATTGCACAAAGCCATCGACGCGTCGAAGGCCACAGCCGACGCGCCGGCCGTGGTGACCTCGATTCCACCCCGCACCTGAGACCAAGAAACAAAGGAGTCCCAACATGCCAGAAACAGTATTCCCGCTCGACTCGACCAAGCGGTTCGAGGACCAAGCCATAGTCGGCCACAATCGGTGGCATCCGGACATCCCGCCGACGGCGACGGTCAAGCCGGGCACCTCGATCCGGGTCCACTGCCGGGAATGGCTCGACGGCGCGATCCACAACGACGACTCGGCCCAGGACATCCTCGACGCTCCGCTGGACGTGTCGCACAAGCTCTCCGGTCCCTTCGCCGTGGAAGGCGCCAAGCCCGGCGACCTGCTGGTGGTGGACATCTTGGACATCGGGCCGATCCCGGGAGAGGATTCGGGGCCGTTGGCCGGTCAAGGCTGGGGCTACACCGGGATCTTCGCCAAGGCCAACGGCGGCGGTTTCCTGACCGACGAGTTCCCGGACGCCTACAAGGCGATCTGGGACTTCACCGGCCCGGTGGCGACGTCCCGGCACATCCCGCATGTCGCCTATCCCGGGCTGACCCATCCCGGCCTCATGGGCACCGCACCTTCGCCCGCCCTTCTCGCCAAATGGAACGCTCGCGAGAATGCCCTGATCGCGACCGACCCGTCACGGGTTCCGCCCTTGGCCATGCCGCCGCAGCCGAACGAGGCAACGCTGGGCGCGCTGCCCGTCCAGGATTTCGCGACAGCTGCCGCTGAAGCGGCCCGCACCGTCCCGCCGCGCGAGAACGGCGGCAACCAAGACATCAAGAACCTCTCCCGCGGCTCCCGCGTCTTCTACCCGGTGTTCGTGGACGGCGGCAATCTGTCGGTCGGCGACCTGCATTTCTCCCAAGGCGATGGCGAGATCACTTTCTGCGGCGCCATCGAGATGGGCGGCTTCATCGACTTGCGTCTCGATCTGATCAAGGACGGCATGGAGACTTACGGCGTGGCCGAGAACGCCATCTTCCTGCCCGGCACGGCCGATCCGCAGTTCTCGGAGTGGATAGCGTTCTCCGGCGTCTCGGTGACCACCGAGAACGAGCAGCGCTACCTCGATTCCGATCTGGCCTTCAAGCGGGCCTGCCTGCACGCCATCGACTACCTGACCAAGTTCGGCTACAGTCCCGAGCAGGCGTATCTGCTGATCGGCTCCGCGCCGGTCGAGGGTAGGCTGTCCGGCGTTGTGGACATCCCCAACTCGTGCGCGACGATCTACTTGCCGACCGCGATCTTCGACTTCGACGTCCGTCCCTCCGCCGCGGGTCCGGCCAAGGTCGATCCCGGAATCGGCGCGCCTCACGCCTCGGCCCGGTGACGTGACTCTCGCGCCGAGGTGCCCGGGGCGCGCCGCCGACACGTCGCGGGCCGACCCCCGGTCTCAGTGAGCCCAGCGACCGAGCAGGTGGTTGATGACCGCCAGCGCCGCGGGCCCCGCCACCCCGGCCCGCAGCACCTCAGGCCAGAGTCGCGCCTCGCGGCACCCCGCCTCCGCGAGGGCCGCCAGTTCGGCCTCGGAGATTCCCCCCTCCGGCCCGGTTATCACGTACAGAAGTTCAGGTATCCCCCCGGTCCCAGGCCGCGCGCGCTCACGCCCCACACCGCCAGGCCCCAGACTCCCTGGCAACACGGCCCCAGACCCGATACGCACGATGCCGTCCGGCCCGGCCTCCCCCGGTCCCACC
>JAISCU010000409.1 GCA_031265345.1 Bifidobacteriaceae bacterium
CAGCGCATCGAGATTGCCGAATACCAGCCTTCGACGCCGCCAAACCGGCCTCGCGGCCCGTGGAAGCCTGGTATTCCGAAATCTCGATCTCCCACCAGGCGTCCGAAGCCTGGTAACCCGCAATCTCGATCCCACCGCGACCTCCTCGTGCAGCCATGACCGGCGTGCAGGCATCGTTCACGCGCAAACGCGTCCGGCCGCGCACCGCGTCAGCCGTCCAGGCCGACCGCCTCGCGCAGGTCACGCTCGGCCTCGCGCAGCTCCGCCACATCAGCATCCACACCAGGTGGCGCAATCACCTGACTGAACAGTCCGCCATCGGACGCGCGCCGGATCGCTACGCGCACGGCGCCACCATCCGTCTCCACGCGCCGCGTCGCCACCACCGAACGGGTCACCCGCTCGTTCACCACCGCTGCCAACCGCCGGGATCCGCCCGTCAGGCGCGCCACGATCGTCTCCCGCTCATCACCCCAGGTCACCGTCAGGATCTCGCCACTACCGAGCTTGGCGTGGTTGATCTCGCACCACTCCCCGACGATGACGCCCCCCACCTCATCCACCACGCCCAGCCGCGCGGTGGTCGCCAACAACCACCCCCCGGCCTGCGTCTGCCCCGTCGCCAGGACCCGCTCCCCCGCCGTCAGTCCCATCCGTTCCACCGCGCCGCGCCGCTCTGCCAAGTCCTTCCGACCCATCCAGCCACTGTAGTAGGTGCGGTGCGGGGCCGTTTCGGAGTAACACGCGAACGGTCCCCCCAGGTCATAGCCTGGAGGGACCGTTGGAGCCTTCAGCACCGCAAACAAGGGCGGTGCTTACTGAGGATCAGTTCGCCGCAAACTCTACCGCAAAGCAGTACGGTGTCACCATGCAACCTGTCAGTTTCCGCGTCGGCGTCGATGTGGGGCTCCGGTCCGTGGGTCTCGCGGCAATTCGAGTCGCCGATGACGGAACCCCCGTCGAGATTCTCTGCCTCGAGACGATCGTTCACGATGCCGGCATCGACCCTAATTCGAACAAGACCGCTGGTACGCGCCGGGCCGTCTCGGGTGTCGCTCGCCGAATGAGGCGCCTCATTCGCCGTCGGCACCAACGCCTCGCTTCGTTCGACCGAACTCTGACCGGGCTCGGTCTCCCGATCGTCGATCTTGAGTCCAACCCCGACCCGTACCACCCATGGAAGGCGCGCAACGCCTTGGTCGAGGCTCGCGTCGACGATCCGGCATTGCAGCGCTCGATGCTCTCGGTCGCGTTACGCCATATGGCGCGGCACCGAGGCTGGAGATCTCCCTACGCGTCCGTGGCCTCACTCCACACGGCCCAAGGTCCGTCGTCCGAGTTTCGCAAATTCGTCGCTTCCGTCAGCGCTAAGACCGGCGAGGTCGTGGACCCAGATCTCACCGTGGCACAAATGGTGGTCCGCGCATTGAACACCCAGCTCAGGACCCAGCTTCGCGGCGTGGGTGGAATCCTGGAAGACAAGGTCCATCAATCGGACCACGTCAGGGAGCTTGCCCGGATGTGGCAAGTCCAAGAGCTTCCACAAGAGTCGTTCCACGCGGTCGTGAACGCTCTGTTCCACGCGAAGTCTCCTAAAGGTTCGGCAGCCATGCGGGTTGGCAAGGATCCGCTGGATCGCCGGTACCGGCGGGCAGAAAAGGCCAGCCTGGCCTTTCAGCGCTTCCGCGTCGTCTCGATTGTGGCCAACCTTCGGATCAAAGAGGCCGGGCAGGAACGCCCGCTCACGCCAGCAGAACGTCGCGAGGCCGTGGGCTTCTTGTGGGGCGCGTCAGGACAGTCCGTCACCTGGGACGATGTCGCCGCTCGCCTCGGCGTTTCTCGCCGCAGCCTCAGCGGCACGGCACAGCCGACAGCTGACGGGGAGCGGGCCAGTTCCCGGCCTCCCGTCAACGTCACTGGTGAGCGCATCCGAGACTGCGGCATCACTGACCTTGTGGCGCGATGGGATATGGAGACCGAGGCGGGTCAGGAGGCGATCATTGCGGCGCTCTCCAATGGTGCCGATCTCGACAATGTTGATCCCGGAGCGTCCAACAGAGCAGCCGAGTTCATTGCCTCGCTTCCCGAAGAGACGCTGGGCAAGCTCGACGCTCTCAAGCTCCCGGAGGGCCGCGCCGCGTACTCTGCCCAGACCCTTCGCCGCCTCACGCGACAGATGGAGTCATCCGAAGACGACCTCCACGAGGCTCGAAAGGCAGAGTTCGGGGTGGACGACAGCTGGCATCCGCCCGCTGTCCCGATCGGAGAGCCCGTTGGCAATCCTGCCGTTGACCGCGTCCTCAAGATATTCGCCCGATGGCTCGCGGCCGTGGAAGATCGGTGGGGCACACCGATATCCGTCAACATCGAACACACGCGGGACGGCCTGCTCTCCGAGGCGACCGCGCGGAAGATCGACCGCGAGAACAACCAACGCGCCAAGAAGAACCAGGACTTGCGACGAGACTTGGCCCGCCACCTGGAGGAACTCCGGGTGGCCCAGCGCCTCGACCACGCGTTTACAGAGGATTCAGAAGTCCTGAACGCCGGCATCTCGCGGGCTAGCGTTGCACGCTACCGCTCGTTTACGCGCCAACAGGGACGATGCCTCTATTGCGGTACGCCACTCGAGTTCCTCGCGATGGAACTCGACCACATTGTCCCCCGCGCTGGCCAGGGCGCCACCAACACGCAGACCAACCTGGCTGCGGTGTGCGGGCCGTGCAACCGTGCCAAGGGCAAGATGCCGTTTGCTCTGTGGGTTGCCAAGGGTGACCGTCCTGGGGCGACACTCGCGGGCGCAGTCCAGCGCGCCCATGAGATGTTTGGACTTGGACGTACGTCTCGCGAGGAGACCGCGTTCATCGCAGCTGTAGTCACACGATTGAAGAGGACGGAGGCCGACGAGGAGATTGACAACCGCTCGATTGAGGCTGTCGGATGGATGGCCAACGAGCTGCGCGCTCGCGTCGACCAGCACT
>JAISCU010000260.1 GCA_031265345.1 Bifidobacteriaceae bacterium
CGTCGTAGTCCGCCGCCTCCCACCGGGGCATGGACTCCCACGCCTGGCCGAGAGCCGCCGCCAGCACGTCGTCCACGTCCCGGCCGCACCCGGCTCGCGCCAGCCTGCGGTACACCGCCGGGCGGTGCTCCTGCACGGACTCGCGCAGCTGCTCGCACCTGGTCCGGTCCATGTCGTCCAGCACGCGGCCGACCACTTCGACGGCGAGCCCCTCGTCGGCCGGGGCCGAGCCGCCCCGGTGGCGGCCGAGCGCCCGGTCCAACGCCACGACGCAGGTCTCGGCGACCTCCTCGGCCCGGCCGCTCCAACCAGCGCGGCGGCACCTGGCCCGGATCAGGTCCCGGTGGGCTTCGACCAGTTCCGCTGGGTGCCGGCCGGCGGGGTCGTGATCGCTCAGGGTTCGTCGTCTCCTCTCGCTCTCTGGGCCTATGCCGCCGCGCCGTCCGCCGCCGGGGCCGGCCCGTCCGGCGCCCATCTGGCGATCGATCCCCGGCTGTGGGTGCAGAACAGTTCCTCGCCGTCTTCCGTGACTATCTTCCGGGTCCCGCCGCACACCGGGCACAGATCGGCAGGATCGGCCGGGATCTCGCGCGCGTTCAACGTCAAATGGATCAGCGTCCGGTGGTCCTCGAAATGGCGGCAGCCCGCCCCCGCGGCTGCCGGTTCCCCCCAGCAGTCGGTGCATCTCGCCTGCTCGTGGGGCACGCCGAGGGTCGCCTCGATGAGGCGTTCCTGCTCGGCCTCGAACGCCAGCCTGCTGGCCGCGACGGCGCGGGCCTCCTGCTTGGCCAGTGCCCGCGACCGGGCCGCGACCGCGTCCAGCGCCGCCGACGCCTCGCGCGCCTTCTCGTCCGCCCGACCCAGTTCCCAGGCCAGTCTGGCGTCTTTGCAGCCGCCGCATGGCGGCGGCGCCGGATCGAACAGGTGCCGCTCGCACCGGCCCGGCAACTCGACGCGCGAGCGTGGAGGGTCGCCCGGCCGCGCCGGCCCGCCGGCCGCGCCTCGCGCGCCCGCGCGCGTCGCGACCCGGCTTCCCCCTCCCGACCCACTGACCAAGGGGGAGGTTAACGTCTTGTGGGTCCACAGTGAACCCCCTGGGGTAGCAGCCGTGACCCCCCAGGGGGTTCCGGGCCGACCCCCCACGGGGCTCAGCCGTGACCCCTCTTCGCCGTTGTCCACAAGCTCATGTGGGCGGCCGTGTTCATGCAGGTGGGGTGGGGGGTCAAATTGACCCCCCACCGGATCAGCGTTCCCACCGGCCTTGATACGCCCCCCGTGGGGGCCATGAGCGTCGCCGTGTTCGCCGAGGTCGGGAGGGGGGTCAATTTGACCCCCCACCTGACCTGCGGTTTCACTGAGCCCTGCAGGGAGTGGTTCGTCGGCCGGCCCCGGATACGCCTCCTCGCCGTAATGCCAGTCCAGATCGTCGTCCGAGTCCGGGCCGCCGAACGGTTCGTCTCCGGTTCTCCGGTCCAGGGTCATGACCAGTTCGTGGACCACCGGGCGGCGCCCCTCCGGCAAATGGGCCACCGCGCCCTGGTCCGGGGCGACCCGGATCAATCCCCGCGACCGCAGTTCCCGCAACCGGCGTTTGACGGTCGCGTCGGACTGTTGGGTGCGCCGCGCCAACGTCGCGACCGACAAGAAGCAGCGCCTCCCGTTCTCATCCGCCCGGTCGGCCAGCGCCACCAGGACCAGCGACTCGCTCGGGGACGCGGTGGGAGCACGGTCCAGCGCCCACAGCACCGCCGCCAGGCTCATGGGACCACCGCCGTCACCTGGCTGGGCCTGAACATGCGGAACGCGGGACCGCCGCGGTCCGTCCGACCGGCGTCGTCGCCCACTTCGGCCACGTATTGCAGGACGTACACCAACCGGACCAGGGCCGCCTCGATGTCGGCCACGGAGGCGGCGCAGAACTCCGCCGTCGCCAGATCGGTCGACCGCCAGCAGTTCCTGGCCGGCCAGTAGGCGCCCACACGCGCCATGTCGACCAGCACGCACCGCTCCAGCGGCGAGCCGACCGGGGCGGAGCACGCCCATTGCATCGCTTCGGTGTCGGGGTTCGGATGCTGTACCATCGGACTACTCCTTCTGTTACAAGGAACTCTCCCGAGGGCTGTCGCAGAGCCCTGGGGTATTACGATCCGGCGCCCGGCGCCGGGGAGATCACCAACTCCCCGGCGCCGGGCGGCGGTCTGTTCACAGGTCTTCACACGCGGCCCCGCCCAGCAGCGAGAACCTGGTTCTCCTTGACATGGCTCTCCAACCAGAGCCTCGCCTGACCCTGCCCGGCCAGTGCGCCCGAGGGCCCGGTCAGCTCCAACACCCGCCGACGGACCGTCGAGACGGACCCGACCTCCGGGAATGCGCGGGCCGCCTCCGCGTTGACGATCCTGCGGCCGTCCCGCACCCGTTCGGCGCACCACGCCACGAACGCCTCCGGCACCGGGGCGGGCTCCACGCCGGCGGCAGGCTGCGGCACGAGGCGCAGCCTCGGCCCTCCGGCGTGGGCGCCGGGCGAGGCCGATGCCGCCGCCGCGACGGGGCCGTCCGCAGGGGTCGCCCCCCGCGGCTCCGCCTCCATCCAGGCCGCGGCGGCCAGCATCGGCCGGGGAGGCGCGGCGGCGCCGGCCGGGGCAAGGAGATCGTCCACGAACCAGTCGGACACGGCGGGCGAGGCTTGGCCGTCGCGGGACCGGTCGGTCCCGTCCGCGCCGGGGCCGTCAGCGAGCGGGGGAGCGGGCGGGCGCGTTCCCCGTGTGGCGATGACGACCAGCATGTGCGAGGCCACCAGCAGGGCCACGGGCGGGATCGAGGCGAACGCGGCAGCCTGCCACGGCTCCAACAGCAGGGCCCCCACGCGCGCCGGGTGGGCGTGCATGGCGTTGCCGACCACCGACAGGGCTGAGAACACGACCAGCGCCGACCATGGGTACCAGGTGGCTCTAAGCCCGTCGGTGCGGAACCGCCAGGCCGCCCAGGTGGCGAGCACGATG
>JAISCU010000115.1 GCA_031265345.1 Bifidobacteriaceae bacterium
GACGGCGTGCCCGCCAAGGTGGCGCACATCGAGTACGACCCGAACCGGACGGCTCGCATCGCCTTGCTGCATTACCTGGACGGCACCAAGCGCTACATCCTGGCCCCGGACCGGATCAAGCAGGGCGACCGCATCGAATCGGGTCCGAACGCTGACATCAAGCCGGGGAACAACCTGGAGATGCGCCACATCCCGCTGGGCACCGTGATCCATGCGGTCGAGTTGAAGCCGGGCGGGGGCGCGAAGCTGGCCCGCAGCGCCGGCGCCTCGATCCAGTTGGTCGCCAAAGAGGGCCGGTTCGCCCAGCTACGGCTACCCTCGGGCGAGATCCGCAACGTCGACTTGCGCTGCCGCGCCACTGTGGGAGAGGTCGGCAACGCCGAACAGTCCAACATCAACTGGGGCAAGGCCGGGCGGATGCGTTGGAAGGGCAGGCGCCCGCATGTGCGCGGCGTGGCCATGAACCCGGTGGACCATCCGCACGGCGGCGGCGAGGGCAAGACCTCCGGCGGTCGCCATCCGGTGAGCCCGTGGGGCAAACCGGAGGGCCGGACCCGCAAGCGCGGCAAGGCTTCCGACAAGCTGATCATCCGTCGTCGCCGCACTGGCAAGAAGCGCTGATAGGGAGATAACAAGAAGATGCCTCGCAGTCTCAAGAAGGGCCCCTTCGTTGACGACCACCTCCAGAAGAAGGTCGACGAGCACAACGCCAAGGGACTCAAGACCGTCATCAAGACCTGGTCGCGGCGCTCTATGGTCACTCCGGACTTCCTCGGTCTGACCTTCGCCGTCCACGACGGTCGCAAGCATGTGCCGGTGTTCGTCACCGAGTCGATGGTGGGCCACAAGCTGGGCGAGTTCGCGCCCACTCGGACCTTCCGCGGCCACGAGAAGGACGACAAGAAGGGACGGCGCCGCTGATGAGCCCCGATTCGAAGAAACGCGACGCGGAGCAGGACGCGGGGCCGGCCACCGCTGTGGCGACGGCCCCGGAAGAATTGACCAAGCAGGAACGTAAGCGCCTGCGCAAGGCCGCCCACAAGCGGGTCGTGGACCTGACGGCGGGCAGGGCCAGCGCCCGTTATGTCCGCATGACGCCGATGAAGGTCCGCCGGGTGATCGACCTGGTGCGCGGCATGGACACTGATCAGGCCATCACGTTGCTGAAGTTCCAGCCCCAGGCGGCGGCGCTGCCGATCCGCAAGGTTGTCCAATCGGCCGTCTACGGGTTGGCGGACAAGCGCGAGCAGGCGGGCCTGGACACCGACCGGGAAGCGCTCTACATCGCGGAGGCCTACGTCGACGAAGGGCCGACCATGAAGCGTTTCCGCCCCCGCGCCCAGGGCCGGGCCGGTCGCATCTTGAAGCGGACCAGCCATATCACCGTGGTGGTCCGCGAAAAGCCGGGCCGGGACGCCGATGCCGCTGGGAGAGCCCCGAGGACGGGCGCCGGCCGCAGGGCGGGCCGGGGGCCAGCCGACCAGACAGTTGAGAAGAAGGGGAGGACCCGCTAGTGGGACAAAAGGTCAACCCGCTGGGTTTCCGCCTGGGGATCACCACCGACCACCGTTCGCGGTGGTTCGCCGATTCGACGAAGCCCGGTCAGCGTTACCGTGACTACGTCCGAGAGGACATCCAGATCAGGCGGCTCATGTCGACCGGTCTGGAGCGGGCCGGGATCGCCAAGGTCGAGATCGAGCGCAGCCGCGACCGGGTCCGGATCGACATCCACACCGCCCGTCCGGGTATAGTGATCGGCCGGCGTGGCGCCGAAGCCGACCGCATCCGGGGCGAACTGGAGAAGCTGACCGGCAAACAGGTGCAGTTGAACATCCTCGAGGTGAAGAACCCTGAGATCAACGCCCAGTTGGTGGCCCAGGGGATCGCTGAACAGCTGGCCAGCCGCGTGTCCTTCCGCAGGGCCATGCGCAAGGGTCTGCAATCGGCCCAACGGGCCGGCGCCAAAGGCGTGCGGGTCCAGTGCTCCGGCCGGCTGGGCGGCGCGGAGATGTCGCGGTCGGAGTTCTACCGCGAGGGCCGGGTGCCGCTGCACACGCTGAGGGCCAACATCGACTATGGGTTCTTCGAGGCCCGGACCACCTTCGGCCGGATCGGCGTGAAGGTGTGGATCTACAAGGGCGACATGACCGAGAAGGAGTTCGCCCGCCAGCAGGCCGCCGCTCCGCGTCCCTCGAGGGGCCGCGGCGAACGGGGAGAGCGTGGCGACCGCCCGCGCGGGCGCCGGGGCGATTCCGGCCGCCAGTCAGCCGATCAGGCGCCTGTCGGCGCCGCAAGTGGAACGGAGGCCTGAGCCATGCTCATCCCTCGCCGCATCAAGCACCGCAAACAGCACCACCCCAAGCGGTCCGGCCGCGCCAAGGGCGGCACCACCATCGCCTTCGGCGACTACGGGATCCAGGCGCTGGAACCGGCCTACCTGACCAACCGTCAGATCGAGGCCGCCCGTATCGCCATGACCCGCCACGTCAAGCGTGGCGGCAAAGTCTGGATCAACGTGTTCCCCGACCGGCCCATCACCAAGAAGCCGGCCGAGACCCGGATGGGCTCCGGCAAGGGCTCCCCGGACTGGTGGATCGCCAATATCAAGCCTGGCCGGGTCGTCTTCGAGCTGGCCGGCGTGCCCGAGCCGCTGGCTCGCGAGGCGATGAGCCGGGCCATGCACAAACTACCGATGAAGTGCCGCTTCATCCGCCGAGAGGGTGGTGAATGACGATGGCTGTTGGTTCCAAGGACCTGATGCCGGACAAGCTCGATCTGCTTGACGACGAGCGGTTGGTGGCCGAACTGGGCCGAGCCAAGGAGGAACTGTTCAACCTTCGGTTCGCCTCCGCCACCGGCCAGCTGGAGTCGCACGGGCGCCTCAAAGCCGTCCGGCGGGACATCGCCCGCATCTACACCATCATGCGGGAACGCGAACTGGGAATCCGGACCGCGCCGACTTCGAACGTGGAGGCTGAGAAGAAGTGACAACCAACACCGACGCTCCGGTCCGGACCTCGCGCCGAAAGACGCGTCGCGGGACGGTCGTCAGCGACAAGATGATGAAGACGGTCGTGGTCCGCCTCGAGGACCGGGTCAAGCACCCGCTCTACGGCAAGGTCATGACCCGAGTCTCCAAGGTCAAGGCCCATGATGAGAAAGAAGTCGCGGGCATGGGGGACTTGGTCCTCATCATGGAGACCCGCCCGCTCAGCGCCACCAAGCGCTGGCGCGTGGTCGAAATCCTTGAGAAGGCCAAGTGACCGAGGGGATTGAAGCATGATTCAGCAAGAGACTCGTCTGCGCGTGGCCGACAACACCGGCGCCAAGGAGATTCTTTGCATCCGGGTGCTGGGCGGCTCGGGCCGTCGCTACGCCTCGATCGGAGACACCATCGTGGCGACGGTCAAGGACGCGATCCCTGGCGGCGGCGTGCGCAAAGGGGATGTGGTCAAGGCGGTCGTGGTGCGGACGGTCAAGGAACGCCGCCGACCGGACGGCAGCTACATCCGTTTCGATGAGAACGCGGCCGTCATCCTGAAGCCGGATGGGGACCCGCGCGGGACTCGCATCTTCGGTCCCGTGGGCCGCGAGTTGCGCGACAAGAAGTTCATGAAGATCATTTCGCTGGCCCCGGAGGTAATTTAGCGATGGCCAAGATCAAGAAACACGACCTGGTCCAGGTCATCTCCGGTCGTGACGCCGGCAAACAGGGCCGCGTGCTGGAGGTGCTGACCGCCAGCGACCGCCTGATCGTGGAGGGCGTCAACCGGGTGATCCGCCACACCAAGGTGGGCCAGTCCGCCCGCGGCGCCAAGACCGGCGGCCGCGAGACCGTCGAGGCTCCGATCCACATCTCCAATGTCATGGTGGTGGATCCGGAGACCAGGGAGCCCACTCGCGTCGGCTACCGTGTCGAGACAGTCGAGCGTGACGGCCGAACCCGCCAAGTCCGGGTCCGTTATGCCAAGAAGTCGGGTAAGGAGCTCTAGGCGATGGCCACCAAAGCAAACAGCGCCGCCGAGGCGAAGGCCGCGGCCAAGACCAAAGACGCAGCGAAGGCCAAAGCCGCCGCCAAGGGCGCCGAGCCGAGGGATGGGTCCGCGAAGGGCACTGCCAAGGTGGACGATGCCGCCCGGTCGGCCCCGCCGCCACGCCTCAAGGTCCGTTACCGCGAGGAGATCGCCCCGGCCTTGCGGGAGGAGTTCGCTTTGGCGAACGTCCACCAAGTGCCGGGACTGACCAAGATCGTGGTGAACATGGGTGTGGGCGAGGCCGCGCGCGACGCGAAACTGATCGACGGGGCGGTCGCCGATCTGACGTTGATCACGGGCCAGAAGCCCGCCGTCACCCGTGCCCGCAAATCGATCGCCCAGTTCAAACTGCGTGAGGGGATGCCCATCGGCGTCCACGTCACGCTGCGGGGCAACCGCATGTGGGAGTTCCTCGACCGCCTGCTGACCATCGCGCTGCCGCGTATCCGCGACTTCCGCGGACT
>JAISCU010000203.1 GCA_031265345.1 Bifidobacteriaceae bacterium
CCAGCTGGACCTCCTGCGTGACGAGGCCACCGAGTTGGGCATCGAGGTCAAGGAATCGGGCATCGCCAATTCGTCCGAGTTGACCGCGGGCGCCCAGGCGCTGGCCGATGTCGACGCGATCTACGTGGGCACCGACAACACGGTTGTGGACGGGATCGAGCAAGTGGTGACCTTCGGCCAGGACAACGGCATTCCGCTATTCGTGGCGGATTCCGCGTCGGTTGAGCGGGGCGGGGCCGCGACGCGCGGGATTGACTATTACGAACTCGGCAAGCGGACCGCCGAGCAGGCCTACGAGATCCTGGTGAACGGGGTCGCGCCGGGCGAGATCGCCCCGCTTCAGGTGACTGACACGCAGATCATGGTGAATCTGCCGGCGGCCGAAGCCTATGGGCTGACCGTCCCGGAATCGATCCTGGCGGACGCCGAAGTGATCGAGTGATTCCAGGCTGGATGTCTCTGCACTGACCGGTCCCGGCGCCCGCCCGAATGAGTGGTGCGCCGGGGCCGGTTAGGCTTTGTGTGCAAGAAACCCCAGACCGATCCCTGCCGATCCCTCCCGATCCCTTCAGACCAAGGAAACTGCCAGTGCAAGCCGCTATCGAACAAGGCCTTATCTTCGCGTTGCTGGCTCTGGGCGTGTTCCTCACCTACCGCATCTTGAATTTCGCCGATCTGACCGTGGACGGTTCCTTCACCACCGGCGGCGGGACTGCGGCGATCCTCATCTATAACGGCGTGGACCCCTACCTGGCGACAGCCGCCGGCTTCGTGGCCGGTGCCCTGGCCGGGTTGATCACCGGGCTGCTGCACACCAAGCTGAAGATCGACCCGTTGCTGGCCTCCATCCTGACCATGATCGGGCTGTACTCGATCAACCTCCGGATCATGGGCGGCCCCAACGTGGGGCTGAACATGCGCGACGGCGAACGCCTCGACACCGTATTCACCCCGTTGAAGGACGCCGGTCTGATGGCCTCCTGGCAGGCGGTCGCGATCCTGGCGCTGGTTTCCCTGGCGTCCACAGCGGCGATCGTCTGGTTCCTGGCCACCAACTTCGGGCTGGCCACCCAGGCGACCGGCGACAACCCGCAGATGGCCCTGGCCGGGGGCATCTCGACCGACTGGACCAAGATCGTCACACTGATGATCTCGAATGGGCTGGTGGGCCTCTCCGGCGCGGTGTACGCCCAGTTCCAAGGATTCGCGGACGTCCAGATGGGGATCGGCCTGATCCTGGTCGGCCTGGCCTCGGTGATAGTCGGCAACGCCATACTGGGCACGCATTACATGGCGCTGGCGGTGTTGGGCGTGACGGTCGGATCGGTCGTCTACCGACTGGTGCTGTACTACGCGATCTACTGGGAGATCGCTGAAGCCGGCGACATGAAACTGATCTCAGCGGTGCTGGTGGTGATCGCGCTGGTCATCTCCCAGAGCGAGACCATCCGCGGTTGGGCCGCCAAGATCTCGCCCTTCAAGCGGGCGGCGGCGCCCGAATCTATGACCTCGCCGGACTTGGACGCCCAGCCGGCGGAAGGTCCCACGCCCCTCGATCCCGCACCCGGCAAAGGCGATTCGGCCCGAGCCGATGTGGCACGGGGCGATGCTGCTAGAAGTGGCGCGGCCAGGGGAAAGGGGGTCTGACACATGCTCAAACTGACCCGCGTCTCGAAGACTTTCTTCCCCAACACCGCGAACGAGCGGCGCGCCTTGCGCCGGGTCTCGTTGGACTTGGCTGAAGGCGACTTCGCGACCATCATCGGCTCGAATGGGGCCGGCAAGTCGACGCTCCTGAATGTGATCGCGGGATCGCTGACCGCGGACGAGGGCACCATCGAGATCGGCGAGCGGGATGTCACCAAACTCCCCGGCTACCGGAGGGCCTGGCTGCTGGCGCGCGTCTTCCAAGACCCGCAAGCGGGCACTGCGCCCCATCTGACGATCGAGCAGAATATGTCGATCGCGCTCACCCGAGGACACCGGCGGGGGCTCGGCCCCGGAGTCGGTCCCAAGCGTCGGGCCGAGTTCCGCGAGGAGTTGACTGTCCTGGGTCTGGGCCTGGAGGATCGCCTCAAGACCAGGGTGGGCATGTTGTCCGGCGGACAGCGTCAAGCGTTGTCGCTGTTGATGGCATCTTTCACGCATCCGCAGCTGCTCCTCCTGGACGAGCACACGGCGGCGCTCGACCCGGCCCGCGCCGAACTGGTCACCGAGTTGACCGAGAAGGTGGTCGCGGACTCCAAGCTGACCGCCCTGATGGTGACGCACAACATGTCCCAGGCTCTGCGGGTCGGCAACCGCCTGCTGATGATGCATGAGGGCGAGATCATCCTCGAACTGAACGCCGCCCAGAAGCGCCGCACCACCGTGGCCGACCTGATGGAGCGCTTCGCCTCGGTCAAGGGCCAGATGGCAGACCGCTCGCTCCTGTCCTGACCCGTCGCCCCACGGGCCGACCCCGTCACGAAGGCTGGAGGGTCGCGTTTCGCCGCCCAGCCCATTCCCGCCACGGCTGAACTGCGACCTTGGGGCGTTCGTGGCCAAGGCGCCCCGGCCACGAAGGCTTGCGGGTCGCATTTCAGCAAGTTCGCTGTCGAAGCGCGTCGCGCTTGCCTCACAATGAACCAGGCTGATGTCGAAAGCAGAGTCGCCGACGTGACGCTGGGGGACGGCCAGGCGGCATCATCCCGGCAGCCCTGCATTGCGGTCGTTCCCAAGAACGGTCTGACGGGCACGACGCGGGGCGCGGGGTGCAGGGGCCGTAAGCTTGGACGATGACTGCGACTGTGGCCACCGCTGTGCGAGTTCTGGACGATCTCTATCCGCCGTCGCTGAAGGAGGATTGGGACCGGGTCGGGCTGGTCTGCGGCGACCCGGAGGACCCGGTCGACAAGGTGGCTTTCGCTGTGGACCCGACCATGAAGGCGGTTGGCCAGGCGATCGACTGGGGCGCCGACCTGATGGTTGTTCATCATCCGCTGCTGTT
>JAISCU010000210.1 GCA_031265345.1 Bifidobacteriaceae bacterium
CCGAGTCGTCGGCCGCAGGTTCGGGGTGCTTCTGGTCCACGACGGCGGCGCAGCCGCCCACCTCGGCGTCTCGTCCCTCGTCGGTCCCGTCCCAACCGGTCAACGCCATGTCGTAGGCCGCCCCCGCCGAGGCGGACAGGCCCTCGCGGTACTCCTGGTTCTTGATGTCCTCCTCGGTCGGGTCCGGCTCGGTCGGGTTGACCGGCTTGTCGGCCGGGTCTGTTACGGGGCGTATGCCGTAACCGGTGGCCTGGACCTCCGCCAGCGTGTCCGGCAGGTAGGACACCGCCACCATGTCGCCCTCGAGGGCCACGAACGGGTTCGTCGAGAAGAAGTCCGCGGCCTCGACCTGGCGCGGGTAGTACTCGAACCCGGCCTTCTTCATGCAGCTGGCCGTCTCGGCCTCGCGTTCATTGAGCCAGTCGGCCCGCTCGCGCATGGACTGGCCGGTCTGGACCGCCTGGTCGAGAGCGTGGTAGGCGTCGAAATACGGCGTCAACGGCAGGCCGCCGGGGACCTCCGTGAACTGGGTCGGCTCGTACTCCGCCGCCTCAGCGTTCGCTGAGGGCGTTTCAGAAGTAGGGACGCCGAGCGACGGATCGTCTTTGGCCGGCGTGGCCTCGCAGGCCCCGAGCAGCGGCGCCGCCGCTGCCGCGAGCGTCAGCGACGCGATCACCCCGACACCACGCCGGCCAAAGCGCTTCCTCATGGTCAGATGGCCCAATCCTTGACGCAGGTCTCCCGGAGCTGGCCATACTCATCCGTATACGACCAGTAGAACTTCATGGCGTTGTGGGTCTTCAGGCCATATTTGCCGTCGATGTCGTTGCCCTTCAGGCCGCTCAGGATCTGGACCACCCGGAGCCTGTGGTAGGTGGCGTCACCGAAGTCTCCGTCGGCATTGATGGGATTCGACTTCACGTTGCAGTAGTTCATCTGCTGTTGCAGGTTCTTCACCGCGACGTTGGCGATGCCCACGCCGAGGTAGCAGTTCCTCCCGGCGGCGCCGCCGCTGGACGGGATGTAGGCCCGGTAGGAGCCCCAGACTTGGGTGTTGGTGGTGGTGCAGTTCGCGACGGCGGCGGCGTTGGCCGCGTCCGCGGGTTGGCTGGTCGTGGCGATCAGCCCGGCGGCGCCCAGGCCGATTGTGGCCAGCAGCGCGAGTAGTTTCTTCATTGGACGTGTGTTCCTCCCGGACAGTTGGGGCGGTAGTCGAGGACACATCGAATTGAGCTTCCCCCGAGAACCCGGCCGGATCGGTCGAACCGGTGCCTTGCCATTCTAAGCACGCCAGGGCGGGGCGAGTCAAATTGGGGCCTCCGGTCGTCAAAGACATCCCAAAGAATCACCCAAGGCACGTCGGCAAGCCTGCGCGCGAGCCCACCGGCCCGGTCGCCGGTGAGGGCTATCCATGCTGCCGTGGGCCGTCGGGGCAGTTTCCGGTGACCTGCGCGCCCCGGCCCGTCCCCTAACTGTCAAGCGAATCAGCGGCCTCGATGAACAATGACGCGCAAAACCCCGGACTCGGCGCGGGCGCGCCCCTGGTGGCGGGCACCCGGCCACCAGTTCGGCAGTGACATGGACAGGCCTTTCGCCGGTTCGGTCGTGTGGCCCTGCGCTAGCGTGTGCGCCGAACGGCCGAGTGCCTCGGCAACGGCATTGAGTTTGCCCATCGGCGTCACCGGGACCGACAGCCTCACGGTCGCGACCTGCGCGACGACCGCTCGGCGAAGCGCTCCAGAACCGCCAGCGCGGCATCGGACTGCCAGACGCGGTTGCGGCGACTGGCCGTGACCTGGCGCAACACCCCGGCGGCGGCCAACTTGTCGAGGGCGCGGCGGGCGGTCGGCTCGGACAGCCCGAGCCTGCCGGTCACGAAGGCTGTGTTGACGACTGGCTGGGCGAACAAGTGGTCCGCGAGGCGACGGCAGGCGGCATCGGCGCGGGCGGTGATGGCACCGGACCAGGCCGCGCGCACTTCCGCGATGTCCGCCGCCATTGCGCGGCCATTGCCGATCCCGGCGACGGCGGCTTCAGCCACCCTCGCGATGATCGGTTCCACATCGCCCTCGTGGTATGCGGACAAGGCAGCGAAATAGCCGGGCGAGTCGTGCAACAAGCCCGACGAGACCGGCACCGTGACGTAGCGGACCAGACCGCGAGCCCGCAACACGGTGTGGATCAGCACCCGGCCGGCGCGCCCGTTGCCGTCAGTGAACGGATGGATGGTCTCGAACTGCGCGTGAACCAGCGCAGCGTGCACCAACGCGGGCATGTCGGCGCGCCCGGCGAATCGAGCCAGGTCGGCCATGGCGGCTGGGACGTGAGCATAGAAGGGAGGCACGAACTCGGCGGTGATTAAGCCTCAATCCGCCGATGGGTGGGGCGCGACACGGCCCTGAATGAGCACGAAAATACCTTTCTGACCTGGGGAAATGGCTGTTGCAGGTAGTTCCAGTATCCCAGAGGGAGAAAGGCATCTTCGTCTTCCAGATGACAGTCTTCAGCACGCCGACCGTGGCCCGGATCGCCCGCGCCGGTTTCGACGACGACGACCTGGCGGCGCACGCCGGCGCCGTCGCGGTCATGGAGCTGGCGGCGAAGGCGGGCCAGGCACTCAATGTCGAACCGCGCGACCTCGGCTGTGGCTGCATCAACAGCGGCCTGGACGGCTGACGGAACCGACGGTGTCGATCTCATGTTCGGTGGCACAACAGCCGCATCGTACGGGCGGTCAATCAAGTCCTCGAACCGAAACGATTGCCCCGGTGCGGGACAGCTCCCGGGAGAAAGACAAATCCCCTGTATCTCGTGAACCAGTTCCAGGGGATTCGTCCTTTGGCCGCGCCTGGTTTTCGCGAGTTCCAGTGGATTTGTCTTTCTGCTTGCGCGACCGGCCTGCATGATCGGTGAACCCGCAGGTCAGAGAGGGCAGCCCGAAACGGGGGCGGCGGAGAAAGACAAATCCCCTGGATGTCGCGGGACGGGGGCTTGGGAGAAAGCCGGATTCCCTGGATGTCGTGATCGAGTTCCAGTGGATTTGTCTTTCTGCTCGCGTGATCAACCCGCGCGAACGCTGAAATGCGGGTCAACGAGGTTCGTGGTCGCCGCGCCCGTGCCACGAAGGCCGTTGAGGCGCATTTCGCGCCGGACTGGGCGGGATTCCGCGCCACCGGGGGGCTGAAATGCGGGTAAACGAGGTTCGTGGTCGCGGTGGTCGTGCCACGAAGGCGTTTGAGGCGCATTTCGCGCCGGACTGGGCGGGATTCCGCGCCACCGGGGGGCTGAAATGCGGGTCAGCGAGGTTCGTGGTCGCCGCGCCCGTGCCACGAGGGCGTTTGAGGCGCATTTCGCGCCGAGCCGGGCGGCGTCGTCGCGCCAACCCTGCGGGGCCGGTCGGGCCGACCACAGGGCATCGCCCGTGGAGCAGCCCAAGAACCACCCCCAATGTCAGAGGTCCTGGTGCCGCTGCATGTAACGGAACGCCAGCCAACCGAGCGGCACCCGCGCCCAATAGGTGATGGCCCGGAACAGGACGGCGGCGGAGGCGGCAGTGGCCGTCGCCACGCCAACAGTGCGTAAACCAGCGGTCAAGGCAATCTCAACACCGCCCAAGCCCCCCGGCGTGGGAGCAGCCGACCCGGCGGTGTTGCCGAGGAAGTAGACCAGGGTGACCGCGCCCAAGGACAAATCGGTCAGGCCGAATGACATCAAGGCGGCCCAGAAGGACGCCACGAACCCGCCGAATTGCACAACGGTTCCGGCCATGGCGAAGACCATGCGCTTGGGGCGGCCCATCACCCAGACCAGGCGCGGCCAGACCTGCGCCAGCGTCGGGCCGACCTTGGCCCACAGCCAGTTGCGCAGCCGGGGGATCAGCAGCAGCGAGCCGAGGATCAAGACCGCGATGGCCACCACCACGATCCCGGTCACGGGAAGATTCGACAGCACCCCCGTCTCCCCGGTCGCCAGAGTGGTGACCACCAGCAGCACCAGGGTCGAGACGAACAGCGCCACCTGCGCCAACGCCACGGTGGCGGCGGCCAGCGAGGTCCGCACGCCTTGGCGGTTGAGCATGCGCATGTTGATGGCGATGGGACCCACCCCGCCCGGCATGGTGATGGCTGCGAAGGAGGAGGCGACCTGCGTCAATATGGCCTTGCGCAAGGAGATCCGCACCGGCAGGAACCCGACCATGGTCATCGCGGCGCCGACATAGGTGGCCAGCGACAGACCGAAGGACGCCGCCATCCACCACGGATTGGCTTGGCTGATCGCCTCGACCATCTGGTTGAAATTGAACTTCGTGACAACAGCCCAGATGGCCACCAAGGTCATCGCGGCGATCAGAACGGTCCTCCAGCCGAAACGGACCATCTGGAAGGGCACGGCGGCGGATTCGGTCGGCGTCAGATCAGCCAGTTCCTGCCGGGTCGCGTCGATCACGCTCCGGTTCGCGCGGGCCGCCTCACGGGTCGAGGCCGGGAACACCACCGGCTGCAACAGCCCCGAGACGGCGGTCAGGGTGGAGGCTGGGAGCACCGCCGATGCCGCCGCCACGGCCCTGCCCGCTCCCACCCTGAGGGCCAGCACGGCGACCATCTGGGCCAGGTCCATCGACCGCGCCAGTTCCGAGGAGGCCACGTCGCCGCTCTCCCACCCGATCAGCCAGACCTGCTGCGTTTCGCCGGAATCGGGTCCGAACAGCACCGAGGAGGAGGTGATGTCCCGGTGCGCCAGCCCGGCCTGGTGCGCCCGGTCGAGTTGGCGCCACACGTCGATCAGCGCGGAATCGGAAATCTCGCTCGGGCGCATGTCCGCCAGTGCCCGCAGCCCCGCGGGGTGGCTCTGCAGCAGCATCATCGAGTCGGCGGCCTCGCCCACGCCCAGCAGTTTCGGGGTCCGCACGCCCGCCGAGGTCGCGGCGTAGGCCAGCAGCGCCGCCCGTTCGGCCGCCCCGCGCAGCGACCGCCCCGACCGCTGGTCCATGCCCCGCAGCCGCAACGCCCGCCAGGTGGCTTGCAGAAAGCCCAGCACTTGCCGGTCGCCGTCGAGCACTATCGCGTCGTAGCGCCGCCCGTCCGCCTCGTACACGGCGTAGACCCGGTTGCCGCCCTGCCGCTCCAGCGCCCGCGAGGTCGAGTCGGACACCGCCATTTCCGCCGCCGATGCCGCCGTCCCAGCATCCCGCCCGCCGTCGGGGTCTTCCGGGCCCGTCACCGGCAGCCTGGTGGTCTGCGCCTCGGCCGATCCAGCGGCATCGGGCAAAGGGGGCTGGTCAGTGGAATCCCGGATCGAGCGCACGTCCAACCGCTCGGTGGGGCTCTCGGGATCGGAGATGTCGCGTACCCGCACGATCCGCGCGGGCTCCAACCCGGCCCCGCGAATCCCCGCGACCAGCGCCGAGCCGGTCGCGCGGTCGGTGGTGACGCCGAGGGCGTAGCGGACGGCCAGCCCGGCCAGCCGCCCCACCAGCACGGTCACAATGGCGGCGGGCAAGCTGGCCCCGGCGGTCAGCACCCAAGCCGCCACCGCGAACCACAACACGTTCCACGAGACCGTCATGATGGGGCGTCGTGAACGCGGACCCATCGCCGTCAACACGCCCGCCAGCAGTGATGTGAGCGGGGCTATCGCCACCAGGAGGCGGCCGTTGGCGACCACCGACAGGCCTTCCGTCAGCGGGTCGTAATCGACGGCGCGGATGGCCCAGGCGGCGAGCCCCGCCAGCGCCACGGCCCCGATCCCGCCCACGATCCCCTGGAGCGCCAGCAAGAACTGCCGCCGGAACAGCGCCGACGCCACCACCACGGCGGGCAACAGCAGCGTCGCCAGGCTCATCAACACGTTGCCGATGGCCTGCAAGATCGCCGTGACCGGGTGCGCCAGCGTGCGGATGTCCTCGGTCATGGCGTCCGTGGTGCCCTGGGCGAAGATCGACAGGACCACCATCGCCGCCAGCCCGATGAAGGCGAAGACTGCTCCGACCAGGTCGCTCGAGAGGTGGACGCGTCCGGCCGGGGCGTCGATCACCTCGACGCCGTGGAAGCGCTGCCGGGTCGAGGGCTCGTCCCCCCGGTCCTTGCCTGGCGCGCTCACGCCGCCCAGCCTACGACACGGCGCGGCGGACCAGGGGGTAACACGCGACGGGCGGCACCGGTCAAGTCAGCCACGAAGGGTCGATCAGGCTGGGACCCACGAACGCCACCAGATCGATCAAAGTGTGGGCCAACACCAACGGCATGACCCGCCGCCGCCGTGCGTAGAACCACGCGAACACCAGCCCCATCGCCACGTTGCCGACGAACGGCCCGAAGCCCTGGTAGAGATGGTACGAGCCGCGCAGCAGGGCCGACGCGACCATCCACGCCCACGGCCGCCAGCCCAGCTCGGTCAGGCGCTCGGCCAGGTAGCCCACCACGACCACTTCCTCCAGCACGCCGTTCTGCAGGGCTGCCAGCACCAGGACGGGCACGGTCCACCAGAAACCGCCGAGCGACTGGGTGGAGATGTGGACGGTCACGCCAAGGGCGCGCCCCAGAAGGTAAAGACCAATACCAGGGAGCCCGATGCCGCCAGCCAGCGCCGCGCCCCACGCCAGGTCCCGCAGTGGCCGGCTCAGCGTCAGGCCGATCCGCCGGGGGCCCGCCCAGCGGGTCGGCGGGCGGTCCGCGCCGCCGGGGTTGCTGATCAGGCCTGTGGCGAGGCCGCCGTCCCGGTTGCCGACCACCGGGCCGATTCGACCGCCCGCCGAGCCGCCTGCCGAGCCGCCCGCCGAGCCGCCCGCCAGGCCGCCTGCCAGCAGATACAGGGCGAGGACCGCCGGGAGCACCGCGAAGCCGATTCCGGCCAATTGGTAGACCAGGTCCAGCCACGGCTTGGCCGAATCGGACGTGTTCATGGCGGCGGTCTGCTCCGCCAGGGGCACCGCCTCGGTCAGCCGGTCGATCAAGCGGAGGACGGCGTAGACGGCAGATTGGCCCAGCGACAGGCCCAGCACCAACGCCAGTTCGGCCCAGAGCCGTCGCCGGGCGCGCGGGAGCGGCTCGGGCGGTGAGGCGGCGGCGGGCTTTGCGGTCACTCGTTCAGCCTATGCTTTTAGACTGTGACCAAACTGTTCAGCCCGATCAAATTCGGCTCTGTGACCGCTCGCAACCGCCTCTGGGTGTCCCCGATGTGCCAGTATTCGGCCACCGGCAAGGACGGCAAGGCCCAGCCCTGGCATCTGGCGCATTATGGCGCACTGGCCCAGGGAGGGGCCGGACTAGTTGTGTTGGAAGCCACCGGCGTTGTCCCCGAGGGCCGGATCACGCCCTGGGACCTGGGGCTATGGGAGGATTCCCAAGTTCAGGGCCTGGCTGAGATAGTCAGCTTCTTGGCTGGCCATGGCGTCCTGGCCGGCATCCAACTGGGCCACGCCGGGCGCAAGGGCTCGACTCAGGCGATGTGGGAAGGCAGCGACTATCTGCCTGAATCCAGTGGCGGGTATCAGACCTACGCGCCCTCGCCCATCGCGTTCGGCGACCTGCCGGTGCCGCTGGAACTGACGCTCGATCAGATCGCTGGGCTGATCGAGGCGTTCGCCTCGGCGGCGCGACGGGCGGCCCAAGCTGGTTTCGATGTGATCGAACTGCACGGTGCGCACGGCTATCTGATCCACCAGTTCCTGTCGCCGCTCTCGAACCATCGGCTCGACCAATACGGCGGCTCCTTGGAGAACCGCTGTCGGTTCGCCCTTGAGATCATCGCGGCGGTCCGCCAGGCGATCGGTCCCGACCGGACTCTGGCGATGCGCATCTCCGCGACCGACTGGGCGGACGGCGGTTGGGACCTCGAGCAGTCGGTGCAATTGGTGTCCTGGGCCAAGGACACCGGGCTGGACCACATCGATGTCTCGACCGGTGCCTTGGTGGCCGATGCCAAAGTCCCCGTCGCCCCCGGCTATCAGGCGCCGTTCGCGGGCGAGATCCGGCGCCGGACCGGGCTGAGCACCAGCACCGTGGGCGTGATCGAGACACCCGAACAGGCCGAGGGCTTGATCGAGGAAGGCACCGTCGATGCCGTGATGCTCGGTCGGCCGTTCCTCCGCGACCCCCACACGCCGGTCAAGTGGGCCACCCAACTGGGCTTGGAGCCGACCGACTGGTGCCCGCCGCAGTACGCCACCGCGGGCTGGCGCCGCTACTACCCACCCAGTTGATCCCAAAGCTCCTGGGCGGGACGGCTCTTCTTGCCGCTGGCTTCCCATTCACTCACCACGGAGTCTTCCCAGTACCTCTCTTCGAGCGCGCCCAGATGCTCGTGGATGGCCTCGCGCACGTAGAACGTCTTCGAGCGTCCGGTCCGGGTCGCCAGGGTGTTGAGCCTCGCTTCGTCCTCAGGTGTCAAACGAATCGAAATCGCCACGTAAGCGCACCTCCTTTGCAATACAAGTATCGCATGGCCGCGGGCGGCAGCGTGACCTTCTACGCGTCCGCGCCCTTGACCTGCGCGGCGGGATGGTCGGAGGCGTCCTTGACCGGTTGGAGCCGGATTATCTGGACGTCCTCGGCCAGCAGCGGGTCGAGCGCCTTGCCGAGTTTGCCGAGCGCCTTGCCCTCGCCGTGCGCCTCCAGGTCCGCCAGCGAGGCCCACTTCTCGATCAGGACGAAGCGGTCCGGGGCCTCGTGCAGCGAGTAGAGCAAGCAGCCGGGCTCGTTGTACACATCGGTCTGGGCCGCTTTGATGACGGCGTGCACCGAATCGTGCATGCCCTCGCGCGGGATGAAGGTGGCGACAACCACCACAGGATCAGCCATAGTGCCCTCCTTGAGGTTCGCGAACGTGTTCTTGGCCACCACCCAAGTTAGTCCCGTCGCGCGCACAGCCCGGCCAGCGCCGCCCGGCGTCTCACTAAATCTTGACCCGGTTCAGCCTGAGCGAGTTCCCGACCACGATCACCGAGCTGAACGCCATCGCCGCGCCCGCCAGCATGGGGCTGGCCAGTCCCGCCACGGCCAGCGGCACCATCGCCACGTTGTAGGCGAAAGCCCAGAACAGGTTCTGCTTGATCACGCGGAGGGTCGCGCGCGACAGCCGGATGGCGGCCGGGATGGCGGTCACCTGGTTCCGCATCAGGGTGATATCGGCCGCATGATTGGCGACGTCGGTGCCCGAGCCCATGGCCAGGCCGAGGTCCGCGGCGGCTATGGCGGCGGCATCGTTCACCCCGTCCCCGACCATGGCGACAACTTGCCCGGCCGCCTGGAGCCCGCGCACCACCTTGACTTTGCCTTCGGGCGGCACCTGCGCGCGCACATCTTCCGCCGCGATCCCGACCTGCCGCGCGGCCACCAGCGCGGCGCCTTTGGAGTCGCCGGTCACCAGCCAGGGCCGCACACCCAGGGCTTTCAGTTGCCCGATGCCGCTCGCCGCGTCCGCCTTCGGTTCGTCGCGCAGGAGCAGCACGGCCCGCGCCTCGCCCGTCCAGCCCACCAGGACGGCGGTGCCGCCCGATTCGGCGCCCGCCTCGTAGGCTTCTTCCACTTCTGGGGCTATGGCCAGATCCAAGGAGCGCAGGTAGGAGGGCTTGCCGACGGCGGCCAGCGAAGGTTGGGCGCCGGGCAGCGCGACCGTCCCGGAAGCGCCGCCGCCCGGCTCCGAGGCGAAGCCGGTCAACTCGGGAATGGTCCCGGCGGCGCGGGCTGCGGCGGCGACGGCCACGGCGATGGGGTGTTCGGACGGCGTCTCCACGGCGCCGGCGACTGCCAGGGCTGTTGGCCTGGCGGTGGCGCGCCCATCGACGCGTGGGGCCAGCACCTCGACCAGGTGCATCTTGCCCTCGGTCACGGTGCCGGTCTTGTCCAGCACGATGGTTGTTATGCGCCTGGTCGATTCGAGCACTTCCGGGCCCTTGATCAGGATGCCCATGCGGGCGCCGCGTCCCGTGCCGACCAGGATCGCGGTCGGGGTGGCCAGCCCCAGGGCGCAGGGGCAGGCGATGATGAGCACCGCCGAGGCGGACATGAACGCCGCCTCCGTGCCCGCGCCCGCGAGCAGCCAGCCGACCAGGGTGGCCAGCGCGACCAGCAACACGATCGGGACGAACCAGGCCGAGATGCGGTCGGCGAGTCGTTGGATCGGGGCCTTCCCGGTCTGCGCGGCGGCCACCAGCCGGCCGATGGCGGCCAGCCGGGTCTGCGCCCCGACGGCGGTGGCCCGGACTATCAGCGAGCCCGAGGCGTTGATGGTGGCGCCGGTGACGCTGTCGCCCGGCCCCACGTCGACGGGCGCGGCCTCGCCGGTCAGCAAAGAGGTGTCGACGGCCGAATCGCCCTCGGTGACCACGCCGTCAGTGGCGATCTTCTGGCCGGGGCGGACCCTGAACTCTTGCCCTACTCGCAACTGGCTGATCGGCACCGTCCGTTCAGTGCGGGCGTCGGGAGGCCCCTCGACCAGGGTGACCTCCTTGGCCCCCATGTCGAGCAGGTCGCGCAGGGCGTTGCCGGCCCGCTTCTTGGACTTGAACTCCATCAGCTTGCCGGCCAGCAGGAACACGGTGATGACGGCGGCGGACTCGAAGTACAACTCGGGCATGCCGTGCCGCCCAGCGGCCTGGGACGGGATCAACGTGAAGTGCATCCTCATGCCGATCTCCCCGGCCCCGCCGAATACCAGCGCCCACCAGGACCACAGGGTGGAGGCGATCACGCCCACGGACACCAGAGTGTCCATGGTCGAGGTGAGGTGGCGGACGGCGCGCAGGGCGGCGGCGTGGAACGGCCAGGCGCACCAGACCGCGACCACTGTCGCCAGCGGCGCGACCAGCCATTGCCAGCCGGGGAACTGCAGCGCCGGAACCATCGACAGGACCAGCACCGGCACGGCCAAGATCGCTCCGACGATCAGCCGCTGCCGCAGGACCTGGTCGCGGTCCTGCCCCGGCGCCGTGGCCACGTCCATAGCGTCCATCGCGTCCATGGAATCCATGCCCCCCATTGGCTCCATGGAGCCCCCGTCGCCCATGCCCCCCATCGCCAGCGCCGATCCCGCAGCCGCGCCAGGGCTCCCGGGTTCCATCGCCGTCCTAGTCCCCATCGACCCCGTCGCCCCCTCGCGCTCACCGGCGCTAGGAACACGGGTTGGCGTCTGACGCAAACCCGTGTTCCTCGGCGCGGGCACGGTTGGGCTCTGGTCGTCGCCGGAGCCGACCGAAGAAGGGCCTGACGTGGTGCCCGGTCTTGGCGCGGCATCGTCCACGCCCTTCGAACTGTCGCCGGGCGAACTCTGGTTCGGCAGCGGGCGGGCGGTGTAGCCGGCGGACTCGACGGCCTTGATGATGGCGGCGGCGCTGAGCGACGGCGGGCCGGTGACGTGCGCGGTCTCCAACGGCAGGTTGACGGCGGCGGACGCGCCCGGCAGTTTGGCGATCTTCTTCTCGATCCGCGCGGCGCAGGAGGCGCAGGTCATCCCGCCGATCGCGAAATCGTAAGCGACGCGATCCGAGCCGTCGGCCTGCCGGGGCTGGATGGCGGTGCTCATTGCGCGAGTCTGTATCCCGCCTCGTCGATGGCCGCCGCGACGGCGCCAGCGTCGAGCGGATCGGCGGAGGTCACCAGCACGGTCGAGACGCCTTCCGGCACCAGTTCGACCTCGACGGCGCTGACGCCGGGGAGTCCCCCGACCTCTTCTTTGACCGCCTTGACGCAATGTCCGCAGGTCATTCCCTCGACCCGGTAAGTAGCGGTGGCCATAGCGATTCTCCTTCTCACAGTTAGTACAAGTCGTGCAGCTCCAACAAGCCCTAGAGCCCTACAAGTAGTCGGCGACCAGGCGCGCGGCCAAGCCGGTGTAGTCGGCCGGGCTCAGTTCGCTCAGACGCAGTGTCACATCAGACGGCAGCCCAAGGGTGGCGATGAACTGTCGAATCTCATCTAGCGACACGCGCCGCCCCCGTGTCAATTCCTTCAACCGTTCGTAAGGATCGTCCATTCCCTGCACCCCGGCGATGGCGGCCGCCCGCATGGCGGACTGGATCGGCTCCGCCAGGACCTCCGGGTTGGCGGCCAGGTCGGCGGCGATGGGCTCGGGGTTGACGTCCAATCCGGCCAGCCCGCGCCGCAAATTGTCGATCGCCAACAGCGAATGGCCCATCGCCACGCCGATGTTCCTCTGCGTGGTCGAATCGGTCAGATCGCGTTGCAGGCGCGATGTCACCAGGGTAGCTCCGAGAGCGTCGAAGACCGCCGCCGCGATCTCGAAATTGGCCTCCGCGTTCTCGAACCGGATCGGGTTGACCTTGTGGGGCATGGTCGAGGACCCGACCGTGCCGTGGCCGCGCGCCTGAGCGAAATAGCCGAGCGAGATGTAACTCCACATGTCGGTCGCCAAGTTGTGGGCCACCCGCCCGAACCGGGCCAGCTCCGAATACAGCTCCGCCTGCCAGTCGTGGGATTCTATCTGGGTCGTAAGAGGATTCCAGGTCAGCCCCAGTTTCTCGACGAAGACGCGGCTGATCCTGGGCCAGTCGGCAGTGGGGACGGCGATCATGTGCGCGCCGAAGGTGCCGCTGGCGCCGTTCAGCTTGCCGACGTACTCGACTCGCTTGACGCGCCGGACCGCGCGCTCCAACCGGTGGGCCATGACTGCCATTTCCTTACCCAAGGTGGTCGGCGTGGCGGGCTGTCCGTGGGTTCGGGCCAGCATCGCGAGGTCGGCGTTCGCGTGCGCCAATTGGGTCAGGTCTTGGATCAATCCATCGCCGGCGGGCAGCCACACCCGTCGCATGGCCCCCCGAATGACCAGCGCGTAGGCGAGCGAATTGACGTCTTCGCTGGTCAACGCGAAATGTATGGCTGGGTTCAGGGACGGCCCAAGGCAGGTTCCGGGTCCGAGCACGGCGGCGGCATCGGCCAGGCGGCGTTGCAGGAAGTACTCGACCGCCTTGACGTCATGGGCGGTCTGGCGCTCGATGCCGCCCAGTTCGGCTATCTCGGCGGGACCGAAGCCCTCCACGATCTGCCGCAGGTAGTCGCGTTCGCCCTGGTCCAGGCTGGGCCCTCCCGGCAACACGCGATGATCGAGCAGGTGTATGAGCCATTCGATTTCTACCAAGATCCGGGCGCGGTTCAGCGCCGCCTCGGAGAAGTAGTCCAAGAGCGGCGCGGTGACCGCAGCGTAACGCCCGTCGAGCGGGCTCAGGGCCAGGCGCGGCTCAAGGGAGGCAAGGGAGATAGGCACGGGCCAAGCCTAGCCCGACCAGGCGACCAAAAGGTTGGCACCCGGCCGGGCACCCCCCTGCGCCCGGTGCCCTATTTCTTCTCGGACTGTGCCGTCGGCCAGACCTGCAGGCCCAAGAAGATCCCGGTCAACAGCAGCCCCGGGGGCAAGAAGCACTGGGCCAAAATGACGGATTTGACCGGGTAGTCCGTGATCAGCGCCACGAACAGGGCGACCAGCCCGATCAGCAGCGCCACCCCGGCCAGGGCCAGGAGGATGATCCCCCAGACGCCTCCGGCGAGGGCCGCTCCGCCACCCGGCCTGGGAGGCGCGGCGGCGTAGGGGGCGTAAGCCTGGGGGCCGGTCTGCTGCTGGTAGGCCGGCGGCGCGTAGGCCGCGGGCGGCTGCCCAGCCTGGGCCTGCGGAGGCGGAGGCGCGGCCTGCTGTGGGGGCGGCATCGGCGCCGGTGGTTGGCCCTGGTATTGGGGCTGTTCGGGAGGTGTAGTCATGAGTCCAACATACTCTCCGGGCGGCGGCGGGAGCGGGGGAGCGCCAGGGTAGTCGAATTGGCGGACGGATGTTACAAATACTCGCGCGCCCGGTCGAGCGCCCTGCGCCCATAGGAGCCGCCGAACAGCGCCGCATGGACCAACAGGGGGAACAACTGGTGCAGCCCGACCCGCTCCTTCCAGCCCTCCGCCAGCGGCGAGGCCTCGTTGTACGCCTCGACCAGTTCGCGCAGCCCGAACAGCCCGAACAGCGCCAGCATGGCCAGGTCGGTCTCGGCATGTCCGCCGTGCGCGGCCGGGTCGATCAGCGCCGCGCCCGTCCAGGGGCGGCCGGCCTCCGGTGGCGGGTCGGTCCAGATCACGTTGCCGGTCCACAGGTCGCCATGCACTCGGGCAGCCGCCTGGGGTTCCATCAGCCCGGGCTGCGGCGCGTCGAAGACGCCGTCCGCCAGCCGTCTTGCCAGGGCGTCGAACGTCTTCAGCCCGTCCGGCGGCAGCGCCCCGAGCCGCTCGGCCGCGCGCGCGTAGGGCAGCATCCGCTCGGCCGCGTAGAACTCCCCCCAGGCCAGGCCGCCTGTCGTGACAAAGGACAAAGGCGCTTGCCCGATGCCGCCAGCCCGGTCCCAGCCCGGAGGCGCGGCCCCGAAGTGCGGGGCGCCAGCCGCATGGGTGCGGGCCAGGGCGCGGCCCAAAGCCTCGGCCGCGCCTTCGGCCGGGGACACGGTGGCCAGGTGCTCCAACTCGAGCCGGGTCTCGCCGACCGATTTGACGCCGACTATGCGCACGCCATCGGGCACGTCGGCGAGCCAAGCCAGGGACAAGGCCTCGAGACGCGGCGAGCCGGGCTGGCCCCGGCGGTAACGCTTGGTGAAAGTACGTGGCACGCCTTCCATTGTCCCGCCTCCGCGGGATCGGGTTTACCCGGCTATCCACAGGCATTTCGTTTCTGGGCTTCGGGGGCGGGGGCGCAGCGTCAGAATCGGAGGCATGGACAAGCCCTGCAACGGCGGCCACACGCTCCGGGCGATCACGGAGGTCCGTGCCGATCTGGACTCAGCCGGTTCCTTCTTGGGCCAGGCTCTGCCGCTGATCGAGTTGGCCGATCCGGCCGGTTGGCGCTCGCCCGCCGCCACCGCCTACCAAGACTGGGTCGGGGACTTGGCGGCGCGCTGTCGCCGGGCCATCACCTTGGCGGGCGAATCCGTCCGCGAGACCGACACCCACCGCGCGATGGTGATAAACGTGCTGGGGAATCATGAGTGACGACCCGGTCACAGTGCTTGGCGGCGTGGGCGGGGCGATCTCCTGCCTGGAGGACCTCGACGTGCTGGCCACACGCCTCGATCTGGCGCGCGAGCGACTCGCGGAGGCCGACCGGGCGGCGTACCACGCCTACAACTCGGTCAACTGGACCACGTTGTACCGGGCGGCGCCGTACCACGTCTGCGATCCGATCGAGACCACCGCCCTGCGGATGACCCGGCAGACGGGGGACGCCTATCGCGGCGAGGCGGGCATCGTGGAACTGGTGCGCCAGTTGCAGGAACTGGCCGAACGCGTGCGGTTGGCCCAGGCCAAGTACCAGGAAGCCGAGCAGAACGCGCAGGCGGAGTTCAGCCAGCTGGGGGGCACCAGCATGGCCTTGGGCGGGTGGTGGCTCGGCCCCTTCGGCCTGTCGGCGCAGCTATTCTTGCTGGTCATGAGGGTCGGCCTCGACGCCGGAGGCCATCTTCTGCTGAACGGCGCGCCGCCGACTTGGGCGGACTTACTGCGCCGCCACCACGCCGAACTGCGGGCGGTCGCCGGCACGCTGTCGGTGCCTCCCAGAGGCCCGCGTAGCCTGTTCGGGCCGCCGGACACGAATCAGGCCGCGCGCGGGGTCACCGCTCTGGCCACCTTGTTGGTGGGGCCGGGGCTGGATATGGAGATCGAGCGACTCTCGACCGAGCGCGACTCGCCGCCCAGCGGCATCGAGAGCCTGATCTGGCGCATCCGGGCGGTCAGGGACTCCGACCCGAACAAGGACGACAGCCAGATCGGAGTCTCCAAAGTGACGGCCAAAGACGGCTCGGTCAGTTGGCTGGTGACCATTCCGGGTACGCAAGCGTTGGCGGTCGGGTGGGGATCGAACGCCGCCGAGAACGGCACCAACGTTCGGGCTGTGTCCGGTGACACCAACGCCATCGGGCTGGCGACCACCGCCGCCATGATCGACGCTGGTGTCAGACCCGGTGAGCCGGTGGTGTTGGCCGGGCACTCGCAGGGCGGGATCGTGGGCGCGGCCCTGGCCGCCGACCCGGAGTTCACGTCCCAATTCGCGGTCGCCGCCGTGCTGACGGCCGGGTCGCCGGTCTCACAATTGAAGCCCGCCAACTCGGCGCAGTGGTTGTCGCTGGAACATCATCAAGACCCGGTGCCGACCCTCGACGGGGCCAACAACGCCCGCAGCCGCAATCACACCACCGTGGTGAGGGACTTGACCACGGCGTCCCATCCGTACGCGCGCCAAGGCGCCACCGACGCGGGCAAGGCGCATGACGGGGCCACCTACGCCACGACCGCCAGGCTGTTGGACCGTGGCGACGATCCGTCCATCGCGGCCTGGCGAGAGGCCGCCGCGCCGGTCCTGGACCATGAGGCCCAAGTCGAGACGACCATCTACAAGGTCAAGAGGACGGACGGGCCGACGCACGGCGGAATCGCGGGCAAGTACTGACGGGGCTGCGTTCGGTCCCGGTTAGTCCCAAGGCCGTGAAGTTAAGGGGTTTGGCCGTGCGTCAATGACCGTTCACGGCGTGTCGTGATGCGGGGGCAACGGAGCCCGGGTAGAAAAGCAGCGACCAAGCAGCCCTTCTTCCCCAGGAGCTCCGTTGCAAGCCAATCCTGTCACACCCGCCGGTCTTCCATCCGCGCCCGGGCCGGCGTTCGCGCCCGGCCACCTCGGGGAGCTCACCGAGTTGATCCCTCCCGAACTGGTCGACGCCGCGTTGGACGAGACCCGCGCCGTCCAACACAGGGTCAGGGGCCTGCCGTCCAGGGTGGTCGTCCACCTGCTGCTCGCGGCCTGCCTGTTCCCCGGCGTGGGATACCCGGGGGTGTGGCGGAAGCTGGCCGCGTCCCTGCCGGGCCGGGCCGGCCCGTCCGCCAGCGCCATGTCTCAGGCCCGCCGCCGCCTCGGGTCCGCGCCCCTGCGCAGACTGTTCGAACTGCTGCGTTCCCCGTTGTCGTTCCTCGGGCTGAAGGGCGTGTGGTGGCGGGGCCTGCTGGTCTGCGCGGTCGACGGGACCGTCCTGACGGTCCCAGACGCGCCGGGCGTGCTGCCGCGCTACAAGAAGCAGGCCGGCGGCGCCGGCGGGAAGGGCGCCACCGGGTACCCGCAGGTGCGGCTGTTGGCGTTGGTCGCGTGCGGCACGCGGGCGCTGGTCGACGCGGTCGTCGCGCCGACCACGACGGGGGAGACGACCCTGTTCCCCGGCCTGGCCCGTTCGATGCGCCCCGGGATGGTGGTCCTCGCGGACCGGAACTTCGACGCGCAGGACGTGATGGGCGCCGCCAGGGGCGCCGGGGCGGACTTCCTCGTCCGGGCGAAGG
>JAISCU010000278.1 GCA_031265345.1 Bifidobacteriaceae bacterium
ATCGCGACCACGTGGTCGTAGTCCCGGTCCAACGGCAGCTCGGAGGCTGTGAAGGCGTCGGTCCAGCCCTGGGCCGCCTGTTCGCGCAGCGCAGCGTAGGCCATCGCGATGAACCAGGAAGTCCCGCAACCGATCACGGCGACCTTCTCGCCGGGCTGCGGGAGCCCTTGGGCGCGTGGCGCCAATTCGGCGGCCCGGACCCAGCATTCGGGCTGGGAAGCGATCTCGTCTGTCACGTAGAGGCCGTCAGATTGGCTCACAATTCTGCTCCTAAATGGTGTCGCGGCGGCGCTGTTGCAACCAGCTTACCCGCGCGTTACCGCGCGCCATGAGGCCAAATGCTCACAAATGCGCATCCAGAATGAAATCAACTGTCCAGCCTGCTCCGCGGTTCCGCGATGGTTGGAGCGTTGACCTTCCGAGCAGCGTCAGGAATCCAGTCCGGCCGTGATGGCCGCGCCGATCAGCCCGGCGTCCGCTCCGAGCTGGGCCACCACCAGGTCCGGCGCTTGTTGGAAGGTCAGCCGGGCATCCAACGCGGTCCTCAGCGGCGCCAACAAAGTCTCGCCGGCTCGCGAGAGCCCCCCGCCCACCACGATCCGGTCGGGGTCCAGCACCGTGATCAACGTGACGAGCGCGTCGGCGAGTGCGCGAACGGCATCGTCCCATATCCGGACGGCTGCGGGGGCGCCCTCGCGGACCAATTGCGCGATGGCTTTGGCGTCGGGGTTGGTGTCCGTGCCCGGCTCCAGGCCCGTCAGCTTCGCGTAACGTTTCGCGATGGCCGATGCCGACGCCACCCGTTCGACGCAACCGACGCCCCCACAGCCGCATGGCACATCCGACCAGTCGAGCTCGAGGTGCCCGACTTCGACTATGCGCCCGTGCGCGCCGCGATAGGGCGCGCCGTGGTAGATCAGGCCCGCGGCCAGGCCCGTGCCGATGGGCACCACGAGCGCGGCCTCGGCCCCTTGGGCGGCGCCGTAACGGTATTCGGCCAAGGCGCCGACCGTCACATCATGGCTGATGACCACCGGGAGCCCGATCAGTTCCGTGAGCATGTCGCCGATAGGGTAATCGACCCAGTCGAAGTTGGCGGCCTTGATGGCGCGGCCGGCGGCCTCGTCCACGATCCCGGGGATGGTGACTGCCAGCCGGGCCGGGGCGGGGCCGGGGGGCGCTGGGTACTGGCGGGCGGCATCGTCCAACAATGCTTTACCGACTCGGGAGATGCGGTCGATGACGGCCAAATATCCCTGGTCAGCGGCAGTAGAAACAGACCTCCGTCGCACAATGACGCCGCCTGGGCCGACCAAACCGCCCTTGATCACCGTGCCACCCACGTCGATGGCTGGGACAGTCTGCCCTAACAAGTGCTCACCTCCACTGGCGTTGCGCGTTTATGAGCGTATCCTAGTACTGCGCTAAAAAACGCGCTTCGATTGACCGCCGATTCAGCCCCGAACGGCGTGCGCCGCCGAAGGAAGGACCGTCAGATGGATCGCCACTCGCGCATCTCCGCACTTCTATCCATGCTGGCCCAGAACGGAAAAGTCGATGTGGACGAGGCGGTGGCGACGCTCGGCGCCTCACCCGCGACGGTCCGCCGAGACCTGGTCTACTTGGATGAGCAGCGCCTCGCGACCCGCACGCATGGCGGGGCGGTCGCGGCGCACGGCTCGTTCGATCTGCCGTTACGGTTCAAGACCGGGCGCGCGGTCGAGGAGAAGAAGCAGATCGGCCTGGCCGGGGCGGGGCTGGCGGCGCCCGGCACGGTGGTGGCCCTCAACGGCGGGACCACCACGTTGGAGGTCGGCCGGGCGTTGGCCTCGCGACCCGAACTGGCCCGAGGCTCGGCCGACAGCCCCACACTGACCGTGGTCACCAACTCCGTCAATCTGGCCGCCGAACTGTTGGTGCGTCCGTACCTCAAAGTGGTTGTGACCGGGGGAGTGGTGCGGGCGCATTCCTACGAGTTGTTCGGGCCGCTGGCTGAACGGTCGATCGAGGCCTTGTCGGTGGACCTGCTCTATTTGGGCGTCGACGGGTTCTGCGCCGAGTTCGGCGCCAGCGCCTATTCCGACGCCGAGGCCTCCACCAACGCGTTCCTGGCCCGCGCCACCGCGAAGGTGGCCGTGGTGGCCGATTCCTCCAAATTGGGCCACCGGGCCTTCGCCCAGATTTGCCGCCCCGCCGACGTCGATTTGTTGATCACCGACGCGGGCGCGACGGCTGAGCAGTTGGCACCCATCGAAGATGTGGGCATCGCGGTGGTCAAGGCCTGACCGGAGCGTAGACATCAGCATTTGCACGATGCCGCTCATCCGCGTCGGGAGATCCTCCGTGTGTCCGTTTCGCAAGTGGGGTTCTGATCCCGGCGTTGAGGCTTCGGCTGAGCGGCGGCCATTGCTGAACAGACCCGAGAATGATCGGATCGCTCACGTGTAGTAAGCGAAAGTGAGCGAGTTGCGGTCCAAAAGCTCAAGTCTGTTGACGCGGGAGAAGGACAGCGATTGGATTGATTTGACGCGAGCGTGCTGATGCGCTGCGGCCTTGGATGACCATCCGGCTCATGGTCGAGGGCCCGAACAACGGCGTATCGCCACCAGCGGTCGAGCCCGGAATGGTCCCCCAGACGCGAATCGAGACCCCAGATGAAAACATTCAAATCGGCTGGCAAACGAGCTTGGGTCTGTTTGGCGGCCGCGTCGCTGACGGTGCCCCTGGCAGTGGCGGGACAAGCGCGAGCAGCCTCTCCAGGGCCCGCGCCCATGGCCATTCCGGTCGCGCCTGCGACGGTTTCGACGAACCTGGCGGAAGGCAGACCGGCCAGAGCCGCGAATTACTTCTACGAGGAGATGATCAAGGACCCGGACGTGGCTGCGGCGCTGGCAGGGGTGATTGCGGGCGCGAACTTCGGACCGTCCGAGCGGGCATTCGATGGCAGCACCGCCACCAGGTGGGGATCGCGTTATCCCCACGGAGTGATCGGCCAATGGCCCGCCGACCCGATCACGGCCGGTGAGGCTCAGGCCGCCTGGCTCGATGTGGAGTTGGACGGCCCGCAAGTGATCGGGCGAGTGGAGGTCGCCTGGGAGGCCGGGTGCGCGACAGGCTACGACATCCAGGTCTCAGATGACGGTGACAACTGGACCACGGTGAGTTCATTCGACGGCCCGTGCGAGGCGGGCGTGCGGACCCACAGTTTCGAGGCGCTGACTGCGACTTATGTGCGCATGCAAGGCCGCACCATGAAGGCCATCGGCAACGGCTACTCGATCTGGGAGCTGCGAGTCTTCGCTCCCTGGGCCTGGGAACCCGAACTGCCATCCACTTGGCCCGTGGACCAGGGAACCAATGTCTCGAGACTGCCTGGATCAGTTGCGACCGCCACCTCTCAAACAATGGTCCCTCCGCTCGGTCGTTGGATGCCAGTCAACGGGATCGACGGCATCTTGGCCACGCGCTGGTCCAGCGACAACGAACCTGATTGCACGCCCAAACCGTGCGAGTACGACCCGACCAATGACTGGTTCCAGGTGACCCTTCCGGAAGCCAAGCCCGTCCATCACATCAACATCTATTGGGAGGCGGCCCTCCCGTCGCAATTCAAATTGCAAATCTCCGAGGACGGCGAGTCCTGGACAGACGTGGTCCGGGCGGTCGACCCGGTGCCGAGCGCCCGGTCGACCCACGTGATGGCGGTCGACACGCCGGTCCGATATGTCCGGATGCAAGGCGTGGCTCGGGCCACGGCTTGGGGTTATTCGATCTACGAGTTCGAGATTTGGGACGGGCCCGAGGCGCAACCGGACGCTGCCGGACGGGTCACGCCCGCGCCGGTCAGCCAGGTCGAGGCTGCCGGTGACCCGTTCGTGCTGGGC
>JAISCU010000312.1 GCA_031265345.1 Bifidobacteriaceae bacterium
TTGCGGACAAGCCCAGAAACGACCGCCGACGCCGCCAACGGACTGACCTGCACAAACGCCGCCAGCCGACCGAACGGCATCGTCCACCGGTGTCCACAACTGGCGGCAACTCGATCCCGCCGCCAGTTGAAGCCGCTTCCGGACAAACGCGCGCACGAGCGCCAACGCTACGGCCAACCGACGGACTCCCGCCAAACGAGTCTGGGCCCACCCGGCGGCTTCATGGTTGAGCGCCACTGCACCGCGAGTCGGACTGTCGAAGTAGCGGATTGTCCGAGGGTCTTACAGTAGGCTCTTGCCATGCCAATCCCAGTCCTGCGGCCCAAGAATCAAGTCACCTTGCCCGCCCGCCTGGCCGAGCAGGCTGGTTTGGCGGTCGGGGACCCGCTCTCGATCTCGGCCCAGGATGGCCGGATCGTGATCGAGCGGTACCAAAGCGCGCAGGCGGATCGGTGGCTCACCGAAGAAGTGCTGGCCGAGATCGACGAAGCCGCCCGCGGACCCTACGCATCCTTCGGGTCTATCGAAGAAATGAACCGCTGGCTGGATGAGTGACATCCAGGTCGCGGCTTCTGCGGCCTACAAGCGCCAGTTCCGCAAACTCAAGTCCCCATCGCTGAAAGCGGCGGCGCAGCGGTGCGCGGAGGACATCTACGAGTTGGTGGCCCTTCGCCGCAGCGGAGCGGGCCATGCAACCACCGCAGAAACGATCATCCGCCGCCGACGCATCAAGGCGATCCAGCGGTTCCGCCACCTGACGCCCAAGCGGTTCGAAGCGACCTTCGCGCCAGACGGACGGATCGTCTGGGCGGTCAGCGGCAACCGCCTCGAGTTCATCTACCTCGGCACCCACGCGGTGCTCGACCAAGACTGAGCCCTGGGATCGCGGTTCGGTTTCAAGCCGTTGGACGATGCCGTCTGGTCGGCTCCCATCTCTGCCGAAGACGGGGCCGGGGCGGCGCGCGGAGACGAGCGGGCGGCATCGTCCGACCAAGGCCCCAAGCCTGTGACCAGCGCCGATCACGGGTTTGCGTCAGACGCCAACCCGTGTTCCCCTCGGTGGGCGTGGCTCCCAGGCCGACGCTAGAACAAAGCCCGGAAGGCGCACTAGGATCGTGAGCGGGCATCGTCGCAGGGCGGTGGACGATGCCGCCCAGTCGCCTTTCCGCGCCTCGCCCGCTGCCTCCGGGAATGGCCGACCCAAGCCTCGTCTGGAGACTTTCTGGTTGGGGTTCTTCTGGCCCGCACCACCGGATCAACCGCCTTTGGCGTGGGCCTCCAACTCGTCCAGCCGGCTCCGGTGCTCCTCGACGAACTCCTTCTCGACCCTGTTCTGCACAGCCATGATTCGGTTCATGTAGTCGAGCTCCGCGCGGCAATCGAAGTCCGCGAGCGCTATCTCGACCTGCCGAGGGAACGCCTGCAATCCGCTGAACTCCTCGTCCCGAGGCGTCGGCGTGCCGTCCTCGCGCAGGCTGTAGGCGTACTCGAACGCGGCGGCAGGAGACTCCCGGCTAGAATTGGAGACGTCCCGCACCCATTCGCCGTCTCGCTCGAAAACCATGGACGACAGGTCCACGCCCTTCTTGGCGATGCAGGCGGCGAATTCCGAATCGAGCGCCAAGGCCTCGGGGTCCATGCCGACCTCCCACTTCGTGACCTCGACCACTGCGTGGTACAGGTCCTCGAACTGGGCGGACACGTCGGTCGCGTACTTCGCCTGCGGAACGGCCTCGTAGCCCTTCCCGACGCAACCGCCCGAAACCGGGTCCACGCCATCGGGAACCTCGTCGTAGCCCACCAGGGCGACCCGGTACTGCCTCTGCGCCTCGGGGCTGAGCGAGTCCATGTAGGCCTCGTTCTTCTGTCCCGCCTCACGCGCCTTGGGGTCCCGGTTGTCCGTTATCCAGTCCTCCGGGGTCTCAGCTTCGGGGCTGATCCCGTAGCCCCATTTCTCGACCGTGGCCCGGTCATCAGGAAGCCCCGGCACCATCAGCTGCCAGGAGCGCGCCAACCACAGATCGTCCTCGGCCTCGAGCGGACCGCCGTAAGGTATCTGGTGGTACGTGAACCCAGATTGCTTCATGCAGTCCGCGATCACCGCTTGCCTGTCGTCGTTCGCTTTCGTGGCCCCGGCTATGATCTCCTCCTCCTCGCCGGTCGCGCCCGCCAGGTACAGCCGGTACTTGCCGAGCGGCGTGTCGTCCGCCAGGACGATCCATTCCTGCGCGACCGTCTGTCCGCTGGCGCCCGCTTCGGCTGGGGAAGGAGCGGGGCCTTCCGTGCCCCCGGCGGTGTCGGCCGGGGGCACGGAAGGCTGCGAACAGCCCGCAAGCACGATGGCGGCCCCTGCCAGGCACACCAGCTTCCGGGCCTTGTTCGAGTCGAGGATCATTAGAGCGAGACCTTCGTGTAGTCCCTGGCGCAGCCGCCGCCACCCTTCTTGATGTGCAACATCTTGTTGTGGGTAGCCGGGCCATACTTGCCGTCTTGGGTCAGGTGGTGCTTGCCCTGCACGTTGCTGACTCCACCTCCTGTCACGCCTCCGTAATAGCTGTCGAACTTGACGCCGGTCTGACCTTCGCATTGGGCGAGCGACTGCTGCAGCACTCCGGTCCCTACGTAGAACGCTCCAGACACGGCCGTCGTCAGCACGCACTTGCGGTTGGCGGCGGTGTCACCTGACGAGATGGCGGGAACAAAAATGACGAAGCTCACGCTGTCGCCGCGGGTGGTCAGGTAATTGGCGCACCAGGGCTGGGCGGCGAAAGCCACGGCATCGTCCTCGACGACGGTCGTGGCAGAGACTGGCAGCGCCTGGGCCACTGGCGTTTCGATCGCTGAGGCCATTGACGAGACGGTCGGAATGAGTGCCAGGCCGAGCAGGCCTGCCACGATCTTTCGGGTGATTTGAGAACTCATTGTTCCCCCGCCTGTGGGTTGACATTGTTTGATGCGTCGACGGAGGGGGTCCATCTTTGTTGTCCAGAAGCATCATGGCGATTGCTTCTGGTCACCACCGTAGCATGTGTTTCACGGACCAAAGTCCCGGACCTGGGCTTTTGTGATGAGAATCACATTCTGCGAAGTCCGTTCGTTCGGCATCACATGGCCGCAGGGCGGAGACGCGGTCGCCAGCCCCGTTTCAGCCCGCGAACGGACCCAGTACCCAGTTGGGCTCCCTGCTGCCGCGTAGTCGCCACGCATGCGTTAACTAGGACTTTAGCCCTGTCCCAGGCTCCCAGATAGCCCCTGGAACTGCGGGCCGCGGCGAGTTGAAGCCACTTCCGGACACGGCGCGAAAGGACGGCCGACGCCGCCAACGGACCGACCTGCGCGAACACGGGCGGCCGCCCGGACAGCACAATCCACCGGTGTCCACAACTGGCGGCAACTCGGCCCGGCCGCCAATTCAAGCCGCTTGCGGACAAGCCCAGAAACGACCGCCGACGCCGCCAACGGACTGACCTGCGCGAACGTCGGCGGCCGGCCGAACGGCATCGGGCGCAGAGGTCCGCAAGCCCCTGGAACTCGACCCCGCGGCGAGTTGAAGCCACTTCCGGACAAGCGCGGACACGAGCGCAAGCACCGCAACCAACGGAAGGACTCCCACCAGACGAAGATGGGCCACGCGGGCGGCATCGGCGACGCGCGTCAGGTGCGGCCCGATGCTCCTCTCGATGCGCAACCCCAGTCTCCGTACCCAGGCCCGCAGCGCTCGCCGCCCGCCGCAACCCCGCAGTCCTGCTGCGCGGCACCTGACCGCAGCGGCTGACCGAGAGCGCGGGCCGCCGTGCCGGGCACCCGGCGGAACCTGACCGGGCCGCCCTTCCCCGACCTTCGGCTGAGCGCTAGGAACACGGGTTAGCGTCTGACGCCAACCCGTGTTCCTAGCGGTCGGGGCGGCGTTGTATCCCAGGGGACGCTCAGTTGTGAG
>JAISCU010000382.1 GCA_031265345.1 Bifidobacteriaceae bacterium
CGGCTTCTCGATCTTCGCCACCACCGGCAGGACGCGCCCCGCCTCGGTCATGACGGCCCGCACAGCCGCGTAATCGGAGGCGGACCGGACAAAGGACAGCGCCACCAGATCGACCCCCAGGCCCAGCACGAACCGCAAGTCATCGACGTCTTTCTCAGTCAGCGCCGGCACCGAGACGGCCACGCCCGGCAGATTCAGCCCCTTGTGATCCGACACCGGACCGCCCACCTCGACAGTCGTGACCACGTCGGTCGAGGTCACAGCGTCGACTCGCACCACCACTTTGCCGTCGTCGATCAAGATGTGGTCGCCCACGCGAGCGTCCCCTGGCAGCCCCTCGTAAGTGGTGGAAGCACAGGCGGCGGTGCCTTCCACCGGCGAGGTCGTGATGGTGAACCGCTGGCCGGGCACCAGTTCGACAGGCGCATGGCCCACGAAGGTCCCGAGCCTGATCTTCGGCCCTTGGAGGTCCGCCAGGATTCCCACGGGGACGTCCAACTCACAAGAGGCCTCGCGCAACGCCGCATAGACGGCCGAATGGTCGTCATGGGTGCCGTGCGAGAGATTCAACCGGGCCACATTCATGCCCGCCGCGATCAACTCCGTGATCTTGTCTTTCGAACTGGTCGCCGGTCCTATGGTGCAGACAATCTTGGCCCGCCGCATCAGGTGCCCCTCTCCCGAGCGCCCGCTGAGAGCACCCGACTACAGACTCATCGGTACTTCCGTGGCTGGGATCGGGTGGTGCAACTCCGTCGATCCCTGGAGGTAGGCATCGACCGCCGCGGCGGCGGCCCGGCCCTCGGCTATCGCCCAGACCACCAGCGACTGGCCGCGCCCGGCATCGCCGGCCACGAAAACACCATCCTTGGACGTGGCGTAGGCCGCGTCCCTGACCAGCGTACCGCGCGGGCTGATCTCCAACCCCAGTTGCGACGTCAGGGTGGCTGAATCTGGACCGGTGAAGCCCATGGCTATGAGGACCAAGTCGGCTGGTAGCGAACGCTCGGTGCCGGCGAGAGGGCCGAACCGGCCGGAAGCGTCACGGACGGCATCGGCCACCTGGAGGGACTCGACCCGCCCGGACCGGCCCCGGAACTCCAACGACGTCACCGTGTAGACCCTTGCCCCGCCTTCGGCGTGCGAGCTCGAGGTCTTGAAGACCTGCGGGTAGACGGGCCACGGTTGGTGGGCCGGACGCTCGGAGGACGGCTGCGGCATGATCTCCAGCGAGGTGACCGACTTGGCCTCCTGGCGCAACGACGTGCCGACGCAGTCCGAGCCGGTGTCGCCCCCGCCGATGACTATCACATGCTTGTCCTTGGCGGTGACCTGGTTGGCCACCATCCGCCCGGAGGCGACCACGTTGGCCTGCTCCAGGAACGGCTTGGCGAACTCGACCCCCGCCAGCGAGCGGCCCGGCAGCGCCAGGTCGCGCGGCACGGTCGAGCCGATCGCGACCACCAACGCGTCGTAACGTTGGCGCAACTCCTCCCAGGAGATGTCGCGGCCTATCTCCACGCCGGTGCGGAACCGGGTGCCCTCGGCCTGCATCTGCGACAGGCGCAGGTCGAGGTGGTGCTTCCCGAGCTTGAAATCGGGGATGCCGTAGCGCAGCAGGCCGCCCGGCCGGTCGGCCCGTTCGAAGACCGCCACCGTGTGCCCGGCGCGGGTCAGCTGTTGGGCGGTCGCCAGCCCGGACGGCCCGGAGCCGACCACCGCGACGGTGAAGCCCGTCAGCCGTTCCGGGATCTCCGGCGTCACCCAGTTGTTGGCGAAAGCCCGGTCGACTATGGCCATCTCGATCGCTTCGATCGTGACGGGCGGCTGGTTGATCCCGAGCACGCAGGAGCCCTCGCACAGGCCGGGGCAGATCCGTCCGGTGAACTCGGGGAAGTTGTTGGTGGCGTGGAGCCTGTCCGATGCCGCCCGCCAGTCGCCGCGCCACACCAGGTCGTTCCACTCCGGGATCAGGTTGCCGAGCGGGCAGCCCCGGTGGCAGAACGGCACGCCGCAGTCCATGCAGCGCCCGGCCTGGCGGTGCGTCATGACGTCGTCCGGCGGCAGGTCGGCCCGCACTTCCCTGAAATCGAGCAGCCGCAGGGACACCGGCCGGTCCATCGGCAATTCGCGTTGACGGACTTTGATGAATCCGGTCGGGTCAGCCATGGGCCGCCTCCTTCATGATCTCCTTCCAGGTCTCCGGGTCGTGGTAGTCCAACCCTTCGGCCTTGGCCTGGGCCAGCGCCCGGTGCATCCGCTTGAAGTCCCGCGGGACCAGGTGGGTGAAGTTGGCCCGCTCGTTGTCCCAGTCCGCCAGCAGGTTTGAGGCCGTCTCGGAGCCGGTCTCCAGTGCGTGCCGCTCCAACAGCGCGACCAACTCCCCGTCATCGACCACTTCCTCCAACAGCAGCTCGCCCGCCGCGACCGCCTGCGGCGACAGCCTGGCGCGGTCCAGTTTGTGGACGTAGGCCCTCCCCCCGGACATGCCCGCGCCGAAGTTGCGGCCGGTCGGCCCGAGCACCGCCACCAGGCCGCCGGTCATGTACTCGCAGCCGTGGTCGCCCACGCCCTCCACCACCAACGTCGCGCCGGAGTTGCGGACGGCGAACCGTTCGCCCACCCGTCCACGCAGGTAGATCTCACCGGAGGTGGCGCCATAGCCCACCACGTTGCCAGCGATCACGGTCCGGGCGGCCTCGAAGGCGGCATCGTCGGCAGGTCGCACCACGATCTGGCCGCCGCTCAGGCCCTTGCCCAGGTAGTCGTTCGAGTCGCCGACCAGACGGAGCACGATGCCGCGCGGCAGGAACGCGCCGAAGCTTTGTCCGCCCGTGCCCGTCAGGGTTATGTCGATGGTCCCAGGGGGCAAGCCGGCGCCGCCGTGGCGTCTGGTCACCTCGTGGCCGAGCATGGTGCCGACGGTCCGGTTGACGTTGCGGACCTTATGCTCAATGAACACAGGTTGGCCGTCTTCCAGCGCGGGCAGCGCCTGAGCGATCAGGCGGTTGTCGAGCGCGGCCTGAAGTCCATGGTCCTGGCCGGTCACCTGCCGCAGCGGCGACTGGGCTTGGTTCAGCGGCTGGGCCAGGATCGGCGTCAGGTCCAACCCCTCGGCCTTCCAGTGCTCAATGGCCTCGCGGGTGTCCAACGTCTCGACCTGGCCGATCGCCTCGTCGAGGCTCCGGAACCCCAGTTCGGCCAGGTGCTCGCGGACCTCTTGGGCAATGAACTCGAAGAAGTTGATGACATGCTCCGGTTGGCCGGTGAAACGCGCCCGCAGCTCCGGGTTCTGGGTGGCGACCCCGACCGGGCAGGTGTCCCGCTGGCACACCCGCATCATGACGCAGCCCATCGCCACCAGCGGCGCGGTCGCGAAACCGAACTCCTCGGCGCCCAAGAGAGCCCCGATCACCACGTCGCGGCCGGTCTTGAGCTGTCCGTCCACCTGCACCACGATCCGGTCGCGCAGGTTGTTCGCCAGCAGCGTCTGCTGGGTCTCCGCCAGTCCCAGCTCCCACGGTCCCCCGGCGTGCTTGATGGAGGTCAGCGGCGAGGCCCCGGTGCCGCCGTCGTGGCCGGAGATCAGCACCACGTCGGCATGGGCCTTCGACACGCCCGCGGCGACCGTGCCGACTCCGACCTCCGCCACCAGCTTGACCTGGACGCGGGCTGCGGGGTTGGCGTTCTTGAGGTCGTGGATCAGTTGTTTGAGGTCCTCGATGGAGTAGATGTCGTGATGCGGCGGGGGCGAGATCAGTTGCACGCCCGGCGTCGAATGGCGGGTCTTGGCGATCCAGGGGTAGACCTTCGCCCCCGGCAGCTGGCCGCCCTCGCCCGGCTTGGCCCCTTGGGCCATCTTGATCTGCAGGTCGTCGGCGTTGGTCAGGTACTCCGCCGTCACGCCGAAGCGCCCGGAGGCGACCTGTTTGATGGCCGACCGGCGTTCCGGGTCGTGGAGCCGTTCCGGGTCCTCTCCGCCCTCCCCCGTGTTCGACTTGCCGCCGATCCGGTTCATCGCGATGGCCAGGGTCTGGTGGGCCTCCATCGAGATCGATCCGTAGGACATGGCGCCGGTCGAGAAACGCCTTATGATCGCTTCGGCCGGTTCGACTTGTTCAAGCGGCACCTTCGGCCTGAGCCCCCGCTTGAACGTGAACAGGCCCCTGATGGTGGCCAGTTCCTTGGCCTGGTCGTCGATCCGGGCGCTGTAGCGCTTGAACATGGCGTAGTCGCCCCGCCGGGTCGCGGCTTGGAGCTCGAAGATCGTGTCGGGGGTGAACAGGTGGGTCTCGCCGTGCCGCCGCCACTTGTACTGGCCGCCGGACGGCAGGATGTCCTCCTCGTTGCCGGAGGCGGCCTTGGGGTAGGCGTGGGCGTGGCGGGCCGCCACCTCCTTGGCCAGCCCGTCCAGGCCGATCCCTTCGATCCGGGAGGTGGTGCCCGCGAAGTACTGGTCCACCAGGTCGGAGTTCAGACCCACTGCCTCGAACACCTGCGCACCGCGATACGAGGACACCGTCGAGATGCCCATCTTCGACATCACCTTCAGCACGCCTTTGCCCAGGGCCTTGATGAGGTTCGCCACGGCTTCGGCGGGAGCGATGTCCCCCAAGTCCCCGGCGCGGGCCAGTTTCTCGACCGACTCCATGGCCAGATAGGGGTTGACGGCGGCGGCGCCATAGCTGATCAGCAGCGCCACATGATGGACCTCGCGGACGTCCCCCGCCTCGGCCACCAGGCCCACCAGGGTGCGGGTGTGGTTCCGCAGCAGATGGTGGTGCACCGCGCTGACCAGCAACAGCGAGGGGATCGGCGCCATTTCGATGTCGGAGTCGCGATCCGACAAGACGAGGAAACGCTTCCCGGCCGCGATGGCGGCATCGACCTCCCCGAAGATGTCCTCCAGCCGCTCCTTCAGCGCGCGGCCCCCGCCCGAGGCCCGGTACAGCCCTCGGATGGTCTGCCCGGTGAAGCCGCCCGAGCGCTCGCGGTAACGACCGATCCGCGCCACCTTGGCCAGGTCCTCGTTGCCGATCACCGGGAACGGCAGGACCAGTTTGCGCGCGTGGTCAGCCGAATCGGCCAGCAAGTTGCCCATCGGGCCGGTGGCGCTCGCAAGGGAGGTCACCATCTCCTCCCGGATGGCGTCCAACGGCGGGTTCGTGACCTGCGCGAACAACTGGCTGAAATAGTCGAAGAGCAGCCTCGGCCGGTCGGACAGGACCGCCAGAGCGGCATCGTTACCCATCGAGCCGATCGGCTCCGCGCCGCTCACGGCCATCGGGGTCAGGATCAGCCGGACCTCCTCCTCGGTGTACCCGAACAGCAACTGCCGCCTGGTCACCGACGTGGTCGAATAGTCGACGTGCTCGCGCGGCGGCAGGTCGTCCAAGTAGACGGCGTTGGAGCGAACCCATTCGCCGTACGGCTGTTTGGTGGCCAGCGCCTGTTTCAACTGGTCGTTCTCGATGATCCGACCGGCGGCGGTGTCCACCAGGAAGATGCGGCCCGGCTCCAAGCGGCCCTTGCGCACCACCTGGTCCTGGGGGATGTCCAGCACCCCGGCCTCGGAGGCCATCACCACCAGGCCGTCCGCCGTCACCCAGTAACGTCCGGGCCGCAGCCCGTTGCGGTCCAGGGTGGCGCCGATCAACGTGCCGTCCGTGAACGCCACCGCGGCCGGGCCGTCCCAGGCCTCGATGACGGAGTCGTTGTACTCGTAGAACTCGCGCACCCGCGGGTCCATGGTGGGGTCGTTCTCCCAGGCCTGCGGGATCATCATCAAGATGGCGTGCGGCAGGGACCGGCCCGCCAGGTGCAGCAGTTCCAGGACCGAGTTGAACGAGGCCGAATCCGATTCGCCGGGCGAGCAGATCGGCGTCAGGGGTGCGATCTGGCCGATGCTGGCGGACTCCATCTGCCCCTCGCGGGCGGAGATCCAGTTCCGGTTCCCCTTCACCGTGTTGATCTCGCCGTTGTGCGCCATCATCGACAGCGGTTGCGCCAACGGCCAGGACGGGAAGGTGTTGGTGGAGAACCGCGAGTGGACCAGCGCGATTGCGGTCTCGTAATCCGGTTCGCTGAGGTCGCCGAAGAACGGCAGCAGTTGCGAAGTGGTCAGCATCCCCTTGTACACGATGGTCCGGGCGCTCAACGAACTGAAATAAGTCCCCGCTTGGTGCAGCGCGCGCTTGGCCACTCGATAGGCCTTGCGGTCCAGTTCCAGGCCATGGGCGCCTCCGGCCCGATCCGCCAGCATCAGTTGACGGAAGATCGGCATGGCCTGCAAGGCCGTGGGACCGATCGGCGCCGGGTCGGTCGGCGGGGTCCGCCAGCCGATCACTTCGAGCCCTTCTTCGACCGCTATCGCCTCGACCTCGTCCATCGCGACCGCCGCCTGGTGCTGGCCGCCCGGCAGGAAGGCCATCCCGACGGCATAGTGGCCCGGCTCGGGAACCGTGAGGCCCTGGGCTGTGAACAGGCGTCGTATCAACTTGTCTGGGACCTGCGTGAGGATTCCCGCTCCGTCGCCGGTGTTCGCCTCGGCGCCGACCGCCCCGCGATGATCGATGTTCTCCAGCACGGTCAGCGCCGCGTCGACGATGTCCCGGCCCGGCCGCCCGTCCATCCTCGCCACGAATCCGACCCCGCAGGCGTCGTGTTCGAACTCGGGCGAGTACAGTCCGTGGGCTCCGGGCGCCGCGCGCTGCGGATCGTCCGAGCTGAGCGCGTTGTTCGAGGCAGGGCGTGCGACCATAGTCCACCTTCCGGGTATCAGTTAGGGCAGTTGCCGGGCCCACCGCGAACGCAATGGTGAGCCCACTCAGGATACCTCGCCGTCAAGAGACCGGACGGTCTGGCCCATCATTCGGACGCCTCGGCGGTTCGGCGATGGCCCGGTTGCTCCGTCTTCGGGGTGGCCCTCGTCAGGCGCACGATGCCGCTCGCGGGCTCCCCGCGCCCGTTCGGCCCGTCTCGGTCCCCGGGTTCCGCGCCTTGTTTAGTTTCAGCGATTTCCGTCGAAAATGTGGCGCGAACCTGGTCCGATGCGCTAGCTTCTGTTTCGGCCATGTAAAACGACCGAACCTCGTAAGGACTAACTATGACGCAGCCTCCGCAGCCGCCTGAGGGCTATTATCCGCCCCAACAGCCTCAAGGCTCCTATCCTCCACCACAGCAGCCTCAGGGCGGTTATCCGCCTCAGCAGCCCCAGGGTGGCTATGCGCCCGAGCAGCCCCAAGGCGGTTACGCGCCGCCGCCGCAGCCCCAGGGCGCCTATCCGCCGCAGCAGCCCCCGCAGGGCTACTACCAGCAGCCCGCGCCGGGCGGCTATCCCGGTCAACCCGGAGTCGATCCCGACATCCAGCAGAACAAGGTCTACGCCGTCCTGGCGTACTTCGGCCTCTTGGTGCTGATCCCGATCTTCGCCGCCAAGGATTCGCGCTTCGCGCGCTTCCACGCCAACCAGGGCCTGATCATGCTGATCGTCGAGGTCGTCTACTTCATCCTCTACGGCATCTTGACCGCCGTCCTCCTCGGCTCGGCAATCACCACCGGCAGCCTCGGCGCCGCCACGCTGGTGACCGGGCTGCTTGGCCTCTTGGGGCTCGCAATCACCGTGTTCGCGATCATCGGCATCGTCAACGCCGCGCAGGGCAAGTTCAAGGAGCTTCCCCTGATCGGCGGCATCAAGATTCTGAAGTAGAGCGTCCCACCGGTCGGGCAGCCGCCGCCTCATACGGCCAGGCGCTGGCCACCCGACCGGCCACGTCCTCTTCCAAGGGGCCGTGCCACCGCTTCGGCGGGGCTCG
>JAISCU010000306.1 GCA_031265345.1 Bifidobacteriaceae bacterium
TCGAGTGGGTGGAGCGGCGGCTGGCCGAGCTTGACGGCGCCCACGGCGCTCGCCGCGATGATGCTCTGCGCCGCTTGACCGCGCACCACGACACCCAGACCCACAACTTCCAGCACGAGCGGTTGATCCACCTGCTGGTGACGTTCTTCTTCGGCGCCTTGCTGATCGCCGCGCTGGTCGGCGTGGGCCTCTACCTCGCGGCGGGCGACTCGGACCCGTGGACCACGGCGGGTCTGGCCGCACTATGCGTGGTGTTGGCGGGGCTGGAGATCGCCTACATCGGCCATTACTACAAGCTGGAGAACAACGTCCAAGCGTTGTACGGCCTGACCGCCCGACTCTTCCAGGCCTCGATTCGGGCCCAAGACGTGGACGATGCCGCCGACGGGCCTGACGACCACGGGCGGCCTTGAGCGGGCGTGGGTTTCCAGCCGCGCGGCATCGTCCACGTTGTCCAGATGGCTGTCAGGACGGCGCGTCGGCGAGCTCGCGGACTTGGAGCCCGTCGAAGCGCCGGAAGTCCCTGTCGAATGTCGCGACGGGGCATCCCAGGCGCAAGGCGACGGAGGCGAGGTAGGCATCTGGGACCAGATTGCCGGACGCCGCCGATTCGGCGCAGAGGGCGAGAAGGTCTCGCGGCCCCGCGTCGCCCGCGCTGCGCAAGTATCCGGGGGCCGCGAGGATCGTCTCGGCGAACATGGCCACCTGCCCAATGGACAGCGGCTCGGTGAAGACGCGATGGTTGGTCACGATCCTGACCAATCCCACCCAAGCAAGGTCCGGGATGATTACACCGCGCGCCTCGGTGGCCAACTCGCCAACCAGCCACGAGCGCGCCAACGCGTGCTGAGGGTGGTCCGCGACCGCCGCCGCGACCAGCACGTTCACGTCGACGACGATCATGCGTCCGTGCCCTCGTGGTCCATCGCTTCGAACAGCGACTGGTTGGACAAGAGGTCCACGCCCGGCCTCGGCTTTCCCGCTGGGAACGCGGGCAGGTCCACTGCCGCGGCCTTCGGACCGGCGCGGAGCAGGTCTCGCCGTATGGCTTCCTCCAGGTAACCGCCCAAACTGAGCCCTTGCCGGGCGGCGCAGGACTTGGCTTGCGCGAGGAGGCGGTCATTGATCCTGACGGTGGTGCGCATGGCATCAAGTGTAAGGCATCACCGGCATCTGGGAGGGTTGCGCTGGAACCAAAGCCAGGGCCTTGCCCCGATTCCGGTTGCGCCCAGACATTAGGACAATATGCACGATGCCGCTGACGGGCCTGACGACGCCCGGCGACTTTGGCCGGGTTTGGGTTGCCAGCCCGGTGGCGCGCATTCCTGGCCGGGCCGCGGAACCGGCCGGGGAACACGCGAATTCATCTCGAACGGGTGTTGTGCTTCGACGGGTTTCACGATATACTAGAACCATGTCCCGAAGCCGCGAACCGGAAGGTCCCGAAGCCTTGGGCGCGGCTGGTCCCAGGTCTCCGGAAGGCCCGGCGGGCGGCGTGGCCGGCGACGGATTCTGGGCTGTTCCGGGTGTTCCGGTGCCTGGCGGGGCGGGCTCGTACCGGCCTGGCACGGCCGGGGTGGGCGGGTTCGCGCCTGTGGTGACGGCGAGGTCCGAGGCGTGCGCGGAGCTGGTGGCCCAGAGCGCGGACATGGGCGAGTTGGTGGCGATGGGCGCCCTGGTGGCCGCGCGTATGGCCGAGCTGGCGGGACCTGTCGGCGCGAGCGGTGATGGTTCTGGTGGCGGCCATGCCGGGATGGTGGTGCCGGGTGGTTGCCGCCCGGTCGGTTCCGACCCGGAGGTGCTGGACCAGATAGTCGGGTTGTTGAGATTGGAGAACACCGTCCGGGCGGTGACCGGCGAGTTGCTGCGCGAGGCGGATCGGGGCCAGGTCGCCGAGCGGACGACTGGCGCCAGGCTGGGGACTTGGCTGGCGATCAAGGGTCAGTTCACCGCCCGGCAAGCGTCGGGGCTGGTGTTGGGCGCGAGGGCGGCGGAACGGTTCGCGCTGGTGCGCGAGGCCGGGTTGGCGGGGGCGGTGAACGGGCATCAATCGGCGGCGATGGCGGATGTCTTGAAGCATCTGCCGCGCGACCTCGGCCAAGTCCAGGCCGCTGAGGCGGAGAAGGTGTTGGTCGGGTTGGCGCCCCAGTTGGCGTCGGACGGTCTGGGCAGGGCCAGTGAATTGGTGTTGGAGCATGTCGCCCCGGAGGTCGCCCAACAATCAGCGGAGGAGAAGGCGGCCCGGCAGTTGGACCGCGCGGAGCGGAAGCGGTATTTCCAGGTCCGCTCCAACCCGGACGGGACCGCGACGCTGTCGGGATTGTTGCCCGCGGTCGAGGGGGAGCTGGTGCGTTCGGTGATAGACGCGGTCGCGGAGAAGCGCCGCCGCGAGCAGGTGGACGCTTCTGGGCGGATGGTGTTGGACCGGGGCCAGGCCCGCGCGGACGCGCTGGTCGAACTGTGCGTGCACGCCGTCAGCTGCGACGGGGCCGCCGCCTTGGGCGGATCGGGCGCCAGGATCGTCGTGACGGTCCCCGCGGCCGCCCTCGCCGCCGACGATCCAGCTCGCGCCCGGCTCGGCGCGACCGGGGAACTGATCGACCCGCAGGTGTTCGGCACGTTGGCGTGCGACAGCGACGTGATGCGGGCCGTGCTCGGCGCGAAGGGCGAGGTCCTCGACATCGGCAGGGCCACCAGGATCATCCCGAGAGCTATCCGCGCGGCGTTGGTGGTCCGGGACGGTGGTTGCGCGTTCCCGAGTTGCGAACGCCCGGCGGAGGTCTGCCACGCGCACCATGTTCAGCCGTGGAACCGCGGCGGTGACACCAAATTATCGAACTTATGTACTCTCTGCCCGACCCATCATCGGATGGTCGAGCCGCGCAAGGGCCGGCCGCCCGACTGGGTGCTGAGCCTGAGGGGCGACGGGCTGTGGGAGTTCGTCCCGCCGAAGTGGTTCGACCCTGAACAACGCCCATTGCTCCACCAGCGGTTCGTCAACCGGGGTGCCGAACCCGGCGCGCCCAAAAGCCGCCACGGCGACCAGGGCACCAGTGCGCCCGGCACCGCTCCTGCCTAAGACCGCGACGGCGGAACCGGCCCGGCCCGCTGACCGCCAGCCCGTCCAGCGGCGCCGATCCGCCTCCTCGTCGGCGACAGGCGAGGGCGCGCACCAATCAACTCGGGGACCCGCCTCGGCCGGGGACGGCAAGGCGAAGTGTCGGCCGCCCATGTTCCCCCGGCCGTGCTGGTCGCTGCTAGCATGTGAGTGAGCCCTCTGATCCGGTGGCGAGCGGCGACGTCTGCCGTGAGCCTTTCAAGGTTTCCGAGGAAGGCAGTTGCGATGAGTGTCAAGAGAACCCTGGGCGTGGCGTGCGCGGCGGTACTGGGGCTGGGAGCGTTCTTGGTCGTCCCGAACATGCAGGAGCGGGCGGGGGCGGCTGATCCGAGCCCCACGGTCTCCCCGGATCTCCCGGCCCCCACGATCGACCGGTATTGGCCGCTCGCGGGCCGTTCGGTCGAGCCCGGCGACGTGGAGTTCAAGGGGTCGGTTCGGTTGCAGCGCGGGGACGAGCAGGACGTGAACGTGGTGTTCCTGGTGGACGTGTCGAGTTCGACCATGTCGCCGCGCGGCATGGACTGCAACGGCGACGGCGCCCGCGACTCGTTGGACGATTACAACCTCGACGGCCGCGCCGGGGACGTGTTGGATTGTGAGATCTCGGCGATCACGTCGTTGAACGCGGAGTTCCGGGGGTTTGAGAACATGGGGTCGCGGATCAACGTCGCGGTCATCGCGTTCGGGACGGGCGCGGCGGCCGCGTCGATGACCCGGGTGGGCGACTATTTCGTCTCGCCGGCCCACCACGAGCAAGACCCGGAGGACCCCAGCAAGCCGGAGGTGGTCCCGGCGTTCGACACTGTCGCCTCTTCGCTGAGGGTGGGGGTGGTGGGGCAGTACGAGCGCCACCCCGTCGGCACGGGCACGAACTTCAACGCGGCCGTCTCCCTCGCCCTGGGTCTGCTGAACGGCCGGGAGGGCGACAACTATCTGCTGATGTTGTCGGACGGGCAGGCGACCGCGTCCTCGCAGACGTTGCAGGCGCTCGCGGACGCTGCTTCCAGCCCGAAGGCGAGGACTTTCGCTGTCGGGAGCGGCGCGTCTTGTGATGGTTCGTTGGGCGCGATCGCCGCGGCGACCGGGGAGTCGTGTGTGAGGGTGGCGGACCCGGTCAAGTTGACGAGCGGCATCGGGTCGACGAAGCCGAGCTACATCGACCGGGTCGAGGTGCGTTTGTCGGACAGGACCTACCGGACGTACCAGGCGCAGGTGGACGCGATCGGGAACTGGTCGGTGACGGTGCCGACCGTGACGGTCGGGCGCCACACCGCCATGATCGCGGTGCATTACACCGATGGGCGCGATCCCTCGTACGTGGTCTGGGGCTTCGATGTGAAGCTGCAGGTCTTCGAGCATGTGGCCCTGGGGGACTCGTACGCGGCCGGGGAGGGCAACCCCGAGTACATCAACCAGAAGATCTGCCCTTACAGCAAGGGAGGGCGCTTCGGGGGGATTCAGTATGACGTGTGCATGGAGTCGAAGGAGGACATCGCTTTCATGTGCCACCGGTCGAAGGGCAACTGGGCGCGGAAAGTGTACGAGGAGGCGTATGGACGCTATAAGGAGCACTACACGGGCAACCCTGTCGGCGAGTTCAACTTCCAGGCTTGTTCGGGTGCCACGATCCCGAACTTCGACTCCCGTAAACAGGAGAAGGAGTGGGTGAGAGAGCCGCGAGTTGGCCCTGTGGTGAGCAACGAGTTGCAGCTTCGGTGGTTGACGCCGGATGTGGATTTGGTCACCGTCTCGCTCGGCGGGAACGACGCTGGCTTCGCGCCCATACTTGTTAGCTGTTCCTTTCCGAACTGCTTGAACAAGGAGTTCGGCGGAACGGGCGTGGCGTTGACGGATTGGATGAGGATCCGGTTGGCGTTGATGAACAACGAGTTGGACGGCGTGTATTCGGCTATCCGGGCGCGGGTCAGCGCCGACACGCAGGTGGTAGTCACGACCTATCCACGGCTATTCGACCAATCCGGCGCGATCGAGGAGTGCGATACTGAGAACGAGGTGTTCAGCGATAGTGAGGCCGATTGGGTCAACGGTCTGTCGGACACGATGGCTGGAATCATCCTCGCGCAGGCCCCGAAATCGGACCTGTTGGTGGCGGACACGCGGGGGTATTTCGTGGGACGCGGGGTCTGCACAATGCACGCGGCGATCAATGGAGTGCAACTCGGGCGTGTGACGACCGATTTCGGTGACCTTACGTACGGCATCGACGCCATTACGGCGCATTCAGGTAGTTTCCATCCCAATGAGAAGGGCATGGCCTTGTATGCGCAGGCCGTTGACGATGCACTCCGAGAGGCGAGTGACAAATCGGCGAGCCGAGGAGCGGCGAACTCGATGCGGGTGATGAACGAGGGCGCGGACGGCGCGGACAATGACTTGGGTGAGGTCTGGTTCGCGGGGGTCGTGGATGATCCCGACGGAGTCTTGGCCGAATACACGGCGGACGCAGTCGAGGCTGTGCGCTCCACCACTTTCGTCGACCTGTACGCTGACCACAAGACCGACGCCGATTTCGAGGGGACCCAGTGCGGGGCGGTGGTGCCGGATGAGGCGGTTCCGTTGTCGGCCAACGGCTTCCGCGGGGACTCTCAGGTCAGGGTCACCGTCACCGCTATCGGCGGAGACGGGTCGTCGCGTGAGATCCTCGGAGACGACGTTCTGAGCGACGCGGACGGGATACTCAGGCATGAGACGGTTCTGCCGGAAGAGATCGGCGGCGACTACGTGCTGGTGGAAGTCGTCGGCCTCAACGACCAGGGCGGCGTGGCGTACGGGAACACGTTCCTCGAGGCCACCTCTGACGCCGGGTGCGTGACCCAAGCCAAGCAGGCTGGCGCGATTCCGGGTGCCGGAGGGCCGGCTCCGACGGACGGCCCGAGCGCGAGTCCCACCCCCGGCGCTCCGGGTACCTCGGACGGATCGTCGGCCCTCCGCACAGGTGGCTCCTCGGGCGAGCCGTCTCCCGTTGACGCTTTGGAACGCACCGGGGCGCACAGCGCGTCGGTCGCCGGCTTGAGCCTCTTGCTGATGGTGACCGGATTGGTGCTCTGTGCGCGTCGTACGCGCGGTCGGCTGGACAGGCGAACGGGGCAGCATGCTCGGATCATCGGGTCGTGACACCTGATGGATTGCTTGGCGGTTGACGCGACGCTTCGCGGGTGGCTGGGGCCGGTCGTCGGCTGCCTGGCACGTTGGTCTAGGCTCTGCCGACCTGCTGGAGGCTCCGGTTCGGGCGGCTTCCAGGTTGCGGGGGGCCTTGCGGGCTCGGAGCCCGGGTTGACAGATTGGGTGTTGTGGGACACCGACCATGGGGCAACCGCTGGCGATGCTCGCGACTCCGGCGGCCCCGAGCGATCCGACTGGGAGGATGGCGATGCTGGCGACGTTGGGCACCGAGGGGAAGCTGGCGGCGCTGATGTGTCTGCGCATAAGATGGGTGATGTGGGCCACCCAGATGGTTCGGAGCCATGGCCGGATGTGGGGTTCAGGTTCATGTCTCTGGTTGTCGGGGTGCCGGCTATCCTGGTCGCGGGCTTTCTTGTCGCGCTCCTCGCGACTTACTCGTCGTTGGCTACCAGTGGCAGGGCGGCAGAACTCGCGCTGGTCTTGGGCGTCTTGTTTGTGATAATCAACGTGGTGATCGCGCAACTCGCTCCTGTGTGGGTGATCGTGGTCTATGCCATTATCGCTAGCACCGCCGTCAATCTGCCGTTTCACTCCCTAACGATCCGCGATGGTAGTGCTGGGTTCCTTGCGTGGTCCTGGGCGTTGGGGATCGTCGGGTTGTTGGGTACCGCCTTTGGGATGCGCTCATTCCACGCACCGGGCAGCAGACAGCGCAAGGACCGCCCGGAGCCGCTGCCGCCTACGCCGACGAGTGCTGACGAATAGGATGGCGCGGCGTATGGGCACCGGGTCGCGTTCGGCCGGAGATGAGCCCGACGAGGTTGCCGACAGCGACCAGATTGCGGGAACAGCTGGGGAATTCGGTGGCCTTGATCTGTCCGCGCCGTCCCAGGCGGAGACGAGCGATGTCGGCGAGGCAGGGGGCGCCGGGTTGTCTGGAGAAGCCGGTGGTCCGGATCAATGGCTCGGTGCGTGGGGGGCGTTCAGAGTCGCCTCTTTTGGGTTCGGCTCGTTGGCGATAATTGCCTCGGGGGTCTTGATCGGTGGGCTCCAGTTTTACTCATCGGGATCATCGTCCGGCGGTGATTTCTTGAGCGGGGCGGAAGAAGTCATGCCAGCGCTCGGCGTGTTCCTGGTGGTGATCAATGTGATAATCGCGCGTGTCGTTCCGGTGTGGGTGATCGTGGTCTACGCGGTCGCCGCGACGACGGTGGTCAATCTGCTGTCCGTGTCCCCAAAGGGCGTCGGGGGTTTGGTCGAGCTCCTCGTGTGGTCATGGGTGTTGGGGCTCGTCGGCATGCTGGGAACCGCCTTCGGGGCGCGGCCGCTTCGGCGGCCCGAAGCCGAGCGGCGCGGGGGCCGTCCGGACCCGCTGCCGCCGACGAGCGCGGACGAATAGGACTGCGAGGCCCATGAACACTGGGTCACGGGCGCTCGACGAGCGACCCGGCGATGTTGGACACGACGAGGAAGCTGGCCGCGCTGATGTGCCTGCGTTGAAGGTGGGTGATGCGGGCCACCCTGATGGTTCGGAGCCACGACTAGAACCGGCACGCGGAGCTGCCGGATAGAATGAAATGATGTATGAATACCTGGTCGTGGCCGTGGGCGGCGGAACCGGGACCCGCCTTCCAGGGCGCAAGCACGTGTTTATCCAAACCGAAGCCACCGAGGTCATGAACGACTACGCCAAGCAGGGTTGGGAGGTCCACCAGGTGACCCGGAGCGATTGGACGGGACGCTTGATCATCACCTTCCGAAAGGCGATCTGAGACCCACCGGTAGCGGAGCCCCCCGCCAAGTCGGCTAGAGTTATGCGATTGGCGAGCATTGACCCGGCCATCACCGGCGAGCTCCCCGGAAGAACAGGCCCGCGGTCCCAAAACGCCAGGGGTCCCATTAGAACCGGGCGCCCCAGGGCGCGGCCAATGCCCTGACAGATGAAGCGGTCCGGGACCGAGCGGCGCTAGCCGCAAGACCCGGACAAGCGAGGTGGTACCGCGGTGCGGGCGCCAACCCGGCGTGACAGGTCGGGGCCGGGCGCACGGCATCGTCCTCGTGGAGAACAGACGAAAACCAACCGCGAAAAGGACCACCCGGCGCCATGGCTTACCCACTGCACCGCCCCGACCTGACCGACGTACCCGCCAAAGCCTCCTTCCCCGTGCTCGAACACGAGACGCTGGCCTATTGGGGCAAGGACCGCACCTTCGAGGCATCCATCGACCAGCGCCCGGCCAGCCGCGACGGCCGTAGCGGCGCGGGCGAGTTCGTCTTCTACGACGGGCCGCCCTTCGCCAACGGCCTGCCCCACTACGGGCACCTCTTGACGGGCTACGTGAAGGATCTGGTGCCGCGCTACCAGACCATGCGCGGTCGGCGGGTGGAGCGCCGCTTCGGTTGGGACTGCCATGGGCTCCCAGCCGAGATCGAGGCCGAGCGCGAACTCGGGATCAAGAACAAATCGGAGATCGACCGCATGGGCGTGGCCGAATTCAACGCCGCCTGCCGCGCCTCGGTCCTGCGCTACACCGACCAATGGGAGGACTACGTCTCCCGCCAGGCGCGCTGGGTCGATTTCGCCAACGACTACAAGACGCTCGACTTGCCGTACATGGAATCGGTCATGTGGGCCTTCAAGACGCTCTGGGACAAGGGCCTGATCTACGAGGGCCACCAGGTGCTCTGGTACTGCTTCCGCTGCGGCACCCCGCTCTCGGCCAGCGAGACCCGCATGGACGAGGTATACCGCTCGCGCCAGGACACGGCCGTCACGGTCGCCTTCGAACTGTACGCGGATGACTTGCCGGGCAGTTTGGCAGACCAGGTGGACGATGCCGCCGGGTCGCCTCCGCTGGCTATGGCGGCGGGCAGCGACCAGGCCGAGCGCCGGGCCATCCACGAGCGGCTGACCGGCGCGCAGGCGCTGGCCTGGACCACGACCCCCTGGACCCTGCCCTCGAACCTGGCTCTGGCGGTCAACCCGGATGTCGATTACGTGCTGGTGGCCCCGGAGACGATGGACGGCGAGCGCATCTTGGTGGCCGAGGCGCGGCTGGCCGCGTACAAACGTGAGTTAGGTGAGAGCCCCGATGTGATCGGACGCTACAAGGGCAGCCAGTTGGTCGGCCTGCGCTACCGGCCGCTGTTCGACTTCTTCGCCCCCGAGGCCGCCAAGGGCGCTTTCCGGGTCCTCGCGGCCGACTACGTGACGACCGAGGACGGCACCGGGCTGGTCCACATCGCCCCGGCCTACGGCGAAGAGGACAAGGCCGTGACGGACTCGGCCGGGATCGAACTAGTCAACCCGGTCGATTCGGCGGGGCGGTTCACGGCCCCGGTCACGCCCTGGCAGGGCCTGGGCGTGTTCGAAGCGAACCGGCCGATCACCCAGGCGCTGAAGGAGTCGGGGCAACTGCTGCGCCAGGAGTCGTACGAGCATCCCTATCCGCATTGCTGGCGTTGCGACACGCCGCTGATCCAATACGCGGTCGGCTCGTGGTTCGTGGCGGTGACCAAGTTCCGCGACCGGATGGTCGAATTGAACCAGCAGATCGAATGGTCGCCGGAGCATATCCGGGACGGGCAATTCGGCAAATGGCTGGAAGGTGCGCGTGATTGGTCGATCTCCCGTAACCGCTATTGGGGTTCGCCGATTCCAGTGTGGGTGTCCGATGATCCGGCATATCCGCGCGTGGACGTTTACGGTTCCCTGGACGAATTGGAACGCGATTTCGGCGTCCGGCCGGATGATCTGCATCGCCCCGCCATCGATGAATTGACTCGTTCGAATCCGGATGATCCGACCGGGCGTTCGGTTATGCGCCGGGTGCCGGAAGTGCTCGATTGCTGGTTCGAGTCTGGTTCCATGCCGTTCGCCCAAGTGCATTACCCGTTCGAGAACCGGGACTGGTTCGAGTCGCATTATCCGGGCGATTTCATTGTCGAATACATCGGCCAGACGCGGGGCTGGTTCTACACGTTGCACGTCCTGGCGACGGCCCTGTTCGACAAGCCGAGTTTCCGGACCTGCCTGACCCATGGCGTTGTCCTAGGCGACGACGGGCTGAAGATGTCCAAGTCGAAAGGCAATTTCCCGGACGTGCGCATGGTGTTCGAGCGCGACGGCGCGGACGCCATGCGCTGGTTCTTGATGTCGAGCGCGATCCTGCGGGGTGGGAACCTGGTGGTGACGGACGATGCGATCCGCGACGCCGTCCGCCAGGTGCTGCTGCCGATGTGGAACACCTGGTCGTTCTTTGGGCTCTACGCCAACTCCGGTGATGGCGGCGCGGGCCTGCGGGGGCGGCGGGTCACTTCCGGCGACTATGCCGACCTGAGCGAATTGGACCGCTACATCCTGGCCCGGACCCGAACCCTGGTCTTGGACCTGACCGCGCAACTGGACCAGTACCTGATCCCGGAGGCCTGCGAGTCCGTTCGCGAGTTCCTGGACGCCTTGAACAACTGGTACGTGCGCGAGTCGCGCGACCGTTTCTGGGCCGAGGACCAGGCCGCTTTCAACGTGCTGTGGACGGTGTTGGAGACGTTGACGCGCCTCACGGCGCCGTTGCTGCCCATGTTGAGCGAGGAGATCTGGCGCGGCTTGACGGGCGGGCGGTCGGTGCATCTTTGCGACTGGCCGTCTTTGGCCGAAGGCACGGACGATGCCGCCGCCCTGGTCGCGGACGATTCCCTGGTCGCCGTCATGGAGCGGGTCCGCGAAGTCTGCTCGGCCGCTTTGTCTATGAGGAAGGCCCATGGCATCAAGGTGCGCCAACCGCTGGCCGGCCTTGTTGTGGCGGATTCCGATGCCTCCCGTCTGGCGCCGTTCGCGGAGTTGATCAAGGCCGAGGTCAACGTCAAGGAACTGACCCTGATCGAGTACTCCGCCGAGGCGGCGGACCGCTACGGCGTCTACACGCGGCTGGAGGTCAACGCGCGGGCAGCCGGTCCGCGCTTGGGCCGCCAGGTCCAGGACGTCATCAAGGCGGTCAAGTCCGGGGCGTGGTTGATGGGTTCAGACGGGGCTGTCGTGGTGATCACCGCCTCCGGCGAAGTCACGTTGGCTGATGGCGAGTACACCACCCGCACGGTGGTCGAGGATCGCGAGGGCGACCAACTGGGCGCGGTGGTGTTGTCCGGCAACGGCTTCGCTCTGCTGGACTTGAAGGTCTCCGACGAGTTGCTGGCCGAAGGCTATGCCCGCGACATGGTCCGCCTGGTCCAGGACGAGCGCAAGGCCACCGGCCTGCATGTTGCCGACCGGATCGCGTTGTCGTTGTCGGTCCCTGCGCAGTGGGCGGCGGCGGTCACCGCTCACTCCGAGTTGATCCAACGCGAGACCCTGGCCCTGTCTTTGGAAGTTGACGTCTCGGCGACCGATGTCGCCTCGGCCGTGGTCACCAAGGTGGGATGAGGCCGTCGCCGAGGAGTTCCGTTCCCACGCTGGAGCGCCTATTGAGGTCGGCCTGGGCTCGGATCGCGGCGGTGGGCATGAGGAGCAGCAGCGGGTCCACAGGGGATTCGAGGAACGGCAGCAGGTGCAGATAGAAATCCTTCGCTCGCTGGTCGGCGCAGTTGACCGCGAGCGCGGCGCAGCCTATCCCAGCCGATACTCGTGCGGTGCGGAGGACGGCGTCTCGCAGCAGTTCCGCGCCGAGCCCGCGGCCCTGGCATTTGCGGTCCACGGCGAGCCTGCCGAGGAGCGCCACCGGGATGCGGACCGGTCTGCGGGAGGGCTTCATCGCTTGTGGAGCGTCAGCCCGGATCACCGATCCCATGGCTAGCGCGTAATAGCCCGCCACCTGGTCGCCATCCGCGAGGACGAACACTGCCGCGTTGTCCGCGCGCTGGTTCTGCCCCGCCGCGTGCCTGATCCAGTCGTCCAGGTCTGCGTCGTCTGAGTCGAACCCCTCTCGTTGGTGACTCTTCGCGAGCCGCTCGATCCTCACAGCGCCGACGGACGGGAGAGGAAGGCACCGATCCTGGCGGCATCGGGCAGCGGCGCGTCAAGCAACCGCTGGAACTCCGCGAACTCTTCGTCGGTGGCGTAGATGACAGCGCGATCCGCGAGCAACCGCGTCGCCTCGGACACTGCGGACTCGACCACGAAATCGGTCAGGGTCTTGTCAGACGCGGTGGCGGCGCGCTTGAGGATGGCTTCCTGCCGTCGGGTCGCGCGGACATTGTTCCCCACTGCGCCGAGTCAGTCGATTTGCGCCCTGTTGTTCATCGACTCCGCTGTTTAGGTCCCTCAACACCGTCGAGTCCGCTGTTTTGCGCGCCCATTCGCATCGAGTCCGCTGGTCTGCGTGGCCGACTTCATCGAGTCCGCTGTTTTGCGCGCATCTCGACACACCTGGAACGCGCTGACCAGGCAAAACGCGAAAAGGCCGGACCCAAAACGGCGGACTCGACGAACAACGGCCTGGGAAACAGCGGACTCGACGAATCTCATGACGCGAAACACCGGTCTCGCCGCGCAGGAGCGCGCGGACCCTCAGAAACTGCGCCGACTGGCTCCGGCACACGATATGGACAGGCCGTCAACACTGCGACCGGCCCGATTTGCAAGCCGACGTTGCTCATTTGCGCAACCGACGCCGTGAGTTGCTCGGCGGCGCCATTGCGTCAGGCGTGGGCCGAATCAGTGCCGGTGTTCGGACCTGGCGGACCATCGAAGGACACTCTCCGGGAGGTTGCTGGCAGCCAGGCCTTGGCTGCAATCGCCGAAGGGCACCCTGGCCGTAGTTGTAAAGGATCTCTTGACGACTGACTTCGCTCGGAATTCCCTGCAGACGTTGAGGCGTGGCCCGAGGCCGGTATGTCGCTGGATGGGTTCATGCTCGAGTCGCGCCGGGCGCTAACGTCCGCTGTCGCTTCGGGAGGCAGTTTTCATCGGCCTGGAATGAGTCCTTATGCGGGATGGCCGTTAGGCTCGCCGTCCTTGATGACTTCCCAATGACCGGTCTTGGCGGAGCCGATTCGGCGAATCCTCCCAGCGGACTTCAGCGCCCGCAGGTAGCGCTCGACGGTCCGGGGGCTCTTGCCCAGCGCGGCCGCCAAGGGCACCGCGGTGAGGCCAGGGCGCTCGCGCAGCAACCGCAGCACGGCGTCCGGGCCATTTACTCCGACATTTGCACCGACATTTGCACCGACATCGGTCGCGTTGGCCCGTGCTCTGGCCTCGTATCCGACCAGTGACTGCTCGATCACATCCAGCATGTAATTGACGAAGACGGCGGCGTCGATCTCGGGTTCACGGGAGGCCTGGAGCGCCAAATAGTAACCGCTTTGGTGCTGTCGGATGAGTGTCTCCACCGGCATCCAGGCGAAGATCGGTTTCCAGCGGCTCAGGACCAGCGTCTGCCACAATCGCCCTATCCGCCCGTTGCCGTCGCGGAACGGGTGGATGTGCTCAATGAGGAAGTGGGTCGCGCTCGACACCACGAGCGCATGATCGGATGATGCGGCTCCCCACTCCAACAGCTCGGAGACCAGCCGTGGCACTTTCTCGGCCCGCGATCCCGTGTGGAGCACTTCCCCCTCGGCATTGACGATTTCGACATCAACGGTTCTGAAGGCCCCCGATTCGGCGACCAGACCCTCGGTCAACCGGTGGTGCGCGCGGAGGAAGTCATCGGTGTCCCACGGGTCCAGCGTGTCGAGCGCCCCGTAAGCTGCCAACGCGTTCTCCACTTCCTTCACGTCGCGGGGCGGTGCGACGACCGCCGCACCGTTGGCCACGCGTTCCACCTGCGCCAGGGATAACCGATTGCCCTCGATGGCCGTGGAGGAATGGACTGACCGGATCCGGTTCGCTCGTCGCAATTCGACCCTGTCCTTGGCCACATCCTCCAAGGCGCTGACTCGCCCGACCCGTTCGACGATGCGTTCGATCTGACCGTCCCACTCCGGCCGCTTGGTGTAGAACTCCGGTATCATGGCACCTCCTCGTCGCTAATCATCGGCTCACCCATAGGGTCGGTCGGGCGCCGCGTGAGTCGTTGGCCGGCGCCTTGAATGGGCCCATCACGGCAGATCACGGTTGGCGGCGCGTCCATCGAGGTGCTGTTCCAGCCGATCCAGGCCGCAGTGCGCTTCCCCCGCCAGGAAGCGGTCAAAGTCGCTCACCAGCAGGCCGTCTTGCATTACTCGATACTTCTCCCACTCGCTGAGGGCGTGCCGTTGGGCGTCATCCATGGACACCTCTCCGCGTCCGTCTAGGATGGTGTGCTGCCACAATCCGATGAACGCGTCCAATCTCTTCGCCCAGTCTTCCATGGTCATCGGTACGCGGCGTGTGGCCATGGACTCCGCATAATCCAGGAAGGCGTTGACGATCCTGCCCAACTCGTCTAGTTCCTCGCGGTTGAGGTAATTCTTGCCGACCGTGACATCCGAGGCCAGTATCCGCCCCGACGGTGCCTTGTCCCAGGTGGCTAAGCCCATGAACGGCTTGGCCGCGTCGGCGCGGTCGCGAATCAATTCCGCAGCGGTGTGGCCATGGACGGCGAAGTGCAACTTGTTCTGGACGGAGGCGAAGAACGCCCTGGTAGTCGGTGCCTCCCGGTTGTAGTCGACAGAGGTGGCGTAAATGTCGGTGACCTTTTGATACCAGCGGCGCTCAGACAGGCGGATCTCGCGGATCTCTTCAAGTAGTTGCTCGTAGTAGTCCACTCCGAGGTAGTGCCCGTTCTCAAGGCGCTTGTTGTCCAACACCCAGCCCTTGATTGCGAAGTCCCGTAGCACGGCCGTCGCCCACTGGCGGAACTGGGTCGCACGAAGCGAGTTGACCCGGTATCCCACCGAAATGATCGCGTCCAGGTTGTAATGGGCGACTTCCCGGCTGACCCGCCGGGTGCCTTCGGTTTGAACTGTCAGATAACTTCTGACAGTTGCAGCTTCTTGCAATTCGCCAGACGCGAATATCCCGGCGAGGTGGTGTTGGATCGTTTGTTTGGTGACTCCGAACAACTCGGCCATGAGCTTCTGCGTGAGCCACACGGTCTCCTTCTCGAAGCGGGCCTCAATGGTTTGGCCTCCCGCCTGCGAGGTGAACACCAAGAACTCTGCGGTCGAGTTCCGGATGCGGAGTTGCTTCGGTTGGCTGGTCATGGGGTTCCCCTTTCGCGGCCCGTGAGACCCGTCTGCCGCCACGGTCTGACAGCCTGGGCGGTCGCGCCAGGCTGCCTCGTCACGACCACCGTGGCCAGCGCCGATCGTCCCTCGTCAGACAAGACTCGCGTCTTCCGGTTCCGCTCGCCGCCCTCATCGGTGGTCATCCCGCCAAGGGTATCGCGTGCCACCGGTGGCACCGGCGGATTCCGCGGGCGGGGCTACCCGGACCAGGCTTTGAAGCGGCGCAGGCGCAGGGAGTTCGAGACCACGAAGACCGAGCTCAGCGCCATGGCCGCGCCCGCGATCAGGGGGTTGAGCAGTCCGAACGCAGCCAAGGGCAGGGCGGCCGTGTTGTAGGCGAAAGCCCAGAACAGGTTGCCTTTGATGGTTCTGAGGGTGGCCGTCGAGAGCCGGATCGCGTCCGGCACGCAGCGTAGGTCGCCGCGCACCAGGGTCAGGTCGCTGGCCTCGATCGCGGCATCGGCCCCGGTGCCCATCGCCAGGCCCAGGTCGGCGGTGGCCAGCGCCGCCGCGTCGTTGATGCCGTCGCCGACCATCGCCACCTTCGCGCCCTCGGCCTGCAACGTGGCCACAACGGCGGCCTTCTCGCCCGGCAGCACTTCCGCGATGACCCGCTCGATCCCCACTTCGGCGGCGATCGCCTGGGCCGCGCGCCGGTTGTCGCCCGTCAACAGCACCGGCGTCAGCCCCAGCTTCCGCAGTTCCGCGACCGCCTGGGCGGAAGTCGGCTTGGGCGCGTCCGCCACCGCGATGACGCCCCGCACCTCACCTTCCCAGCCCACCGCGACAACCGTTCGCCCCAGTTCTTGAGCTTGCACGATGCCGTCCGCCAGGTCCGCGCCCAACGCCAGGTCCTCTCCCGTGATCCAGTCCGGCTTCCCCGCCAGCACTTTCCGGTCTCCGACCAGCCCCCTGACTCCCCGGCCGGGGACGGCGGCGAAGTCGGAGACACGGGGGAACGACCCAGCGGCATCGGCGCCGAGGTCGGCGTGCTGAGCGGCGAGTTCGGGGTTGCGGGAAGACGGCCCGGCGGCATCGGCGATACCGGCAGGGGCATTGCCGACCTGGGCGGCGTGAGCGTGCTCGACCACGGCCACCGCGACGGGGTGCTCGGAGGCGGACTCGACGGCGCCCGCCAGACGCCAGAACTCATCTGGGTCCTGGCCGGGAGCCAGCGTGACGCCCGCGACGCTCATCCGACCGGTCGTGACGGTGCCGGTCTTGTCCAGCACCACGGTGTCGATCCGCTTGACTGACTCCAACACCTCCGGCCCCTTGATGAGTATTCCAAGTTGGGCTCCACGTCCTGTCCCGACCAGCAGCGCGGTCGGCGTGGCCAAGCCTAAGGCGCACGGGCAGGCGATGATCAGCACCGCCACCGCAGCCGTGAAAGCCCTGGTCGCCCCGGCGCCGCCGACCAGCCAAGCCGTCAGAGTCGCCAGCGCGATCACCACCACGATCGGGACGAACACCCCCGCGATGCGGTCGGCCAGGCGCTGGACGCGGGCTTTGCCGCTCTGCGCGTCCGAGACCAGTTTGGCGATCTGGGCCAACGCGGTGTCGGCGCCGACGTGGGTGGTCTGGACCACCAGGCGTCCCTCGACCGCCACCGTCGCGCCCGCGACCGCGTCGCCGGGGCCGACCTCGACCGGGACCGACTCGCCCGTCAGCAGCGAGGCGTCCACGGCGCTCGCGCCGTCGCGGACCACGCCGTCGGTCGCGATCTTCTGGCCGGGCCGGACCACGAACAGGTCACCGACCACCAACTGGCCCACCGGCACCAGCGTCTCCGGGCCACCGATTCCTTCCGGGAGCAGCGCCACATCTTTGGCGCCCAGGTCCAGCAGCGCCCTCAGCGCGGCCCCGGAGCGGCGTTTGGCGCGGGCCTCGAAATAGCGTCCCGCCAAGATGAACACGGTCAAGGCGGCGGCCACTTCGAGATAGATCTCAGCCCGGTCGCCGCCGCCGGTCCAGGCGAACTCCATCTTCATGCCGGGCATTCCGGCGCCGCCCCAGAAGAGTGCCCAGCCCGACCAGATGAAAGCCGCCGCGACACCCATCGAGATGAGCGTGTCCATGGTGGCGGCGCCGTGCTTGAGGTTGGCCCAAGCCACCCTGTGGAACGGTAGCGCGCCCCACACCACCACCGGCGCGGCCAGGGTCAGCGACAGCCACTGCCAGTACTCGAATTGCAGCGGCGGGACCATGGCCAGGACCAAGACCGGGACGGCCAGGATGGCGCAGATTATCAACCGCTGGCGCAGGGAAGCTGTCGGGTCCAGCTCGGCCGGGGCGGCGGCATCGTCGGCAGGAGCCTCACGGAAAAGCTCGCGCGCCCCGTAACCCGCCGCTTCGACGGCGGCTATGAGGTCCTTGGGCGTGAGGTCGCCGGTCACCGTGACGGCGGCGGTCTCGAGGGCCAGGTTGACGGTGGCGCTCGCCCCCTCGAGCCGGTTGAGCTTCTTCTCGATCCGGTTGGCGCAGGCCGCGCAGGTCATCCCGGTCAGGGCCAGGTCGATGGTCTGGCTGGCGGCCTGTGTCGTGGTCTGGCTCGCGGTCCGGCCAGCGGTCTGGGTCGTGGCTTGGGTCATGAACTTGCCTCCTCTTGCCCGGCGGGGGCCTCGATGACGTCAATTTGGGCTGGGAACATTCCCATGCCGCAGGTGTAGGGCAGAGTGCCGACCTCGGTCGGGGTGAATTCGAACACGTTCAGGCCGTCCTTCAGGGAAACCACCCCCAGGCCCATGGCGTCCAGGTTCATGGTCGAGGAGCAGGACAGCGACTGGGAGTCGACCTCCCAGCGGACCGGACGGTCAACGTACACCGCGGCGACTCTGGGAGAATACCCGGCGCCGTCCTGGGTGGTCTTGAGGACTTGGACGGCGGCATCGTCCACGACGTTGTCGGTGCGGGTCTGCGACAGTTCGGTGGGAGCCCGGACGAACCAGCCGGGGCGCAGGATTTGGGCCGCGCCGACCAGATTGACCAG
>JAISCU010000007.1 GCA_031265345.1 Bifidobacteriaceae bacterium
CGTGGCGGTTATCGCATCTACTATCGCGTCAACGGTCCCCAAATCGAGGTGTTGCGCATCCTGCATCACGCACGGGAGGTCGGCCACGCGTTTGACCTGATGTGACCTCCGCCTCCGGGATCGCGAGGAGTCTGGACGCGTTGATCCACGCGCGGATCGGGAAGATCGGGAAGCCCTAGGCGCGTGGGCCTGAATTGGCGGGCGCCGCAGGCCGCGTCCCCGCTCGGTCGGCACGCGCCCCACTGAGCGGGTGAGCACACGCCCCCGTAAGGCACCCCGGTAAGCGACTCAGTACGCGACTCAGTACGCGACTTGGAACCGCTCGCGGCGGTGGGCCGGGTGCTCGACTTCATCGACCACGGCCGCGGCCAGATCCCCGGCCGAGATGTAGCTGTTCCCGGAGTCGTCCGTCAACATCACCTCGCCCCCGACCCGGTAGCGCCCCAAGGTCTCGCCGGGCGCGAAGGCGCCGAAGCCCGCGGCGGGCGAGACGCCGAACCAGTCGACGCCCGCTGGGGACGCCTCGAGATCGGACAACACCGAGGCCATCTCCTCCGATTCGGCTCTGACCTCGGCGGGGAAATCGGGCTGGTCCACCAAGCGTGGCCCTCCGGGGGAGACCAACAGCGACCCGGCGCCCACGATGACCCCCAAGCGGAACCCGAGTTTGTCGGCCAAAGTGATCAACTCGGCATCGACCAAACGGACCTGCCCGAGCATGGGGCCGCGCGGCGACAGGGCCGAGACCACCGCGTCGCTCTCGCCGGCCACCGACTCGAGGAAGACCGGGTCGGTGACGGAGCCGGCCAGGTACGCGACGCCCTTGATCCGCGCGGCGGGTTCGGGCGCGCGCCGGGAGACCGCCCGGACCTCGTGGCCGCGACGGGCGGCTTCGGCGACGACGGCCGCTCCCGCGTACCCGGTCCCGCCCAGGACTGTGATCTTTGCCATGTTGTGCCTCCTTCAAGTTGGATTTGGGCTCATGGTCAATCTACACGGGCCGCGCACCAGGGCCCACCTGGGCGGGTTGTGCCAGTCCCTGCCGGAGTCCGTCCGCCCGGAGATGCCGGTGGTCCTCGCGCCGTGATTTGGGGCGGCCCCCGAACTGCGGTTGGGCCGGGCTTCAAGACAATATGTCCGATGCCGCCCCCGCAGGTCCGTCTCGTCGGGCGGCCGTGCGACATGGCTGGGTCGGCCGCCAGGCCACGGCGCCGGCCTTGAGTCCGCTGTTTCCCATGCCAATGCTCATCGAGGCTGCTGGTTTGCGCGCCCGCGTGCGCCGAGTCCGCTGTTTCCCATCCGTTGTTCATCGAGTCCGCTGTTCTGCGCCGGGCCGTTGCGCGTTTTGGCTGGTCAGCGCGTTGGGCATGCGCCGAACTACGCGCAAAACCCCGGACTCGGCACCAAGGATCACGCAGAACAGCGGACTCGGTGAAGCCGACCGTGGAAAACCCCGGACTCGACGCTGGCGATCACGCGAAACAGCGGAGTCGATGAACCCGGCCGTGGGAAACAGCGGACTCGACGCTGGCGATCACGCGAAACAGCGGAGTCGATGAACCGGCGGCGCGGACCGATGGGATCGAGGGCCCGAGGACCGTCCGGCCATGCGGTCTCCGGCACCGACGCGGGCAACCGGCTCAGGTGGGCGATGCCGCCTGGCGGCTGGCCGCGCCCGGCGAGTCCAGGGGCAGTTGGCGTAATAGCCTTAAGGACCGTGCGCTATGTTTCCACTCGCTCGACCGGCCCGGACGCGCTGGGCACCCCGGACCACTTGGGCGTTCTCGACAACCTTGACCTTCCCAAGTTCGCTGACATCCTGCTGTCGGGCCTGGCCCCCGATGGCGGGCTCTACCTGCCGGAACGCTACCCTCAAGTGTCCGCCGCCGCCCTGGAGGCCATGCGCGATCTCTTGGACCAGCGCGGATACGCTGCTTTGGCGGCGCAGATACTAGGGCTGTTCGCGCCGGAATACCCCGCTGAAACGCTGCGTGCCCTCACCGAGGCCGCGTACACGGCGAAGGCGTTCGGCGGCCCACAGATCGTCCCCGTCGATCGCCTCCAGGGCACGAACTTGTGGATAGCCCACCTGTCGAACGGTCCCACGGCGGCCTTCAAGGACATGGCCATGCAATTGATCGGCCAGCTGTTCGAGGACGAGTTGGAGCGCCGCGACACTTGGCTGACGGTGCTCGGCGCAACCTCGGGGGACACCGGCAGCGCCGCCGAACACGCGCTAGCGGGCCGCGAGCGCATCAAAGTGGCCATGTTGACGCCGCGCGGCCGGATGACGCCGTTCCAGCAGGCGCAGATGTTCTCCATCGACAGCCCGGCAGTCGCGAACATCGCCATCGACGGCGTCTTCGACGACTGCCAGGACTTGGTCAAAGCCGTCAACCTGGACGCCGGCTTCAAAGCCCGTTGGCACATCGGCGCGGTCAACTCGATCAACTGGGCCCGTGTGGTTGCCCAGGTGGTCTACTATTTCGCGGCCTATCTGCGGAGCGGGCGCGAGCGGGTGTCCTTCGCCGTGCCGACCGGCAACTTCGGCAACATCCTGGCCGGTCATGTGGCGCGCGAGATGGGCCTGCCGGTGGACGGACTGATTCTGGCCACCAATGAGAACAACGTGCTGCACGAGTTCTTCGTCTCCGGCGTCTACCGCCCCCGCCGCCCGGCCGAGACCGTCGAGACCTCCAGTCCGTCCATGGACATCTCCAAGGCGTCGAACTTCGAGCGTTTCGTGGCCGATCTGCTGGGGCGCGACGGCGCGCGGGTGGCCCATCTGTTCGGGGAGGTGCTGCCCCGCGACGGGTTCTTCGACTTGAGCGCCACGGGGGAGTTCGCGGCGCTCCGCGAGCGCTTCGGTTTCGTCTCCGGCACGTCCAGCCACGCCGACCGCTTGGCCACGATCCGCCGGCTCTGGCGCGAACACCAGGTCCTGATCGACCCCCACACCGCCGATGCCGTGCACGTCGCCTTGGCCGCGCCCGTCCCAGGCCCGGTGATCGTGACCGAGACGGCGCTGCCGGTCAAGTTCGCCCAGACCATCATCGAGGCGACCGGCGAGCCGCCGCCCGTGCCGCCCCGCTTCCGGGGATTGCTGGAAGCCCCCCGCCATGTGACAGATCTCCCCAACGACCCCACCCCCCTCAAAGCCTGGCTGACAGAATGGCTCGAAGCCAAGCCCGGACACGGAGGCGCTGAGCCGCGAGAATGACTCTCAGCAGTATTGGGGACACTCGACGCACCAAGGCGGGCGCCGTCAGGCTCAGGGCTCCACTAGGCTCAGGGATGGCAAATCCGAACTCCGAAAGGGCAGTGACATGGGATTGATCCGGGCGGCGATGGGCGCCGTGGGCGGGACATTGGCCGATCAGTGGCTTGACGCCATCGGCGTGCCAGAGGAACTGGTCAAACAGGACACCTTGCTCATAGCGGGGCAACCGCTGCGGCAGGACGGACGCGGCTCCAACGTCAAAGGCACGGGGGACGTCATCTCCAACGGGTCGCGGATCGTGGTGCCGACCAGCACCTGCATGTTGCTGGTGGACGGTGGCCGAGTGGTCGACCTGAGCGCCGAACCGGGCTACTACACCGTCGATGATTCGACCCAGCCGTCGGTGTTCGTGGGGCAGTGGGGCGATTCGCTGCGCCAGGTGTGGGAGCGCTTCAAGTTCGGCGGTGCCACGCCGCAGCAGCAGCGAGCCCTGTTCGTGACCCAGCGCGAGATCCGGAATATCAAGTTCGGCACCAAGCAGCCGATCCAGTACTTCGACACTTTCTACAACGCCGAGTTGTTCCTGCGCGCCTTCGGATCGTTCACCATCCTGGTCAACAACCCGGTGCTGTTCTTCGCCAACGTCTACGACAAGGTCTCCCCGAGGGTCAACTTCTCCGACATCCAGGACCAATTCGTCGCCGAGTTCATGACCAAGCTGACCACGGCCATCGCGCAGTTGTCGGGCCAGGGCGTCAGTATCAGCGCCGTCCAGCAGCACCAGGACCTGCTCTCGCAGGCGATGGCCAACCTGCTGGACGCCGATTGGACCCAGGGGCGCGGCATCGAGATTGTGCAGGTGGCCGTCGAGTCCGTCAATTACGACGACCATTCACGCGAGTTGATCGACCTGCGCAACCGCGGCGCCATGCTGTCGGACCCGAACATCCAGCGCGGCTACGTCGCTGGCACGGTCGCGGACGCTCTGCACGAGGCCGGCGCCAACCCGCAGGGCGGCGCCGGAGGGATGCTCGGGATCGGCATCGCGGGCGGTGCCGCTGGTGGCCTGTTCGGCGGACCGCTGGTTGCCCCAGCCGCGCCGCCAGCCGCGTCCCCGGTCCCGCCAGGCGCCCAGCCGCCGCCCGGACCGCCGCTTGCCCCGGTTCCGGCCGCCGCCCCCGTTCCGCCCGGAGGAGCATGGACGATGCCGCCGGCCCAGGGCGGCGCGTACCCTGGGGCCCCAGGCGCTCAGGTTCCCGGCGCGGCACCCCCCGGCGCACAAGCCACTCCCGGCCAAGCGCCGCCCGCCGCGCAGCAGCCGCCAGCGTCCGGCCAGGCCAGCGCCGGTCCCGGCCCCAAGTTCTGCCCCGACTGCGGGACGCCGACCACCGGCACCAAGTTCTGCGGCAACTGCGGGCGCCAGTTGTACTGAGGCCCAGCGCCGTCGCCATGGTCCAGGCAAGCGACTACAAGTGCCCCCGCTGCGGGGCGCCGGCCGTCTTCGACCCTGCGTGGGCCGGTTTGTACTGCCAGGCCTGCGGGTCGGCCCCCGGCTCGTCCCAACAGGTCGTCGGCCCGGCCCAGAAGGCCCCCGGACCGGCCGAGCAGGTCGCCGATCCGGCCCAGCAGGTCGTCGGCCCGCGAACCACTCCCGTCACGGCGGCATCGTGCAGCGAAGACGCCGCCAGCGCGCCCGTCGCCGCCGCTCCGAACGACGGCCCGAACACGGGTTGGCGTCAGAGCCCATCTGGTGCTCGGGAGCCTTCGGCGCCGCCCACGGCCTCGTCGAGCGGCTCGAACCCGGGTTGGTGCCAGGCACCAACTCGTGCGCCGGAGCCTTGGG
>JAISCU010000310.1 GCA_031265345.1 Bifidobacteriaceae bacterium
CCGTGCACGTGGTCTCCGAGTTCGAGGGCAAGTTCCCGGTCGTGGGCGTGGTGGGCACGGAGCGTTCCGCGTCCCAAGACGCGCGGTTCGTCAACGACTCGGCGGACTCGGCCACGTCGTGGTTCCAGGTTCGGGCCTCCCAGGGCAACAAGACGGACCCAGCGACCGCCGACGGCAAGGAGTCCTATGTGGTGCGCGTCAACCTCAGGAACAGCGACGGAGACCCGGTGAACGGCCGGCCCGCGACCATCGGGATCGCGGGGGGCCAGCACGGCCCGCGCTTCTTCACCGTCACCACGTCCCAGATCGAAGGCCAGTCCGGGACCGCCGAATTCGTGTTCACCTCGACCGAGGCGGGGACGTTCACGATCTCCGCCGAAGTGGCCGGCGACGCGCTATCGCAGCCTGCCGCCGGGAGCACGGGCAAATCGGTGGATGTGGTGTTCGCCGCAGGGGCGGCATCGTCCACCAAGTCGTTCCTGGTGGGTCCCAGGACCGGGCCGGCAAAGGCGAACGGCGGCGAACAGCAGGTGGTCGAGGCCCATGTGTTCGACGTTTGGGAGAACCCGGTCACCACCGGCGCCGTGACATTCCAGGTGCCCGATGCCGTGACCGCGGTCGGCCTCGCATCCGGCGCCCCGGTGGACGGCCCGCAGGAGGTCTCGGTCGCGCTCGATTCCAACGGGGTCGCCACCATAGCGATGGTTTCGCTGGTCAAGGGCGAATACAAGGTCGACGCGAAGGTCGGCGAGCTGGAGATCACCCAGGGAGCGCCCGCCGTGCTGCAGTTCACCAACGCGGGCGTGTCCGCCGCTGGCTCGAAGTTCTCAATCCCCTCCAGCGGGGAGGTCAAGACCGTCCGGCGGGAGTCCCACACGCTGAGGGTGGACTTGTTCGACCAGAGCGGCAACGCCTACACCGACGCGTCCGAACCGGTGACGTTCCGCTGGCGGCTCGATGGCTCGACCTCGTGGACGGGCGAAGGGACGGGGTCGCGGGCGGTGGCTTCGGCTTCGGGCGTGGCGGAATGGCCGTCATGGACGGTGCCATTGGCGGGCGTCTACGAGGTCGAGGCGTGGATTGGCGAGGGGCAGGTTGGAACGTCCCTGAAGGCTGCCTTCAAGGCCGACTCCGCCCTGCCGTCCGCTTCCGAGTTCTCCTCCTCCACCGGCACCGTTGTCGAGAACGACGGCAAGGCCAAGCACTTCGCTCAGGTCAGGGTGCTGGACGCGGTGACCCAGGGCAACCCGGTGGAGGGCCAAGACGTGGTGTTCACCGTGACCGGCGAGGCGCGCATCGTGGGCGCGGCGGACCCGGGCACCGAGGCGACCGTCCGGTCCTCGGACCTGGGATTCGCCCGGATCGAGATTGTGGACGCCAAGGACGCGGGCGGGGAAACCGTCATCGTCAAGGCGTTCGTGAACGGGGACGAGGTGGGCTCCGATCCGTTGGAGTTCGGGCCCGGCTCGGCAGACGTGGACGAGTCGAACCTGAGCGTCCGCCCCACCACCGCCTTGAGCCCCGCACATCCCGGTGTGACGGCGAACGGCGCCGATTCTTACACGGCGACCGCGACCGTGAAGGACTTCGCGGGCCAGGTGCTGGTGGGTCAAGCGGTGTTCTTCGCGCCCTCGGCGGGGCTGACGGTGGTCGAATCCGGCCCCTTCCAGACCAACTCCCAGGGCCAGGTCTCCGTGACGGTGACATCGCGGGCCGCCGGGCAGCACTCGCTGCGGGCGCTGTTGGGCGCGGTCGCGATGTCCCCAGGTTCGGTGGAGCTGACCTTTGTGTCCGGCCCGATGGCCTCCTTGACCTCCCATCTGGAAGCCCCGGCGGCCTCCGCGATCGCCGACGGGTCTGACCCGCTGACGGTCGCCGCCCACGTGTTGGACGCCAATTCCAACCCGCTGGCCGGGGCGGACGTAGAGTTCGCCTTGCCCGCCGGGGCGGACGTGCAGGGCGAGGCGCCTGGCCAGAGCGTCTTCGCGGCCAAGACGGACGCCTCCGGGCGGGCAGAGGTGGTCCTGGTCTCCAAGCGGGCGGACTCCTATGAGGTGACCGCGAGGGCCAAGCCGCAGGGCACCGCTGACTGGATCCCGGTTGACGGGAACTCGCCGGCCACGGCCATATTCGTGGCCGGGCCCATCGACCCGATGTACTCGCAGATCAGCCGGTCCCCGGCCGGTCCGCTGACGGTGGGTGCGGCGGCGGCCGGCTACGAGGTGAGGGTGGACCTGCTGGACCAAAACTCCAACCCGGTCAAGCGCGAAGGGGTGGCCGTCCAGTATCGGTTCTTCTTGGCCGCCCCGCAGGGTCCCATCTCGGATCCGGACGCCTACTGCAGCCAGGCCCCGGACGGGGCGACTCGGACCGCTTCGGCGCTGACTGACGCGGACGGGACCGCCCGAGTGCGGTTCTTGTCCAACCTCGCCGGGCCGTGGCACGGCTGCGCCTTCTACGCCGGCGACCAGATCGTGGGCGGAAGCCCGGTTCCGTTGGCCTTCGCGGCCGGGCCGGTCGACCAGGCGGTGTCCGAGCTGACCGTTTCCCAGAACGCGGCGTACGCTGACGGCAAAGCCGCGCACTACGCGAAGGTGAAGGTGACGGACTCCCACGGCAACCCGTTGGGCGGGCGCGACGTGGACATCGCCATCGAGGAGGGCGCCGCCGGAGTGAAGGGACCCAACATCAAGGGGAGCGCGGATTCCTCAGCCCGGGTTTCGACCTGCGATCCCGCCCAGGGCTCGAGCGCGCCGGAGTATTGCACGGTGGGCGGCGTGTTCCAGGCCGGCCTGGCCTATGTGGAGTTCACCTCTGAGGAGCCCGGCGTGTTCGCCGTCACAGCGACGGTGGATGGGCTGCCGGTTTCCGGTTCGCCGCAGACCGTCGCCTTCACAGCGGGGAACCCGACCTCCGGCGAGTCGAGTTGGCGAATCTCGCCCAACACGGCGGACCCCGTGACCGGAGGCTCCGTGTCGCGGCCCGCCACGGGCTCGCCGGACGACTTCTACTCGTTGACGGTCGAGGTCCAGTCCCAGGAGGGGCTGTTGGTGCCTGGGGTGCCCGTCAAGATTTCCGGCCTGTCCTCCGTGGTGAGCGGCGCTTTGGAGGGCGTCACCGGCGCTCCCGAATCCGGTTCGCTGGGCCAGCACACCTGGAAGCTGTACAGCGCGGCGACCGGGACCTATTGGGGCCAGATCCAGATGTGGAACGGCGCCACCTGGGAAAGCGTTGGGGCGAAGTTCCTGGTCCGTTTCGCGGCGGGGGCTCCGGTCACCGGCAACTCGTGGCTGGTCGAGCCTCCCGCCGCCGTCTCGGTGGCGGGGCCCGCGCCAGCGCTGCTGCAGGCTCGCGTCGTGGACGCCCAGGGCCATCCGGCGGACCAGGCAACCGTGGTGTTCCAGCTGCCCGCCGACGTGTGGCCCGAGGGGCGCCCTCAGGACGCGGGGTCGACCATCGAGGCCAGCGTCTCGGCCGGCGCGGCGGTGGCCCGGCTCTCGGCCGAGAAGGCTGGCCGCTACGGCGTCTCCGCGTCGATCAAGGACGCCGATCCTTCGGCGATCATGACCGTGAAGGACTCCGAGGGCGTGATCCTGAGCGACCAAGGCCTGGCCTATGTGACGTTCACGGCCGGAGCTGCCTCAGGGCGGGATTCCTCCTTGAGCATCCCGACCGCGACCGGTCCGCTCCCGGTGGGCGGTGGCTATCACCGGGCCGAGGTCCGGGTGACGGATCGCTATGGGAACCCGGTCACCGGGCCCGAGGTGACGTTCTATTGGGCCCAAGGCGCGGCCGCCGGGCCGTCCGGCTCGGTTTGGAACCGGGTCGACACGCCGGTGAGCGCAGGCCCGGACGGCGTCGCGGCTTACGAGTTCGCGGCGCCCGGCAACCTGGCCGGTTGGGTTTGGATCAAGGCTTCGGTCGCGGGTGCGGCTGGTGCCGAGACGGTGGGCGCCCCGCAGACGGCGCCGGTCGCCTCCCAGACCGTGGTCGGGGCGCAGTTCACGGCTGGCACCCCGGCCACCGCGACCCTCGTCACCTACGGCGGCGCGGTGCCGAACGACTTGGAGGGCCGCTCTTGGGCGCGCGTGGTGGTCTCGGACGCATACGGCAACGGGGTGGGCGGCGTGCCGGTCGCGTTCGCCCTGCCCTCCGCGGCCGGTTCGCCGGTCTTCTGGGAGCAGGACGCCCCGGGCGATGCCGCCGCGACGGTCGAGACTTGCGGCGACGAGCCCGCGGTCCCGTCAGCCGCCTGCCTGGTGGGCGGCGTCCACACGCCGGGCCTGGCCCTGGTCGAGGTGGTCTCCGCTTACGAGGGGACCTTCCCGGTCGGGGCGGTTGCTGGGACCGGGCCGGACGGCATCGTCCTCACTCCGTCTGACGTCGTGTTCTCGAGCGGGGCGGCCTCCGCGGCGGCTTCCAGCTTCACGCTGGCGCGCACGGACGCGCAGGCGACCCACGTGGTGGCCGATGCCGTGCAGAGCTACACGCTCACCGTCACGGCCGCGAACGGGGTGAGCGGGGCCGTCGCGGGCGCGTGCGTGGTGCCGGAGCTGCCGGTGGGCGTGACCGTGGCGGCGCCGGAATCCGGAGCGCCCTGCCAGGCGGGGGAGTATCCGACGGATTCGTCCGGCGCGGCGGCGTTGCGGATAGTGTCGCGGCTCACGGGCCTGGCTGATGTCGGCGTGAAGCTGGGGGGCTCCCCAGTCGCCACTCAGGCCGGCGGTTCGGTCTACACGGTGGACGCCCTGTTTGTGGGCGGGCCGCCTTCCGGGCCGCACAGCGAGCTGACCAGCCCGGACGCTCCCGTCAGGGCGGATGATCCGGACGGTTTGACCCTGTTGGCCACCGTGCGGGACGCGTTCGGGAACCTGGCCGCCTGCTGGGACGGCGCGACGGCGGTGCCCTGCGAGGTTGACTTCTGGGTTCCCGCTGGCACCCGCGTCGGCAACGGCGAGGCGGTCGTGACGGGCCCGGCCTGGCTGACCGGCGTTCCCGCGGGCGTGGTGGACTACGGTTCGTCTCGTTTGCGGAGCGTCGCGGCGGAGGCCGGTGTGGCTCAGATGGTCTACTTTGGCGACGAGGGGACCTACCAGGTGGGCGCTCGCGTGTCCGGCCAGACGTTTGGCCTGGCCGACGGCACCGATTGGGCGCCGGACGAGGCCAAGGCGACGCTGGTGTTCACGGACGCCGCCGCGCCGGGCAAGCCTTCGGTGGACCCGTCGGACGGCGGGTCTGTCACGGGGACGGTTGACCCGGAGGATCTGGGCGACGCGGAGGACGGCGGCTTGACCGTGGTGGTCAAGGACGGCGACGGGAACACGGTGGCGACCTGCCCGGTCGCCCCGGACGGGTCGTTCGACTGCCCCATCTCCCCGAAGCTCCCGGACGGCTCAGAGGTGACGGTCGAGGTCGTGGACCAGGCCGGGAACGCCTCCGACCCGGTTGACATTGTGACCGACGCAACCGCGCCGGGCAGGCCGGTGGTCCACCCGTCGGACGGGTCCGAGATCGACGGCATCGGGCAGACGCCAGGTGACAAGATCGTGGTCAAGGACGAGGACGGAAACACCCTGTGCGAGACCGTCGTGGGCACCGACAAGACCTGGGGCTGTGTTCTGGCTCCAAACGCCAAGGAGGGTGACACCCTGGTGATCGTTGAGGAGGATCAATCCGGCAACGCGGTCGAACGCCCGTGGCGGGTCGGCGTTCCGCGCCTGTCGCTGGCAAAGGCGACGGTCTGCGGGAACGAGCGCCAGGCAGTGATGGCCGAGAACTTCCAACCGTCCGAGCCTGTGACCCTCTGGGCGGCCGGCGCGGAGGATGTTGCCCCCGCAGTTGCCAGCGATGACGGTCGGGTCGAGTTCGAGTGGACGGTTTCACCCGAGGCCAGGGACCAGCAGGCTGTGCGTCTGACCGGCCCCGAATCTGGTTCAGTGACGGGCGCGTTCGCCGTGGCGTGCGCCGGGCAACCCGAGCCCCCGGCCAAGCCGGTGCCACCGGGCGCCGCCGGCAAGCTCCCGTTCACGGGCGTGGCGGGAGCGGTCGCACTCGCGGGCACGGCTTTGGCTCTGCTGGCGCTGGGTTGCTGGTTCCTCATCGCGGCGGCGCGCCGTCGGCGAGCAGGTCGGACTACTTGAGGCATCCTTGTCCACAACTGGCTGGAATTGGACCGGGGCGCCAGTTGAAGCCTTTTGTGGACACGGGCGGAAAGGGACGCCGATGCCGTGGGCGGGCTGACCTGCGCAAACACGGGTTGCCGCCAAGGCGGCATCGGGCGTCGTTGTCCGCAACTGGCCGGAACTCGGCCGAGTTGCCAATTGCAGCCGTTCCCGGACACCGGTGGGAAGGACCGCCGATGCCGACTGGGAGGCCAGGCGGCATCGGCGGGGTTGCCGGACGCCGGCTCCGGCACCGCCTTCCTGTGGCACCAAGGCCTCGGCAAAGTTGTGGTGGCCGGTGGTCGACGTGCTGGCGGTGGGCGGCGGTCGCGGCCCACGCGGGTCGGGCCCCGGCGCGAACTGCGACCTTGGGGCCTTCGTGGCGCGACCGGGCCGGCGACGAACCCTCGAAGGTCGCATTTCGGGCCGCCGCTTGAAGGAGCCTCGCCGGTCGAGCATGACTCTGCCGAGACCCGGCCCGCGGCGCCTGACGCTGGGCGCGCCCGACCTGGTGGGGCTGGGGGAGACGACCGAGCGGCATCGTGCAACGAGTGACGCGGCTAAAACGGACCCGCGTCCGCGAAGCCCTGTTCTTGGTGGCGGAGCAGCGCGTCGTTGACGTCCGCGAGGTCGAAGTCCTCCGGGTCCCAGCCAGGGAGATAGGCCCAATAGTCGTCGTCCGCGTCGCCTTCCCGGTCTTGCCTGGCGAGAAAGTCCCCCAGCCCCCAGATGCCGCCCGAATCCTCCGGGGGGCATGCCCGGCGGCCTTTCAGGCAGGCGGCCAACGGGTCGCCCGGGGTCCATGGCTCAACCTTCTCCAGCCGCAATGTGTGGTGCCAGTCGTCGCCGAAGTCGTAGACGTACTTGAGGCGGTCGCCCACCTGTCCCAGCACTTGGGAGACTTGCACCGACCATTCTCCGTGCTCGGTGGCGCCGTGCTCGGATTCGTCCCACCGGGTGGCCAGGCCGAGTCGGTCGCGGTGGCCGCCTGCGGGCGCCCACTCCTCGAAGGACTGCAAGTGGGCGAAGTGCCAGCCCATCGCGACCTGGATGATGGTGTGCAGCTGCTCCAGGTTCAGGTCGCTGGCCAGTCTGAGGCGGCGCCAAATCGGCGGTTTCGCTCCCGTCAAGTCCAATCGCACAGTCAACGCCAGCCGCTTCTTGGGCCGACCTCTCAGCGGTGTTTTCGGGTCGACGCGGTTCATCAGCGACTCGGCCTGTGCCGGGTTCAGCCCGAAGGCGGCGAAATAATCCGCCAGGTCCTCCGATCGGCGGTTCCAACCCATGCCCGGCCTCCTTGCGTTCCGCGCGGCCATCCGGCGACCGCAGCGCTTGGCTTCTTCCGCGAAAACAGTACCGGTCAGCGCTGGTCACGGCCTGCTTGCCAACGCCGCGTCGGCTCAGCGGTGTGGCGGAGTCCTCGAGTCCTGCTGCCGCTCAAGCTGCCTGCTCTTCGAGGGGGTCAGCCACCTGCGGCGCGGCATGCACCGCCTCCGGCGCGACATCGAGCACCTTGCGAGGGTCGTGACCGCCTTCCACGTCCCAGGCGAGCGTGCCGTTCGCCACCATCAGCGACTCCTCGAACAGTGCCGGGTCCGCCAACGGCGCGAAGACGCCGCCCTGGGCTATGAGGGGCGCCGCGTCGTAGAGGCGAACCGAGCCGTCGGCGAGCCAGGCGTAGACGAGCTGTCCCGGCCCGGCCATGACCTGCACGACCTCTGGTATCTGATCCATGTCGGCATCCTCTATGGCGATGGCGGCCCGCCGGCCTGAGTACTCGGCGTGGAAATGTGGCGGAACACGGTCGTTCCAATACATGGTCACTCTGGTGCCGTCGAAGGCGCTGATTTCGGGCACCCTCTCATCTTGCCAGGCGTGCGGTCTGGACGGTCTGTCCACGTCGGTGCCGGGGCCTGTCCACGCAGTTTCCGGGGGATCTGCACGCTCCCGTCCATCGAGTCCGCTGTTTCCCATGCGGTTGTTCGCCGAGTCCGCTGTTCTTGCATCGACCCTTTTCCGTTTCGCCTGATCAGCGCTTCGCACGCGGGCAAGGTTGCGGGCAAAACCCCGGACTCGATGCCGCGGACCATGGAAAACGGCGGACTCGATGAGGTGGGGCGCGCAAAACCCCGGACTGGACGAACAACGGAGGGCAAACCAGCTGCCCGGCTGGCTGCGCCAGCTCCGTGATGGGGGAAGCCGCCTCGGCTTTCGGAGCGGCGGCGGCGCGGGACGGCCGCGGGCGCCGAAATGCGGGTCGAAAGCGTTCGTGGTCGCCGGAGTCGTGCCACGAAGCCCGTCGAGGCGCAATTCACGCCCGAGCCGACCGCGAGGGGACCCGAAATGCAGGCTGACGGCGTTCGTGGTCGCCGGAGTCGTGCCACGAACCCCGTCGAGGCGCAATTCACGCCCGAGCCGACCGCGAGGGGACCCGAAATGCAGGCTGACGGCGTTCGCGGTCGCCGGAGTCGTGCCACGAACCCCGTCAGGGCGCAATTCACGCCCGAACCGACCGCGCGG
>JAISCU010000311.1 GCA_031265345.1 Bifidobacteriaceae bacterium
CCCAGGAAGGTGGTGATTAGCGCGCCCAAACTGAGTATCTTGAGCCACTCGCCGGAGGCGAATGCGCCCGCGATTTGCGTGCCGGCCGCCACGCCCGCCTGAGAGAGGAACATCAGCAACCCGAGTTCCGAAATCGCCTGGGAGGAGGATGTCGGCATGGTGGTGACAAAAGGTCCGATCCGCCCCAGGCGCCCGAAGATCAACCCGATCAGGAGGGTCCCGGCGGCCGATCCGAGTTTGAAAGTGAGGCCGCCCATGGGGATCGGCACCAGCCCCAACAGGATGCCGAGGCCCAGGCCGATGGCGAATCCGACCGGGTTTATGTCCGCCAGCCCGCGGGCGGAATCTCCGAAGTATTTGGACAGAGCGTCCATGTGCTCGCGGGAGGCGACCACCCGTACGCGGTCGCCGGTTTGGAGGACCAAGCCCGGCTCCGCCAACATGTCGACATCGCCGCGGCGGACCCTGATGATGCGGGCGGAGTAGCGTTCCTCCAGGTCAAGCTCTTCGATGGTGCGCCCGGAGAGGAGTGGATTGGAGACCGTGATGCGGCGGAAATCGAGGTAGCGCCGGTCGGCGTTGAGATCGTGGGAGGACTTGTGACCGAGCTCGCGGGTGACGTCTTGGACGGAGGCGGCCGGACCGACCACGGTCACCAGGTCGCCGCGCCGCAGGACGTCGTCCTCGCTCACCGCCAGGACCGGATTGTTCTCGCCGTGGCGGACGCGGGCGAACTTGATGTGGTCCTCGTAGCGTTCCTCCAGGCCGGCGATGGATGGCATTGAGTCGGTTTCGACCCGAATAGTCCGCGACACCAACGGCGCGGGAGCGTCCGTGTCTTTGGGTGCCTGGCGAAGTGCCAATTGGGCGAAGATCAGCATTATCAAGACGCCCAGAATATAGGCGACGGCATATCCGATTGTCGGTTCGTTGGGGTTGCCCGAGGCGGACCGGACAGCCGCCAGCATCGGGGTATTGGTGACGGCTCCGGCGAGCGTCCCGCCAACCGTGGCGCCGTCCAACCCGAGGAGTTTTCCGGCGCCTAACGCGATCCCCGCGCAACTGGCCAATAGCGCGATCATGGCCAAAATGGTGCGCCACCCGCTTCGCAAGGAGGCGAAGAAGTTCGACCCGGATAGGACGCCCACCGTGTAGGTGAACAACACCAATCCGAAAGTGCCCAGGATTTCCATGTGCTCGAGCGGCATCTCGATGTCCTGGGATGTGCCCCAGGCCGAGAAAGCGATGGCGATGAACAGCACGGCGGCCGCCGCTATCGCGACTCGCTTGACTCGGATCTCTCCCAACGCGGAACCGACTCCCACCAGAATGAACATCAAGAGCACGGGCTGACCGGCCAGGAACTCAACTACTGCCCTCACTCAGTTACCGTACCTCCATCGCGCGGTGGCGAGGCCTTCACTTTCGTCCCGGTCTCGCCCCCAGAACGATTTGTCCGATGCCGCCCGCCCGGCCCGTCTGTCCCGCGGTTCGCCCAGAAAGTCGTCTGGAGACTTCTTGGGCGGCGGGGCTGGCCCGCAGGATCGGCCGGCCACACGGCATCGCCCGACTGGAAAGTCGTCCGGAGACCTGGCGGGCTCGCCCAGAAAGTCGTCTGGAGACTTCTTGGGCGGCGGGACTGGCCCGCGCGGTGGGGCGTCCACGCGGCATCGTCCATCTGGCCGTCCGGAATGTGGACGGCTGGTTCCGAGGGGTGGGCGGAGGCGTTAGGCTTAGCTCCATGCAACAGACCGTCGTAGTAGACCCGCGCGTGGCGTAGCCGCTCGAAGGTTTGCCACGCGCGCCCTCCCGCCTACTGGGCCGGAGGGTTTTTTGTTGCCACGGACAGCTAAGAAAGGAAAGATCATGACTGAGCCGAAGCCGGCTCCTCCCGGCGGCAAATCCCCGGCGCGACCGACTGGCGCCGAAGCGATTGTCAAGACCCTGGAGGCTCTGGGCGTAGACGTGATCTTCGGGATTCCGGGCGGCACCATCCTGCCGACCTACGATCCTCTCTACGCCTCGCGCATCCGCCACATCCTGGTCCGCCACGAGCAGGGCGCGGGGCACGCGGCGACCGGCTACGCGGCATCGTCCGGGCGGGTCGGCGTGTGCATGGCGACCTCCGGGCCGGGCGCGACCAACCTGATCACGGCCCTGGCGGACGCGAACATCGACTCGGTGCCCCTGCTCGCCATCACCGGCCAGGTGAGCGCCAAAGCCATCGGCACGGACGCCTTCCAGGAGGCGGACATAGTGGGCGCGACCATGCCGCTCACCAAGCACTCCTTCCTGGTCAAGGAGGCGAGAGACATCGCGCCGGCGATCTCGGCGGCGTACCACATAGCCCACAGCGGCAGGCCCGGACCGGTGCTGGTGGACATCACCAAGTCGGCCCAGACCGAACTGACCGACTGGCACTGGCCGGTGAAGATGGACCTGCCGGGCTACCGGCCCGTCACCAAACCGCACGCCAAGCAGGTTCGCCAGGCGGCGCTGGCTCTGCGCCATGCCAAGCGCCCCATCATCCTGGCCGGTGGCGGGATCATCAGGGCGGGCGCCGAGGCCAAAGCCAGCCTCGTGAAGCTGGCCAATCTATCCGGCGCGCCGGTCGTGATCACCCTGATGGGGGCGGGCGCGATCCCGGACTCCCACCCCTCCAACCTGGGCATGGGCGGCATGCACGGCACCGTCCCGGCGGTCGCCGCGCTCCAGAACGCGGACCTGATCATGTCCGTCGGGGCGCGTTTCGACGACCGCCTGACCGGCGACCTGACGACTTTCGCGCCTCGGGCCAAGCTGGTCCACGCGGACATCGACCCGGCCGAGATCGGCAAGAACCTGCCCGTCGACATACCAATCGTGGGCGATGCCGCCGCCGTGCTCGCGGACCTCGCCGAGCTGGCCGCGACCTGGGACACGAAGCCCGGCTACCAACAGTGGTGGGAATACCTGGACGGTCTGCGCAAGGAGTACCCGCCCGGCTACGACCAGCCGACCGACGGGCGTCTCGCCCCGCAATACGTCATCGAGCGTCTGTCCGCGCTGGCGCCGAAGGACGCCATCTTCGCCTCCGGCGTGGGCCAGCACCAAATGTGGTCGGAGCAGTTCCTCGACATCTCGGGTGGCCGCAAACTGCTCAACTCGGGCGGGCTCGGCACCATGGGGTACGCCGTCCCGGCAGCCATGGGGGCGCAGGTCGCCCATCCGAACCAGCAGGTCTGGGCGGTGGACGGCGACGGCTGCTTCCAGATGACCGGCCACGAGATGGTCACCTGCGCGCTGAACGGCATCCCCATCAAGGTGGCGCTGATCAACAACTCGTCGCTGGGCATGGTCCGGCAGTGGCAGACCTTGTACTACGGCGAGCGCTACTCCAACACCGATCTGCACACCGGCGCCGACACGGCCATGATCCCGGATTTCGTCAAACTGGCCGAGGCCTATGGTTGCGCAGCCCTGCGTTGCTCGGAGCCCGACCAAGTGGACCAGGCGATAGCACAGGCGATGGCGATAAACGACCGGCCGGTGCTGATCGACTTCCAAGTGTCGCGCGATGCGCAAGTCTGGCCGATGATCGCCGGGGGGGCATCGAACGACACCATCGAATACGCCCGTGGGCTCGCGCCCGCCTTCGAACGCGACGAATTCTAGGAGCAGCCATGTCAACGCACACTCTGTCAGTCCTGGTCGAGAACAAGCCGGGCGTGCTCACGCGGGTGGCGGCCCTGTTCGCCCGGCGCGGGTTCAACATCAACTCGCTCGCCGTCGGTCCGACCGAGCATCCCGAGATTTCCCGGATCACCGCCGTGGTGGACGTCGAGGACCTGCCCTTGGAGCAGGTCACCAAACAACTGAACAAGCTCATCAATGTCCTCAAGGTGGTCGAGTTGGACGGCCTGGACGGGTCGGTCCAGCGCGACCTGCTGCTGGTCAAGGTGGGCGCGGACGCCAGCAACCGCAGCCAGGTGACGCAGTTGGTGGACTTGTTCAGGGCACACATAGTCGACGTGGCCGCGGACACCCTGGTGATTGAGGCGACCGGCACCGACTCCAAGCTCACCGCGCTGTTGACCCTGCTGGAGCCGTTCGGCGTCCGCGAACTGGTCAAGTCCGGCACGGTCGGGATTGGCCGGGGCGGCAAGTCGATCACCGACCGCGCCCTGGAGCGGGCGGGTAG
>JAISCU010000141.1 GCA_031265345.1 Bifidobacteriaceae bacterium
GTGACGTTCCCGGTCACTATGGTCGCCGCGGTCACCTGGGTGCCGCCCGTGGGCGCGGTGAACCAGCCCTTCAACGTGTAACCCGGCTTGGTCGGCGCCGGCAATGTGCCGACCGGCGAGCCAGCGGCCACAGTTCTTGACCCGGCACCAGTGCCACCCTGCGGGTTGAACGCCACCGTGTAAGTCGCGGCGCTGGCCGCGCCGAGGTACAAGGTCTTGGACTTCCCGGACCCGTCGAACTGGACCAACTGCCCGCACGACCCGTCCCAACCCGCCGGGACCGCGTACAGATACACCGCCTGGTCCCCCCGCTGGACGATGCCGCCGACGGTCAGACCGTTGAACCAATACGTCCCGCCCCCAACCCGCGGATACGCCGAAGCCACCGACCAGGCCGCGTTCGCCGACCACGGCGAGCCGAACCCGTACCGCTGCGCCGCCGACGCCGACGCGCACGGCGCGCCCACCGTCAACACCATCCGCGAGGTCGCGCCCAGGCTCGCCCAGTCGAACGCCCACGACGCCGCTATCTTGACCTGCCCAGCCCCAGGGGACGTCAGATCGGCCGCCGAGACCCAGCCCTTCAACCGCTGATGAGTCGGACGGAACCACTCCTCCTGCAGCACCGCGTTCCCCGGCCCCAACACCCTCACCCTGATCTGCCGGCCCTCCGTGCCGCTGAAGTCCGCCGCCCCGACCGTGTACTTGTTCCCCGACCCGCCCGGGGCCGCCGAACCGTCCGCCAGATAAGTCCACTGGTAGCCCGTCACACCCGACTGGGCCGTCGACGCCGTCACCGTCTGCCCCTCATAACCCAGCCCCGTGATGCTCAACGCCGCCGCCGTCCAACGCGCGTAATAAGTGACGTTCCCGGACACCACAGTCGAAGCCGACACCTGCGAACCACCGCTCGCCGCCGTGAACCAACCATCGAACCTGAACCCCACCCGCACCGGCGCCGGCAACACCCCCAACGCCTGCCCCGCCGACCGGGCCACCGACCCAACCGCCGGACCACCCTGCGGGTTGAACGCCACCGTGTAAGTCGCGGCGCTGGCCGCGCCGGCTTGGTTGATGGTCTTGACCCAATATGTAGCGCCATCAATCTTGATTGTTACCGTGGCCGACCTGGCTGCCGTCGAAGTGTTGGCGGCCACATACACATTGACCGATCCGTTCCCGGTCCCCGAGGCCGGCGAGACGGTGACCCAGGGCGCCGAGGACGTAGCGGTCCAAGCCTTTGTCGTCGACAGACTGAGGGTGCCTGGACTGCTCCAGCCAGTGGCGCCTACCGTCCACGAGTCAGTTTTCACCGCACCGGCAGCTTGGTTGATGGTATCCACCGAGTATGTAGTGCCATCGACCTTGATTGTCACCGTCGCGGACCTGGCCGCCGTCAACGTGTTGGCGGCCACATACATCCTCACTGTCGCGCTGCCGATCCCGGACGCCGGAGTAACGGTGACCCAGGACGCTGAGGATGTCGCAGTCCAGGACTTGGTGGTGGAGACATCGACAGTGCCTGGATTGCTCCAGCCCCCCGCGCCCACGGTCCATGTGTAAGCTTGCACAACCGCGCCCGCTTGGTTGATGGTCACTACCCAGTATGTCGCGCCGTCAATCTTGATCGTGACCGTGGCGGACCTTGCCTCTGTCAAAGTGTTGGCGGCCACAGACACCCTCACCGAGGCGTTCCCGATCCCCGAGGCCTGCGAGATGGTGGCCCATGAAGCGGACGACGTCGCCGTCCACGCCTTGGTGGTCGAGAAATTGAGCGTGCCCGGATTGGCCCAGCCGCCCTCGCCCGCAGTCCATGTGTCGTGGTACGCACTCGTGGGAGGCTGTGTGATGGTCCAGGTGTACACGTCCCATGTGTCGCTGAACTCGACTTTGATGGTCGCTGTCCGGGCGGCGCCAGTTGCATTGGCGGAATTGGTGACCTTCAGCTGGAACGTGAACGGTCTGGTCCCGGTCCCTGAGGCCTGATCCAATTTGGCCCATGTCGCGTCCGAAGTGGCCGCCCAGGACACTTGGCGGGCCTCTCCCTCTCCTTCGTATGACCTGCCAGGCAAGGTGAGGTTCCATGTGGCTCCTGAATCGACATCGAAGGCGCCGACCACAGTTTCCCGCGGCGCTCTTTGCTGGCGCACGCCGATCCAAGATATGACGCCATTTGACCACTCCACTCGGATCACGGTTTCCCGGCCCGACGCCGACGGGTTCGCCGCGACATCGACGGTCAAGGTTCCGTTCAGCGCCCCGGCAACGGGAGACACGGTGACCCAGGGAGACTCTGGGAAAGCCTCCCAAGTGGCGTTCGCGGGAAGGTTCGAGCCTTGGGCGACTGCAGGAGCCTCTACCGGCAGCGCGGTGCCCGAAGCTTTGAATACTACCGATTCAGCTCCTATTCCGCCGGTATTGCCCAGCTTGAGACTCTTCTTCTCTCCTTTGGGATCTGCCAGGATTTCTTGATTCGACGGCGGTTGCTTCGTGATGAGTCCATCCCTGGGCACAACGTAATATTCTTGCAATCTTCCATACGAATCTGGCTTGACCGTGTTCCACCACCCCGATTGATTGGCGGGGATTGTCATTTCGCCGGTGAGTCGAAAGCCTACATCGCCTTTGTTGCGTATGATACCCGATTCGATAATCCCCAGCGTGTAAGTGTCGCCTACACGTGTGACAGCGGTCACCACGCTGACATGCCATGGCAGACTCGGATCCGAAGATGTCGGAGGCGTAAAAATGAGCATGCCCGGTTTTGGATCGAAGGATGGCGCGTTGCGAGTGATGGGTCCGATCTTTCCCTCTTTGTCGACGTGGTACGCGTCAATATTGTTGATATAGTCACGGGGGTACCACATCGACTCCATGTTTCGGTCCCAGTACGGCTTGTTCATAAGGGCGTCAAGGTTCCAATCCCCTTTGTCGTGTTCGGAGTCCCAGTGGAGATGGGGCAGTATGCTCGAAAGGGCATAGGTCCGTTCCATTTTCAGCGGGTCGTCACTCATCAACCGGTAATACCATTCCGCGAACTCGCCGCAGGTCTCGGCCTGGGCGGGTTTGGCGCCGGAGGCAACGAACATGGTGGCGAGCATCGCCGCTAGGGCGACCAGCGCGGGGAACCGTTGTCTCAGGCTCCATCGGTTGATATCGGGGCGTTGAAGGGTTGATTGGTTGTTCATCGTGGCTCCTGCTTCCTTCTCGGGCGTCTATTGTCTTGCTGCGTCACTGACTTGTTCACCGAACACTGGTCGACTTCTCTCGATCTCTGTCCCTCAGGTGAGCCCGGAGCCGCACCGCCCCAGGCCAAACCGCCGCCCCAGTGCGGGGTGGCTCAATACCGTTGTTGCGGAGCGAAACTTCCCGCTCCCATTTCCGTTGGCGAGGGCTCGCGGATCAGGGCTGGCCAACTTGGCCGCCCCGATCGACTCCGACGCGCCCCAGCCCAGCTCGTGATCTTGGTTCCTGAATTGCCCAGTGCGCTTCGCGCCGGACTGCCCGCGCCAATCCTGGCCCGGTCGCCCGCGCTCGCCACTGTCGAACTGCCGCGCCAATCAGGCGCGCCGAAAAGCGTTTCTGGCATCCTCACCATGTACGCCACTACTACCCCCACCCCGCGCGTGTTCCGCCAATGCGTAATGAAACTGCCCGGAGAGCTCTTCGGTCACCATACACCCAGACAAGCACCCCGCTCGCCACAAGCGCTATCCATGCCGCTGCCGGGGGCCGTCGGAGCAGTTTCTGGCGACCTGCGCGACCCGGTTCGTCGAGACCGCTGTTCTGCGCGCGGGAACCCGTCGAGTCCGGGGTTCTGCGCGACCGACCTCGCCGAGTCCGGGGTTTTGCGCGGCGCGCGAGCCATGCGCAACGCGCTGACCAGGCAAAAAGAAAATGAGGTCCCATGCAGAATAGCGGACTCGATGAACAACGGCATGGGAAACAGCGGTCTCGATGAACCATGACGCGCGAATCGACGGATTCGGCGCGGGCGCGCCTCTGGTGGCGGCCACCCGGCCACCCGGCCAAGCGAGGCTCGAGCCTGACCGCCTCAGATCCACTCGCGGGCGGTGGCCTCCCTGACCGCGTGCGACCTACCCAACACGCCCAGCTTGACGTAGGACCGCGACAACAGAGTCTTGACCGTCGCCGGCCCCACCCCCAGCTTCTCCGCGATCTGCACGTTGGAGAGGCCATCGGCAACCAGTCGCAGCACGTCTATCTCGCGCGTCGTCAAGGCCCTCGTCCCCTGGTTGGCGAACGCCGCCTGCACCTCCGGGCTGCGCTTCGATGTGCCGGCCGCCGCCCGGCGCACCGCCTCGGCGAAGACCTCGGGCGGGCTCGCTTTGAGGACGTACTCGGACACCCCCGCGCGCACCGCCTGCACAATCCCGGCGTCGGAATCCAACGCCGTCACGGCGACGACCTTGGTGTCGCGGCCCGACCCAGCGGCATCGGCCAAAATCTGGGAGGTGGCCCACACACCGCCCTGGCCGGGCATCTTCAAGTCCATCATGACCACATCCGGGGCCGTCTCCAACGCCAGGCGGACCGCCTCCTCGCCCGTCCCCGCGACGGCCACCACCTTTATGTCCGGCTCCTGGGCGAGCAGATCGACCAAACTGTTGCGGACTATCGGGTGGTCGTCCGCGACCAGCACCGTGATGGTATGCACCCCGCCGTCCGGAGCCGGGGCCGAGCCGCCGCCCTTCGGCGATTCAGCGGTGCTGTCGGCTTCGACGGCCGCCGCGCCCTCCTGCGCGCTCTCATCCGATCCGGTGGTCGGCGTGTCCTGCAAAGTATCTGTGGCCAGCATATGTCGGGTCTCGACTTCCAGTAGGCGACTAAGCCGCGGCCAACTGGATGGGGATGGCCTAAGCGAGGAATGCGGTGAAGGCTACCACGCCCCAATCGTCAAACGGGAACCCCGTCTAAGGGAATCTCACTGTGCGGGTCGGCCTGGAATCGCGTGGCCGCGGCGACGCTCGGCCAGCGTCAGTCGATCGTTGTCTCGAGCGCCCCGCGCCTGCCCGGCGAGTGCCGCCTGTGCCGCCAAGCCTGGCGAGCCTGGCGAGACGTGCTGTCCAGCCGACCGAGGCAGGCGCGCGCCACGATTCGTACGTACTCGCGGCCTTCCTTTTCGAGCGCTCGCCCGAACAGCTCGAAGACGGCGAGGGGCGGTGGCGGCGTCTGGCTGCGAGGATTAGCAGAGCGCCAGCGGCCAGCAGGCCGATCACGGCCGCCACCAGTCCGGCCACGCCGTCAGCGCCCGTGTAGCGGAGGCCGCCCAGGCCGCCGGGCGTCGAAGACGGGGTCGCACCAGGGGACAAAGCGGTGGACGATGCCGCCGGACCGGCCCCTCCCGCCAACACCCCGGTCGCGCTCGGCCCAGGTTCCGGCATCCCGCTGGACGGTTGGCCTGGCGCGGCAGTCGGGTCGGACTGGCCAGTCGGGTCGCCCGGCTCCTGCATGGGCTCAGCGAACTCCATCAGCGCGGGCGAGCCCTCCAACACGGCCACGCCGCCAATGGCCGCGGTCACCCCGTAGACGCCGGCCGCGGCCGCGGTCACCGCCAAGGACGCCACGCCATCGGCCCCGGACAACACCGAGACGGTGGCCCCTCCCTCGCTCAGCCCAACAACCAGGCCTGCTGGCACGCCGAAGACCACTTCGACGCCCGGCATCGGGCGGCCCTGGGAATCGACCACGCGAACCAGCACCGCCAATTCCTCGCCAGCCACACCGCTCGCGACCGGGACCGCCAACCGCGTCCGGCCGGGATCGAACGACACGGGACCGGCCACCAGGCGCGCGGTCGTGTTGCCGCCATCCGCCAGCGGCACAGGCGTCCCATCCGCCGTCACGGTCACGGCCCAGCCGCCCACCTGCGTGCCCGCGAACCCCGCAGTCCAAACGCCGCCGCCAACCGCCACGAACGCCCCGACCGACACCCCCGAGCCGGGCGCACCAGAACCCACCAGCGTGACCGCCCCGGCCCAAGGATCGCCCTCGGTGTCCACCAGCCGAGCCGTCACCGTCCCCGAATCCGTGCCGTCCGCGAGCACCGGGCCGATGGACACCGCGTACCACGACCGCGACACGTCCAACGAAGGTGCCGACGGCCCTGGCGGTGAGGCCTCGTCCGCCGGTGTGCCTTCACCTGGTTCACTCGGCGCCGCAGTCTCACTCGGCGCCGCAGTCTCATCCGGCTCACCCGGCTCAGCCGGTTCCGCCACGAACGTGAACACGGCCTCGCCCAGCGGCCAGCCCACAGCGCCATCGCCCGTGCCACCATCCGGGTCGCCATCCGTGCCGCCGCGGAGCGTGGCGCTCAACCTGACAGTCTCGCCGACGGTGTCGGTGAACTCGACCGAAGCGGCCCCCAGCACCGACGTGGACACATCGGCGCCGCTCGACCCGTTCGCGAAGACCGCCGAGGCGCCCCCGCCCGAAGCCAGCCCGGCCAACCGGAACTCCACCACCGCCTCGTCGACCGGATGGCCGTAGGCGTCCTGGACAATCACGGAAGCGCTGTGCGTCGCCTGGCCGTCCGCGACCACTTCCGCACCCGCCGAAGACGCGAACGATCCCGCCGTCCGCGCCACATCCACCGGACCGGTCGTGAACAGGGCAGGGAAGACCCTCGACCCGCGGACGTCAGCGTTCGCCAACTCGAAGGCCACATCGCTGTCCGCATAGACCACCTTCACCTGCCGCGTCACCGGGACCGGGGAATAGACGTCCACGACGTAGACGCCTGACGCGCACACGGCATCGTCCAAATCGGTGGCGCAGACGAACGCCCCCTCGTCCGACAGGCCCAACGCGCCGCCGGGGTCACCCGCGCCGGGCGAGGCGCTCAACTTCGAGGCCGCGCCCGGCACCGGGCCGCCCTCGGCATCCCGCAAGGCGACCGTGATCCGCTGGGAGCCCCAATCCGCGGGGTCCGATCCGGACAGGCCGTAGTTGGCGTGCTGGCCAGGCCGCGCCGTGATCCGGGCCGACGACTCGTGCTCGGAGGCCATCTGCGGCACTTCAGGCGGGACAGCAGGCGGCACTTCAGGCGGCTCCACCGGGGCGCCGAAGTCACGGACCAGGGGCAGCGCGATCCCGTTCGGCCGGTGCGCGTCCTCGCAGCCGCCAGACCAATCGAACGGCACCGTGTAGAGGTAGACGTCCTGCGAGCCGGTCTGGCGGATGCCGTCGATCGAGTAGTCCATGAACCAATAGGTGCCCCCGGACACCTGCGGATACACCCCATCCACGCCCGTGCGGACGGCGTTGGCCGTGTAGGGGACGTCAAAGCCGTAGCGCTGCTCGGCGGTGGCGGCTTCGCAGGGAGCCCCGACCGTCGCCACAAGGTGGCCCGGCTCGGTCGGATCGGCCCAGTCGAAGACCCAGGCGGCGGTGACCCGCAGCTGCCCCGGCTCGGCGGTGATCGACGCGGCTTCGGCCCAACCCTGGACCCGGAAGTAGGTCGGCCGGAACCAGGCGGACGCCAGCACGCGGCCGGCGGCGTCCTGAGCCTCCACCTTGATGGGGCGCGAGCCCTCGCCCGCCAGGTCGGCCAGGCGCACCACATAGGTGTTGGCCGGACCGGCCTGGATCGGCGGGTCGTCCTGGTTCAGGTAGCTCCAGACATATTGGGCCGTCCCGCTGGCTTGGCTCACCGCCGTCACCGTCTGGCCCACATAAGCCTGTCCGGTGATCTCCAGACCGCCTGGGTACGGCCTGGTCAGAGCCGCCCGCACCACGTCCTCGTGGCCTGACCACCGCCCGGTCGCCGTGATGTGGCTGGGCACCAGCCATCGATAGACGTCGCCCGATCCGGTCTCGCGGTGGACGGCCGCGGAAGTGACCGTGAACTGGCACCTGTACCCGCCCGCGACCAACCCGGACGCGGCCTGGTCCAGCACGATCCCCTCGCCGCCCTCGCAGGCGAACAGGGTCTCAGCCGAGACATCGCGGTTGTCGGCGCCTCCGCGGGCGCGGACATCGAGGGTGAGCACGTCGCCAGCGTCGACGGCGATGGCCGAATCGAGCCTGGTGGCGGCGGCGGTCTGGCGCGGACTGGTCCCCCGGGGCACCACTTCCTGGCCGTTGATCTTGAGGCCGCCCGCCTCGATCCGCAGCGGCGCGCCGTCGCCGGGCTCGGTGGCGGGAGTAGCCACCGCCCCCGCTACCGAGGCCGCCCCCGCCACCGAGGCCAGCGCGGAGCCCGGCGGCGGCGCTTCCACGCCGGACAACAGGTAGGGCGCTTGGCGCGAGGCTCTCGCGCCGAGGTCCTCGACCGCCCGGCCGTACATGTTCTTGGCGCTGACCCCGGCGCCGAAGGAGTCCAGCGTGCGGCTCGAATCCCAGGTGACGGCCCGGCCGTCGGCGAAGTAGACGGTGCTCCCGCAGACGGTCGCGTCGGAGCAGACGGCGCTGTTGGTGTGCGTGGCGACAACGTCACGACCGGCGACGTGGCGAGCCATGGCCGCGGCGGCCGCCACCGCTGGACGCGGCGACAGCACCTGTGAACGGCCATCGCGGTAGGTGTCCGACAGTTGGTTGCGGGTCAGACCCCAAACCGACGCGCAGACATCGGTGTTGCGGGCCTCGGCCGGGCAGCCCTCGAGCAGAGTCTGCCAATAGAAGGCGAACACCCGCTCGGTGCCTTCACCGAACCCGGCCGCATAGGCTTGGACCACATGGGCGGCCTGCAGACGTTCCTTCTCCGCTGACACCGGCTCGGCGCCGGACCCGGCCACGTTGAAACCGATCTCGGTCCACCAGCGGCCCTTGCCTTCGAGGCCCTGGCTCGCCTCCAGCGCCCGCTTCGAGGCGGTCACCCAGGTGAGCAGGCCATCCGTCTGGGAGAGCGTCGGGTACCAATGCTCGTTGCCCGCGTCATAGGAGGCGCCGACGTTGTTGGCCAAAGCCTCCTGTTCGAACAACAGGCCCCAGCGCGGGTTGGCGGACAGGGAGTCCGCCGTGTACGAGGTCTCCAGGACCCGGATCGAGGGGTCGACCGATTTGACCCCGGCCGTGAAAGCCTTCAGCGCGCTGGCGTACTGGAACGGGTAGCCCTTGAAATTGAGGACCAGTTCGTTGCCGAACTCGACGTTGCGGGCGTGCTTCCCCAACGTCCGCGCGTACTTCTGGCCGGTGGCGAAGGCCCCGTCGAGGTCGTAGGGCTCGGCGGTGCTCGGCCGGTCTATGCCCACGTCCGCGACGGTGACCACGTCCAGGCCGCCCACCTCGCTCATGACTTGGGCCACCTCCGCCTCGCAGAGCCGGCTGGAAGCTCCCGGACAGACCTCGTCCAAGTCCCGCAGTTGGTAACGGTCGCGCACCGATCCGAACCCGATCAGCTTCAACCGTTCGGCTTGTTCCTGGGCTTCGGCCAGCGTGGGTCGGGCCGAGGGCACGCCCGTCCAGCTCGGCTGCGCGTCCAGCCCCATCTTCGGGTCCTGCCCCACCAGTCCGTCGACCACCACCACCGAGCCGGTCCAGGCATCGGCGCCGGGGAAGGTCGCGTCGATGTCGTAGTAGCCGGGCTCCAGTTCGCCAGACTGGATTGTTGCCGTGAGCCCGCCGTTCTGGCCGCGCACCGCTGTCCAATTCTGGACGATGCCGTCGTCGCGGGTCGCCGCCAGCGTCAGGTCTCCCGTCGCGTCGGCCGGGGCGACCGTGAAACTCCAGGCCAGGACTTCGTCGGTGGTGGCCGCGAAGGGCGCCGCGCCCGCCACCGTCTCGCTCAGAACCACGCTTGGTGGGACCTCGCCGTCCGCCGATGCCCTCTGGTTTACCGTCACTAGCCCCGCGGCCGCCGCCAGCAGAGCCAAGCCCGCGGCGCCAGCAACGATCCCCCGGGGCACGGTTCCTCGACTAGTCGGGGGACGGTTCCTCAGTTTAGCGGTGTCAACCGTCGATCCATACGACATTAGTTTGCCTTTCGCCACGTCTGTCCCTCGACTAGCCCCGGAACCGTCCCCGGTTTAGGCGGCGGCGCCTGGCGGAGAACACCAGCCCGCAGGCGCCCACCAGGATCATGCCCAGCGCCAACGCCACCAGCGGTCCCGTCAAGCTCGGCCCCGTCCGGGGCAGGTCCTCGCCGTTCCCGCCGCTGGCCGTCGGGTTCGCGGTCGCGCCGGTTGAACCAGTGGACGATGCCGTCGGCGCAGGTCCGCCCGGAGCCCCTTGGGTCTGGCTCTGGGTCGGGTCGGGCGTCGTCGGCTCGCTCGCAGTTGGCGACCCGGTCGGCGCAGGGGACGACGGGTCAGCCGACGGCGCGGTTGCCGACTCGGTCGGCGTGGGCGTCGGCCCGGACCCCCTCACCTCGAAGGCAGCCGACCAAGCGCCGGACAATCCGCCAGTCAGCGTCACCTGGTGCTCGCCCGCCTCGGTCGAGTCCGGGATGACCCAGCTGAGCCGCAACGAGCCCTCGGCGCCCACCGTGACCTGGCCCACCAGCACCGGATCGGACCACATCACCGCGGTCACCGTCTCGCCGGGCTGGAAGTCCACACCCGTGACCGTCAGCGTGTCCCCGGGGCTCACCGACGCCCTGTCCACCGTCACCTGCGGCACGCCGATCCGCCACGCGATCTCGGCGGCGTTGCCGGCCGGGTCCGTCACCACCACGGTCACCACCGCGCCGACCTCGGCTGGGGGCGCCAGGGCGCAGGCCCACGACAGATCCTCCGCGATCACCGCCGAGCACAACTCTCTCGCATCGGCCGCCGCGACGGTGACCCGGTCGCCGGGCTGCTCGCCAGTGCCGACCAGCTCGCGGCCGTCCGAAGGCCTGACCACGACCGGCGCGGGCGCGACCGCGTCGACCACCACCACCACGCCGGGCGACGCGTTCCCGGCCAGGTCCTCGAGCCACACGGTCACCGACGTGCCGTGGTCCAAGCCGGGCAGCGGGCAGCCGAACGAGCCGTCCACCGCCACCTGGCAGCGGCCCAACTCGTCGCCCGTGGCGGTGGCCGCCGCGACCACGGCCAGAGCCGACCCGGCCGCGCTGTCCAAATCGTCCTCATGCACCGCGCCCGTCACCTGGCGGCCATTCGAAGCGTCCACGGCCGGGGCGCGCGGCGCCTGATCAGGCTCGTCCGGCACAGCCGTGAACTCCGCCAGCGCCGGGGAGCCCTCGACCACCGGAACGCCGCCCACCATGGCCGTGACCGGGTAGACCCCCGGAATCGAGGCGGTCACAGACACCGAGGCCACGCCATCGGGCCCGGACCAGGCCGACACGGTGGCCGGGCCGCCAGTCGAACCGACCGCCAGGCCGGACGGCAGGGCGAACACGACCTCCACGCCGGGCACCGGGCGCCCCAAAGAATCGGCCACGACGACGGATGCCGTCAGGCCAGTGGGTTCGTCCACCCGCGCCGAGCCGACGGGGGCGACCAGGCGCGTCAGGCCGGGGCCGAACGCCGGTGGCCCAACCACCAGGCGCGCGGTGCCGTTGCCCCCCTGGGCCACCGCCAAAGCCACGCCGTCGGCTGTCACCGAGACGGCCCAGTCGCCGACTTCCGTCCCCCGGAACGGCGCCATGTGAATACCGGCGCCAAGATGGCTGAACGGGCCGACCCACAAGCCGCTCGGGGCCGCGCCGGAGCCCGCCAGGGCCGCGTCTCCGGCCCAGGGATGGCCGTCCGAGCCGACCAGGGCCACCGTCACCAGGCCGGACGCCTCACCGTCCGCCACCACTTCCCCGGCCGAGACCGTGAAAGAGGACCTGGCCGGGTCGAGCACCGGCGGGACGGCCGGGACCTCGGTGAACTCCACCGCCGCAGGCGAGCCCTCGACCACCGCCACGCCGCCCACCGAGGCCGTGACCCAATAGACTCCAGCCGCCAGCGACGTCACGGTCAACCGGGCCGCACCGGACGGGTCGGACGTGACGCCCACCGAGGCTTCGCCGCCGGTGGCGCCCGCGGTCAGACCGGACGGCAGGTTGAACAGCACTGACACTCCGGGCATGGGCCGTCCGCTGGTGTCCACCACTTCGGCGGCGAGCGTCAGCGAGGCGGACCCGTCGGCGAACGCAGTGCCCTCAGGGGCGACCAGCTGGGTCTGGCCGGCGGCGAACCCGACCGGTCCCAGCACCAGACGCGCGGTCGCGTTGCCGCCGTCGGCTACACCCAAAGCAGCGCCATCGGCGGTCACCGCCACAGGCCAGTCGCCCACCTCCGTCCCCGTGAACCGCGCCAGGTGGATCCCAGCGCCGATGTGGACGAACGAGCCGACAGACAGCTCGCTCAAGGCGCCGCCCGAACCGACCAGTGCCACCGGGCCGGTCCAGGGGGCGCCGTCGGTGCCGACCAGGGCCACCGTGACCGCCCCGGTGGCGGACCCGTCCGCGAACACCGGGTCGCCGGAGACGGTGAAGCCCGAAGCGGCAACGTCCAGCGCCGTGCCCGCAGCCTGCGAGACCTCGATCTCGCGGACGATCCCGCCCGCCGTGACCGTGAGGACCCCCTGGCGGGCCTGGCCGGTCGGGTTGGGCGCGGCGACCACGGCGAACTCGCCGTCATAACTCCCGGAGGCGACCCCCAGGGTGAGCCAGGACGCCGACGATTCGACCGTCCAGGTCCGCAGGTCCGTCTCGACGCCCACCACCATGGCGCCCGCGCCGGACGGAGCCTCCCACCGGTCGGTCGAGGTCTCGAGCCTCCCGAAGACTCGGCTGATCGCCTCCAGATACGCCTTGCCCTCTTGGACGGTCGGCTCGACCATCCCGCCCTCCATGAACTCGTTCCAGGCGTAGATCCTGCCCAGCCCCAGCGTCTCGCCGGGATGGGCGGCCATGAATTGGCGGGCCTCGCCCAGGTGGGCCTCGAATTGAGCGGGCGTGGAGCGCGAACCGTTGTGGGCGGCATCGGCATAGATGCCGGGCGAACCGTTCGCGGTCAGCGGTGTGGCGTCCCAACCGGACGTGATCGGGACGATCCGCTTCTGGGTGGCGTCCGCCGGATCGGCGTTGTCCAGGAAAGGCGCGTCGATCCCGGCGCTCCACTGCTGGGCGTAGAAACCGGCCAACTCGGCGAAGGTGTGGGAATAGACCTCTTGTTCGCCCGCAGCGGTGGGCGCCGAATGATAGTTGTACGGCGAGTCACCGTCGAACCTGGCCAGCGCGGACACCATGTTCCAGTGCGCGGTCGTGTTGGTGGTGAAGCCGGAGCTCAGGAACATCCCCGCCAGGCCGCGAGCGACGGCCGCTTGGTCGGCGATGGCGTTCAGGTCCTGCAGGACCAGGAAGTACTTGGGCCGGGCGTCCGGGCTGGCCGAGTAGGTCACGCCGTCGCGGACGTACTCCGCCTCCGGATACAGCACCTCTGCCTGGCCCGAAGCCCAGTCGAGCAGCCCGTCCGCGCTGCCGTGGAGCGACACGACCGGCTGGCCGTCGATCCTCAGGTATTCCGGCCGGGTCAGGTACCGGTCCAGCCAGCCGTCGACGATCCCGCGCCAATCCTCCAACGTCAGTTCCTCAATGGACTCGCCAAAGTCCCACAGCAGCGAGAACGCCAGTTCGGACTGCGACGGCGCGGCCAGGTAGGCGTCGATGGACGCCGCCGACTTCGATTCCCCGTCCGGGTTCCACAGCCACAGGTAGCTGGTGTAGTCGATCCCGTAATCGGCCATCCACGCCAATTGCTGTTCCGCCACGGTGGGGTCGAGTTGGTTGTACCAGCCCAGTTCGGGCTGGCGCTCGGGAGTGTGTTGCTTGACCATGGCCCAGGGGTCCGCCTGCATGTACGGTCCCCAACTGGCGTCGAAGAAGCCGGGCTCCCAGAGGCCCGCGACCGACACCCCGACCCGGGGATCGGCGGAGTCCTGCGAACGGCGGTCGGCTTTGGCCGCGCCGCGCGACGGTGGGGCCTCAGCGGTGAACACTGCCACGGCCGGGGACCCGTCCACCACGGCGACGCCGTCGATGGTGGCCCTCACCTCATAGGAACCAGCCGCCTGGGACGTCATCATCAAACGCGCCGCGCCCAAGCCGTCAGTCAGGGCCGAGATCACGGTGGGCCCACCAGTCGCGCCCACCGACACACCCTCGGGGACCTGGAACAGCACTTCGACGCCCGTGAGAGCCGCGCCAGCCGCGTCCACCACCTGGGTCACCACGGTCAACCGCGCCGAACCGTCAGCCGGAGCGGACCAGCCCGGGGACACCAACCTCGCCGACCACGGCGGATCGCCCAGGTACAGCCCTTTGGCCTTGCCGCCGCCGTCGAATTCGACCGCCTGGCCGCAGGTCCCGTCCCAATCGGACGGCACGGCGTACAGATAGACGGGCTGCTCACCGCGCTGGGCGACGGCGATGTCCACGCCGGTGAACCAATAGGTGCCGCCCACCACGCCGGGGTACCACTCGCCCGCCACGGGCCAGGCCCGGTTCGCCAGGTACGGCGAATCGAACCCGTAGCGTTGGGCGGCGGACGCGTTCGCGCAGGTCGCCCCGACCGTCGCGACCATCCGCGAGGTCGCGCCCAGGTCCTGCCAATCGAACGCCCAGGCCTGGTTGATCCGCACCTGCCCCTCCGCCGGGGAGGTCAGGTCGTTGGCGGCGATCCAGCCTTTGAGCCGGACCTGGGTGGGCTGGAACCAAGCTTGCGCGAGGACTTGCCCGGCGGCATCGTACGCCATGACGGTGATGCGGCGACCCTCGGTGCCGTTGAAGTCCGCGGCGGTCACCAGGTAGTTCGGACCCGCGTAGTCGCCGCCCGAGGAGAGCGCGGCGGACCCGGTCGAATCGAGGTCGTACCAGCGATAGGCGGCTATGCCCGTCAAGTCGGTCCGCACCGTCATGGTCTGGCCGATGTACGGCGTCCCGACCACCTCGAAATCGCCCTCGGCCCGGTGGGTCAGGCCGACCCGCACCACGTCCTGAAGTCCCTGCCAGGTCGCGGTCGCGGAGACGAACCCCGGCACGGTCCACGAGTAGACCCCGTCCCGGTACGCCTGCGCCCGCGCGGGCACGTCCCCCACAACCTCGAATTGGCAGCGGTAGACGCTCCCCACCATGCCCGATGCCGCTCGGTCGACCTCGATCCCCGGCCCGGCCTGGCAGGCGAACTCGGTGGCCGCCGCCACATTCTGGTTCTGGGCGCCGGCGCGGGCCTGCACGTCGAGGGTCAGCACGTCGCCCACCTTGACGCCGATGGTCGAGTCGCGGTCGTCCTGGTTGGTGGCGGGGTTGGTGTAGGCCTTGCGCTGCAGCGGCTCCTCGCCGTTGATCTTCAGGCCGCCCGCGCCCAACCGGAACTCGGCGCCGGAGGAGACCGCGTCGGCTGGCTCGGCATCGGCGCCGGGCACAGTCACGGACACGGCTCCGTCCCCGGTCGAGGTGACGCCGGACACCAGGTACGGCGCGTAGTAGACGTCGGCGGTGCGGGCGGGCGCCAGGTCCGCGACCGGCCGGCCGTACATGTTCTTGGCCGTCGCGCCGGGACCGAAATCGGCCAGGGTCTTGCTGCCATCCCAGGTCACGGCGGTCTGGTCGGAGAAGTAGACGGTGGTCCCAACGATCCACGGGGCGCCCGCCACCTCCCGGCTGGTCTCGACCTTGACGACCTGCTTGTCTTGGACGTGCCGGATCAACGCGGCTGTCGCGGCCAGCGCCGGGCGCGGTGAGAGGGCCTGCGAACGGCCGTCCTGGTAGGTCTCCGAATAGGCGTTGCGGGTGAGGCCCCACACCGCCAGGCAGTCGGAGGTGCTGGTCACGCCGCTGTCGCACTGTTCCAGCAGGGTCTGCCAGTAGAAGGCGTAGACCCGTTCTGCCCCGCTGCCGAGCGCCGCCGCATAGGATTGCGCGACCAGCGCGGCCTGCTTGGCTTCCCAATAGTCCAGGTCGAAACCGGTGCTTTGGGGACGGAACGAATCGGCCAGCTCGGTCACCCAGATCGGTTTGTCGCCGATCCCGGCGTCTTGGTCGACCGCCCGCTTGGTGCCGACGTCGACCGATGGCACGGCGCCCGCCAGTTTGTCCACGTCGAACCAGCCGTTGTTGTGGTAGTACGGCGAGCGCGGGTACCAATGCTCGTTGCGCGCGTCGAACGACCCGGCGGTGTTGTTGGCCAGCGTCTCCTGCTCGTACAAGGCCCCCCACCAGGAGCTCAACTGGTAGCCCTCCATGTTCATGGAGGTGTGGGATCCGGTGAGCACCCGCATCTCCGGATGCACGGACTTGACTCCCGCGCTGAAGGCCTTCAGCGCCGAGGCGTATTGGAACGGATAGCCGGAGAAGAACCCCGGCAGGATCGGCTCGTTCGCCACCTCGACAGTCGTGACCTGGGGCCACATCTTGGTGGCGAACGCCTGGCCCTGGGCGAAGGCATCATCCAAGTTGTAGGGGGCCCTGATGGACGTGCGGGCCACCCCGCTGCTCGAGACGGTCACCACGTCCAGGCCGCCGTCCTGGTTCAGCACGCGGTCCACGTTGTCGATGCAGACCGCGTCCCCGGCGCAGGCGGCGGTCCCGGCGCTCTGCACCTGGGCCAGACTGTAGCGGTCGCGCACCGAGCCCAGCCCTATCACCTGCATCCATTCGGCTTCCTGGCCGATCTGGGCCAGGGTGCGTTCCGGGTTCGACCAGCTGAGCCCGGCGTCCACGCCGAAACGCCTGGTCAGGTCTTGATCGACGGGTCCGTCCACGACCACGACCGAGCCGGTCCAAGGCTGCGCCGCCCCCGGCAGCCCGGCCTCGACGTCGTAATAGCCCGGTTCCAGCGCGTTCGCCGGGATCGTGACCGTGAACACGGCCTCTTCGCCGGTCTCCCCGCCGTCGGACGGGTCGCCCCGCACCGCTTTCCAGCTTTGGACGATGCCGTCGTCGCGGGTTGTCCGCAACACCAGGCTGGCCGCGGGGGCGGCCTGGGAGCCAGCCGGACTGGCAGCGAGACTGGCAGCGGAACCAGCACCGGAACCGGCACCGGTACCGGCCGTGAAATCAGCGGTGAAACTCCAAGTCAGAGGCTCGTCGAGGGTGACGGCGAAGGGCGCCGAGCCCGCGACGGTCTCCCGAATCGTGGCGTTTCCGTCCGCTGTGGCGCTCCAGGTCAGCACCACCGGCGAGGCCCCGACGCCCTGGCCGCCCACCGTGGCCGTGAGTTCGCAGACCCCCGCGTCACCGGTGATGTCCACCTGCGCCGAGCCTAGGATCGACGCGGTCAGAGTGAGCGTCGTCGCGCCCGGCGCTGTCCCGGCCAAGACTGTCGCGTCCGGTCCGCCCTGGCCGTCCGGGCTGCCCCCGCCGCCCTCGCCGGTCTGACCGTCCGGTCCGCCCTCGCCGGTCTGGCTGCTCTGGCCAGTCTGGCTCCCCTCGCCGGTCTGGCCGCTCTGGCCACTGGCACCGGACGCAGCGCTCAGGCCGGCCACGCATTCGTCGCCCGTCAAGGAGAATGTCACAGCGTCACCGCCGCGGGGCTGGCCAGCGGCGTCACGCACTTGGACGGTGGCTCGGAACGACTGGCCCGCCATGACCACGCCCAGCGGATCGACGCTCAAGTCCGAGTTCACGCCGGAGGCGGGGGCCGCGACGAACCGGGCTGCCAAGACGCGCGACCCGGAACCGTCGGCGTTCCGCACCACGAAACTCACGGCATCGTCCACGTAATCCACTTCGAGCTGGCGCGTCAACGCCACCGCCGAATACACGTCCACCGCGTAATCGCCCTCGGGGCAGGCCTCCCCGGCTGACGCGGCGGCGCAGCGGAACCGGCCCTCGTCGGAGAACCCGAGTCCGGCCCCGGCTGCGGGATCGTAGACGCTCGCGCGCACAGTCAGCTTGGCGGCGGCGTCCGTGACCGGCCTGCCCGCCGAATCGCGCAGGGCGACGGTGATGGTCTGCGCGCCCCACGCGGCGGGCTCGGTCCCGGCCAGGCCGTAATTCGCAGGCTGGTCCGGCTCGTCCGTGACCGCCGCGGCGGACAGGCCCTCGCTGACCTGGGGCTGGGCGCCCAAGTTGACGGACGTGCCATTGCCGCTGCCAAGGGTGGTGGCCAGGCCCGCGCAGCCGTCGGAGGGCTGCCAAGCGACCGGAACGGCGTAGATGTAGACGGGCTGGGTCCCGTACAACCCGGTCTCGAACGTCAGATCGAATCCATGCAGACCGCCTTCGATCTGGGGATACAGCTCCGCGTCGTAAGCGGGCCAATGCTGATTCGCCTCGAACGGGCCGAATCCGGTCGCGCCAGCCCCGCCGCAGGGCGCGCCGACACTCACGTACAGCCGGCCCGGCTGGCTGGGCTGAGCCCAATCGAACGCCCAAGTCGGGTCCCCGGAGATCCGGATCGCGCCAGCGACGGGGGAGGTCACGCCAGCGCTGGCCGCGCTGCCCTCGGCCTGACTCCTGGTGGTTCGGAAGCGGACCTCGGCCAGCACTTCGCCGTCCTTGATCGCCTGGACGCGGAAATCTTTGCCGTAGCCGCTGGTCCCCTGGAAATCGTCCCAGCCGGTGCCGTCCGGGCCGCCGATCCGGTAACTCGGCGAGGTCCGGTCGGCGGGAGCGTAGGCCGCCTGCGCCCAGTCGCCGCCACCGGACTTCGATTCCCACCGGTACTCGTCGATGCCCACCAGCCCCGTCGCCGCCGAATCAGCGACCACCGTGACGGTCTGGCCCCGGTAGGCCTGTCCGCTCAACCGGAGCGCGAACGAATCCGCGGTCGCGCCGTAGACGCCCACCTCGCGACCGGCCCAGTCCGCCGTCACCGGCGCGCCTGGGCTCAGTTCGCCCTTGACGCCCAGCAGGTCGACCAGCGTGCCGCCAGCGGCCTGGGCCGCGCGCAACTGTCCCAGCGAAGCGTCCAAGAAGACATGTCGGGTCCCTGCCGGTGTCGCGTTCGCGCAGGTCAACCGGTAATAGGTGGTGCCAGTGACGGCACCCTGGACGTCCTCGCAGCCGCGCCAGAACCCCGCCAGCGCGCCGTAGGCGTCACCGGCCGGCCTGGTGGTCCCCGCCTGGTGCTCCCCCCTTGAGCCGACCCGGTTGATCAGGCCGTAGCCGCTCTCCCAATCGTTCGCGCCGTCGGCGTAGTCCTGGAACAGGTCGTACCACCAGATGCCGCCGACGTTCCCCACTGCGCGGGTCCGCACATAGCTCTTGACCAGCCGTTCCGCCTGAAGCTCCGGCGTGACCTGCGGGTCGCCTAGGGTGACGCCCAACTCCGTCACATAGATCGGCAAGTCCTGGCCGTACCAATCCGCGACCCGCTCGCGAGCGCCCTTGACGCACTGGGCCATGCCCTCGTCCTGCGGGGTGGTGACCCAGTTGACGGGGCACCCGTTGCCCGCCGCGGCGGCATAAGGATGAGTCGAATAGCCGTCCACTGCCACGCCGTTGTCGCGCAGGTATTCGAGCATCGGGCGGGTCCATTGCGGGTCGAAGGAACTGGTCGCGCCCACAATGATAGGCACGCCCGGGGCGGCCTCCCGGAGCGATTGGCTGGAGAGCCCCTGGCTGGCCGGATTGACCAGGGCTTCGACCAGCTTGGCGTAGAGAATGGGACAACCGCCCAGGTCATCCCCTTCCAGTGGGCAAGGCGTGTTCCAGACCGGCTGTTCGGCGCCGGGACTGCCGGACCAGCCCATGAAGATGTCCCATTCGTTCCAGACCTCGACGCCCGCCAGGTTCTCCGGGCCGATCCGCTCGATCAGCCTCAGGGCGTAGTTGGCGAAAGCCTCGCGCTGTTCCGGGGTGGCCGGGAAGCCCTCATCCTTGGACGCGTCCACCCGCTGCGGATGGTTGTAGTCCAGGATCATCAAGAGTTTGCCGCCTTGGGCCGTCACCGTGTCGAGGCGTCCCAGGGCCGGGCCGACGCGGGCGGCGTTCTGGTTCGCGTCGGTGTCCCCCAGTTCGCTCCAGAACAACTCGTCACGCAGAGAGTCCGCGCCGAACTCGTCCAGGGCGATGTCTTGGATGGCCTTGCCGTCGCTGGCCCGCACTCCCCAGCCGTCGAAGTGGCCCAGGTGCGCGGAGATGCCCATCTGGAATCCGTCGGCGCCGGACGGGCTGGTCACAGTGCGTTCCGCCGACCCGGCGTAGGCGGTGTAGTGGCTGGGCCACTGAGTGATGGCCGTGGCGCTGATCTTGGCGCCGAGGTCTTCCTCGGTGACCGTGTAGGCCTTGGCGGTGGCCCCGTCGATCGGAGCGCTGTCGCGGTACCACTGCCACGATTCAGTGGTTTGAGGATTGGCTTTGACGCTGGGGTGGCCGCCGCTCGCGACCAGGGTGGCGCCGACGGCCACTGTGCTGGCCTCGCCCGCCGTGCTTGCTGCAGCCGCGCCCTGGACCGCCAGGGTCACCGGATCGAGTTGCCAGCGAACCTGGCCCTCGCGGGATTGCAGGACCAGCGAGCCGTCGTCGCGCACGGCCAACCACGCCACGGACTTGTCGCCTGAGCTGGTGGCCCAGCGCACGGCATCGTCGGGGTTGTAGGCGACCAGATTGCCGCCCGTCTGTAGGACCAACCTGACGGAGCCGTCGGTGTCCGCGCGCCAAGTCTCGCGGCCGTCCTGGCGCAACTCCAATTTGCCGTTGGCGAGCCAGGTGAAGGTGGTCTGGCCGTCCGGGGAGGCGACCTGCTCGCCCGGCGCGAAGGTGTGCCCGGCCGCCACG
>JAISCU010000167.1 GCA_031265345.1 Bifidobacteriaceae bacterium
CCCGCCGGGGCGGGTGGGGCCCACCGCTTTAGGCCCTTTCAGACGTTGCCATCTTCTAGATGCCGCAACGCGTGTGGCCTAAGGGGCGGTCCTGCCGGGGCGGGTGGGGCCGCCCCACTCATCGTTAACGGGCGGTCTACACTGATTGGACCCATGTCGAACCGCGTCCTTCCCAGCGAATCCTTCCGCAGCGACGTGCTCGAGGTCGCGCCCGCGCTGCTGGGGCAATTCCTGTGTCGGCGCCTGCCGGACGGCGAGGTCCTGCGCCGCCGCGTCACCGAGGTCGAGGCCTATCGCGGCGAGGAGGACACCGCCTGCCACGCGCGGGCGGGACGCACCAAGCGGACCAGCGTTATGTACGGTCCCGGCGGCCACGCCTACGTCTACCTCTGCTACGGCATCCACCACCTGTTGAACGTGGTCACCGGGCCCGAGGGCTTCCCGCAGGCGGCGTTGATCAGGGGGCTGGATGGCGCGGCGGGGCCGGGGCGCGCGACCAAGGCGATGGGCATTGACCTGGCGCTGAACGGCGCCGCCCTGGTGCCTGGGAGCGGGTTGTGGCTGGAGGCGGGCGCGGCGCCGGAGCGGATCGACACCGGCCCCAGGATCGGGATCGGCTACGCCTCGCCCGAGGACCAGGCCAGGCCCTGGCGCTTCGTGGCCGCGAGCCTGCCCTGAAAGCGAGGGCAGGGGCCGTAGCATTCGGTCCATGCACCTGACGCGCAAATCCTTGACTGCCCGGACCGCGCGGGCAGAGCGGGCCGGGGCGCGCTCGCCGCGTTCGGTCCGCGTCGCCCTGGCCGCGATCATGGGGCTGCTCGTCGCTGCCACCGGGGCGGGATTGATCTGGCTCTGGCCCGACCACGACGCGCTACCCGAGCGGATCGCGTATCTCGACTCCACGGCATCGTGGGCCTACGGCACCGTCACGGAGGTCGACCCGGACGCCGAACCGATGGTGGCGGGAGGCGAGCCGGGGAGAGTCTTCGTGGACGTCGACGGCGGCCCTGCCAACCAGCCCATAGCCCTCAACCCCGATGTCCCGCCGGAGGACTTCTCCCCCGGCGACCGGGTCAAACTGATTCTCATGCCCGCGGCGGCGCGGGCCGGGACGCCCTACGGGTTCGCGGACTTCGTGCGCCACGGCCCCTTGATAGGGCTGGCGATCGTGTTCGGCCTGGTGGTGTTCGCGGTCGCGCGGTGGAAGGGGCTGGCGGCCATCGCCGGGCTGGTGCTCTCGCTCCTGGTGGTGTGGCAATTCCTGCTGCCCGCCCTGATCGTGGGGAAGAATCCGCTGCTGGCCGGGTTGGTGACGTCGAGCGCCATCATGTTCATCGTGGTCTACCTGGCCCATGGCGTCTCGGTGAAGACCACCACCGCGCTGCTCGGGACGTTCGCGGGGGTCGCGGTCGTGGCGCTGGCCGCCTGGTGGGCCATCCCGGCGACGCACCTGACCCCGCGCACCCACGAGGGCATGAGCCAGATGGCGTACATCGCGCCAGCCGTCGATCTGCGGGGCGTGCTGCTCTGCGGCATGGTCCTGGCCGGAGTGGGCGTCCTCAACGATGTCACGATCACCCAGGCCTCGGCGGTGTGGGAACTGCGGGCGGCCGAACCGGGGGCCACGCGGCGACGGCTCTTCGGCCGGGGGATGCGGATCGGCCGGGACCACATCGCCTCGACCGTCTACACCATCGCCTTCGCCTACGTGGGCACCGCGTTGACCCTGTTGGTGCTGGTCAACTTGTACGACCATTCCGTGACGGACGTCTTGACCTTCGAGGAGGTGGCCGAGGAACTGGTCCGCACGCTGGTCGCCTCCATCGGGCTGGTGCTGGCCATCCCTCTGACCACCGCTATCGGGGCCGCCCTGGCCGCGCCGCCCGCGCCTGCGCCTGGTGTCATCGGAGTCGTCGGCGCGGGGATCGGCCCCGACGCGGGGCGGTCTGCGCCGTCCGTCGGCTCGCCACAGCCGGTCGAGCCAGTCGGCGAGTCACCGCATCAAGCGCATGAGTGAGGGCGGCGGGACCACCCGGACGCTGGGCTGGTCGCCGCCCACCGACAGCCGCCCTCCCAGCAGGTCCACGCCGCCGTCCGGCGCCCAGTAATAGGTCAACGGGCTGATCAGCCCGCCAGGATGGCTGGCCTCCGGGTCGTAGGCGACCGAATCCGCGAATTGGACCAAGTCGTTGACGCCGTGGGCCCAATCGTCGCCCTGGAGGACGAAGTAGAAGAGGTGGCCTCGGTCCGGCAGGGCGAACGCCACGCCCATCGGCGCGGGGCCTATCACTTGCGGGACAAGGGCCTGCAGGTGGGCGGCCTTCGACGCGACGAACAGCGAATCGCCCTCCAGGCCCCAGACGTATTGGCTGATCTGGAAGCGATCGCCGACGGGCTCCGCGTCGGTGTTGAGCTGTCCCTGCCGGAACAGTTCCTCGACCGGCAGGGCGAGGCCGGGCAGCATGGAGCCGGTCACCACGGCCACGCTGCGCGGATAGTCGATGCACAGGATCTGGGCGATCCCCTGAGCGAAGGGCCTCTCGTAGGACGTGTCCACCTGCGGCTGCGATTCGACTTGCACCAGCCGGGTCCTGATGCGTGCCCGCAATTCTGCCGCGCCCAGGTCCTGCGCGTCCGGTTGGTCGCGCAACGCCAATTCGGCCGTGACGTAGGCCGCGACAATGGTCGGCCACTGGTCCGGCTGCGCCGCGCCAGCCAGGGCCGTCAGGTTGGCGAAAGAGTGGATCGCGTCCGGCGTGGTCAGCGCGTAGCCGTGGTCACGCAGTTCGACCGTCCCGGTCACGCCGTTGCGCCCGAGCTCCGCCACCGCCATGTCGCGGATGATCTCGTCGAGGGGAGGCCGGGGCGAGTTCGTGCCAAACACCATCGCTGCCTTTCGCGCTCACCGGAACCGGGCGCCCTTGCGTCCCCTCGGCTCAGGTTACCAGCAACGACGTACGGGCCCGAAAACCGAGGCCTGTCCATGTCACTGCCGTGCTGGTGTCAGGGCGGCCGCCATGAGAGGCGCGCCCGTGCCGAGCCCGCCGATCCGCGCCCCATGGTCCATCGAGACAGTCGATTCGCGCGCCGTT
>JAISCU010000196.1 GCA_031265345.1 Bifidobacteriaceae bacterium
CGATGTCGGCGACATTGCCGACGAACCGCCCGGCGTAGTCGATGAAATCGACCACATGGCCGCGCCCGGGCGCGGGCGGACGGAAGATCCGGTCGGCCAGGTTCCCCGCCGCCCCTGCCAGCAACAGACCCAGGATGACCGCCCAGGGAGTCGACTTGACGCGCCGCGCGATCGCCACCACCGCCACCACCACGGCGGTGGAGAGGATGGTGAACGCCCAGGTCAGCGACTCTCCCATGGAGAACGCCGCGCCTGGGTTGCGGACTAGCCTCAGCTCCAGGAACGAACCGATGAGCGAGACGGTGCGGCCCTCGGCGAGGGCCGCCACCGCCCAGGCCTTGGTGATCTGGTCCAGAGCCAAGACCCCGCTGGCCACCGCGGCCAGAATCACGATTTGGCGGTGGAAACGCCGATCCGGCGTGGCGACGGAAGGCCCGGCGCCAGGACTGGCCGCTCGGTCGTCAGGCGGGTCGTCCGGTGGATTGTGCGTCCGGTCGCCGGTCGAAGGCTCTTGCACTCCGGCGCCCTACGGATCGTCAGCGCTCGCCCAGGGCGTCGACTCCACCGGGGGAGGCCGCGCCGTCGATGTCCGTCAGGAGGTTCTTCAGGTAGGTGCGCAGCCGGGTCCGGTAATCGCGCTCGAAGATCCTCAGAGACTCGATCTCCTTTTCCAGCTCGGCCTTCTCCTGCTCCAGGCGGGACTTGGTCCGGGTGGCGGTCTCCTCGGCCTCGCGGACGATCGAGGCGGCTTGGGCCTTCGCCTCGGAGATCATTTGGTCGCCCTGCTTCTGGCCGTCCCGCACGTACTCGGCGTGCAGTTTGTTGGCCATCGCCAGGATGCCGGTGGCCGTCTCGGCGTCGTTCTGCGGGTCTTCCGGGAGGCCAGCGCTGCCAGCCGAGGAGCCGATCACCGGTCCCCCGATGGGCCCTGAGCCGATGGGGCCGCCCACGGGTCCGCCGACAGGACCCGGCGGGGCCGTCGGCACCGGGGCGCCGGGCGCGACCGGGTTCGGCGGGACGCCGGCGGACGTGTCAGGGCCAGGGGCCGCGAGGGGGCCGCCCGGCACCCCCACTGGAGCGCCGAAATGAGGCAGCGGCGGACTGGATGGATTGCCCAAATCGCCCACCGGCGCGGGGGACGGCAGCGAGACGGGCGCGTCGGAGGCGTTATGCCCCGACCGCTCCAACTCCGCGATCCGAGCCTCCGCGGCGGCCAGCTGGGTCTTGAGCTCCTCGTTCTCGGTCGCCAAGGCCCGCATCGACACGGCCACCTCATCGAGGAAATCGTCGACCTCGACTTGGTCGTAACCCTCACGGAACTTCGTGGTCTGGAATGCCTTCAGCACCACATCGTCGGCTGTCAGTTGTGCCATCTCTCCACCTAGATAGATTCCCTAAAGTCTCGCTTGAGACTTTCTCTCACGTCCTACGCTAGCCGATCATAGGCCAGTTCCCGCACTCGCGGGCCGGTCGGCGTCCATTTGGAGCCATCCGGACCGCCCGCGCACGGCCCATCGCAGGGCCCATCGGACCCGCGCACCCAGTTCATACGGCACCCGACCCGATCACGGCGGCTGCCCCGTAGGCCACCACCGAGACCACGACGAAGACCACCAGGAACGCCAAGTCGAGGGCCATCGGACCGATCCGAACCGGTTTGATTATTCGGCGCGCCACGCGCAACGGCGGATCGGTCACCAGGAAGACGACTTCCGCGACTGCGGCCATCGCCTTCTTCGGCCGCCACGACTGGCTGATCGACATCAGCAAGCCGAACACCATGCGGACCACTAGCACCAGCAGATAGAGCTGAGCCAGTAGCCAGACGATGTAGGCGGCGGTCCTCACACCTGCTACTCGCTGTAACGGTGGTGTGTCTCACCGGTGACTTCGGACACGTCCAGGTTGGGCGGCGAGAGCAGGAAGACCTCGCGCGTTATGCGCTCCAGGTTCCCCCGCAACGCGTGCGTCAACCCCATCGCGAAGTCGATCAAGCGCCGGGCGTCGTTATCCGAGGCCTCCGACAGGTCGATGATCACGGGCACCTGCTCGCGGTAGGTGGTCCCGACGATCTTGGCGTCCTCGAACGTCCGGGGACGCGATGTGACGATCCGCTGCATCGGCTCCTCCGCCACCCTCAGATGGCCACGGCCGCGCGGCGGCGGGTGGATCGGCGTGACATCAGCGATCTGCTCCTCAGGCTCGTCGTAGTAGTACTCGTCGTCAGCGTCGGATGGAAGGAGGCCTAGCTTCCTTCCTGTGTTCTGCATCCAACCGGCCATAATTCTGTTTCTCCTTTTGCGGGTGGGGAAGACTGTTACCCACCAGCAACCTAAGCGGGTCCAGACCCGAGTGCCCGGCATTACGCGCGGCGTGTCGCCAAGCCGTCGCGTAAGGCCCGCCGATCAGGGGCGGTTCGCGCCCGTCGGGTCCGCCAAAGCGATCACGGCCCCCTGCCTGCCCGCGCTCCGGTCGCGCCGCCAAGAGAAGAACCGCTCCGACTCCCGCGTGCATTCGCGCACCCATTCGATCCGCTCGATCCCGCCTCGTCGCAATTGCGCCACCACCGAGGCGGCCACGTCCAACCGCGCCGATCCGTCCGCGCTCGTCCCCGTGACGTGTCCGCGTCGGCGAGCTTCGGCCGCGAGGTCCTCGCCCACCTGGTAGCAATCCCCGCAAATGGCCGGTCCGACCGCCGCCCTGAGCGCCCCCGCGTCCTGGCCGGCGACTTCGGCCAGAGCCGACCGGACGGCATCGGACATCAAACCGCGCCAACCGACGTGGACCGCCGCCACCAGGCCTCGCTCCGGGTCGGCCAGCAGCACCGGCACGCAGTCCGCCGTCCGTATCACTAGCCCGATGCCGCGCTGCCGGCTCCCCAGCGCGTCGCCGGTCGGGTAACGGGCCGGGTCCGGCGTCGGCTGGTCCACCCAGCACAAGCGGTCGCCGTGGACCTGTTTGACGAACGCCAAGGGCAGGCCCACCGCATCGCTCAGGGCGGCCCGCCCCTCGACCGTGGCCAGGTCGAACTGGTTGGTCGTGAAATAGGACCTGGCACCAGGCCCGAGGTCGACCGGGATCAATCCTCGTTCAGCCAAGACGGCACCACGATGTCATCCTTCGACGACGGCGGCGGGGTGGCCGGCTTGGAGGGCCGCTCGCGCGAACGGCGGGTCGAATCGAACAGCGGTGTCGAGCCGGTGGGCACCTGGGCGGTCGGCTCGTCCGAGGGCGGCGCGGCGACTGGCGACTGGCTCGGACCGGACGAGTCCCCGAACAGGCCCGTGACCGGGGTGTTGGCGCGCGGGATGCGTTGGCGGACCGGGCTGTCGGCAGAATCGGCGGCGGCCCTGATTGACGGCGGCGGAGCTGGAGGCAATGCGGCGATTGGCTGGTCCGCCGTGGAGGCGACCGCGACGGCAACCGGGGCGCCGGCGCCGAGCACGGGGACTGGCTCGACCGGCCGAACCGCTGCCGGCGCGGTCACAGCGGGCGCGGCGTTCGCTTTGGTGGTCCGCAGCTCGGAGGTGTACGTCTTCGGATCGGGCACGTCGAAGCCCGCCGCGATGACCGTCACGCGGACTTCGTCGGCCAGGGCGTCGTCGATGATCTGGCCGAAGATGATGTTGGCCTCCGGATGAACCGCCTCGGAGACCAGCGAGGCTCCCCGGTTGACCTCGTCCAGCCCGATGTCGCTGGCGCTCTGGATGCACAACAGCACGCCGTGGGCGCCGTCGATGGAGGCCTCCAGGAGAGGCGAGCTGATGGCCATCTCGGCCGCCCGCACGGTCCGGTCCTCGCCGCGCGCCGCGCCGATCCCCATCAGGGCGCTGCCCGCGCCCTTCATGACCGATTCGACGTCCGCGAAATCGACGTTGATCAGGCCGGGCGTGGTGATCAGGTCGGTGATCCCCTGGACGCCGGACAGGAGCACCTGGTCGGCGCTGCGGAACGCCTCCAGGATCGACATGCCCGGATCGGAGATCTGCATCAGCCGCTCGTTCGGGATGACGATCAGGGTGTCGACCTCTTGGCGCAGCTTGTCGATCCCGTCGATGGCCTGGTTCTCGCGCCTGCGCCCCTCGAACCCGAACGGCCGTGTCACCACGCCGACGGTCAGGGCGTCCAGCTCGCGGGCGATCCGCGCCACCACCGGCGCGCCGCCCGTGCCGGTGCCGCCGCCCTCGCCGGCCGCCACGAAGACCATGTCCGCGCCCTCGAGGACTTCCCGGATTTCGTCGGCGTGCTCCTCCGCGGAGCGGCGGCCCACCTCCGGATCGGCTCCGGCGCCGAGCCCGCGGGTGCTCTCGCGGCCGATGTCGAGCTTGACGTCGGCATCGGACATCAACAGAGCTTGGGCGTCGGTGTTGATGGCGACGAACTCGACGCCTTTGAGCCCGACTTCCTTCATCCGGTTGACGGCGTTGACGCCGCCGCCGCCGATGCCGACCACCTTGATGACCGCAAGGTAATTCTGGGGTGCCGCCACGAGGTCCTCCGATGCTTGTGGACGTAGTTATACGACTATTGACGCTAGGCCGCACGCGCCCTCCAAACAATCACCTGGGTCCGCGTGTCGCGCACCGGCCCCCGAATCGGCCTGGGGACGCGGATTCGTGTGACTCTGGGGCGGGCCCCGCCGATTCCCGGCGCCGCTCGGCCGCCTTTGTCCCGAACTGGCTTCAGTTCGCCGCGCGGCCCAGTTCCAGCCAGCCCAGGACACCGCTGCCCGATGCCGCGCGGTCGGCTCGCCGCATTTTCGCAGGTCGCCTGGTCGACGGCGCCGACCGTTGACTACTCGCTCACCACGGCCAGACCCTCGAATCTCACGAAGTCCCGATCGAACGAGGCGACGGGACAGTCGTTTTCCAGCGCTATAGCGGCGATGTAGGCATCGGACACGAGGTTGCGCATCGCGCCCGTCTGGTCGCACAGGCCCAAGAAGGTGTCGATGCCGCCATTCAGGCCGCGGACCCCGACGGCATAGCGGGGGTCGGATTGCAGGTCGTGCGCAAACTGGCGCACGTCGGTCCAAGTGGCCAGAATCGAGGGGTGAATCGCGCCGGTCGCGAGTCTGGCGAATCCGCTCCAAACCACGTCGGGGATCACAACCGGCGACAGGTCTTCGAAAGCCGTCGCCAACAGACGTGCTGCCCGCGAATGATTGGGGTGAGATCTGACAAACGCCGCGACCAGCACATTCACGTCGACAACGATCATGCAGACTCGCCTGCCGGCCGACCGGTCCCGGATCGGGCGTACGCGCCTGACTCAGTCTCCTGGTCGATCCCGTCCAGGTAATCAAGCATCGCCGCTGCTGAAGTGTAATCGACCCCCGGTATTGGCACCCACGGACCGTCGACGGTGTGCCAGGCCGGAGGCGGTGACGTCCCCGGCCCCACAGCCGCAAAGTAATTGCGCAGGGCGTCATCCAACAAGGTGCCAAGGGCGATTCCGCGCTCGCGCGCGAGGCCTTCCGCTCGCCGGAGTAATGGGTCGTCAAGGTCGACGGTTGCGCGCACCAATCCAGACTACTTTGCGAGCATCACGGCATCAAGCGTTCACGCGAGTGGCTCAGGGCCTTCGCCGTTTGGGCTTGGGGGCGTCGCGGTGGTGCCAGCGGGCGGCATCGTCCACTTCCATGGTGTCGCAAATGGCGTCCCAGACCTGGCGCGGCGGCACTCCGGCCTCCAGGGCCTCGACCGCCGTGCGCGAGCCCAACGCCCCCATCACCAGGTCGGCGGCCAACGACTTGGCGTAGGCCCGCCCGAAGGCGTGGTCCATCGATTCCCAGAATTCGCTGTGGCGCACCCGGTCAGGGTAGCTCAAAGGCCCACGGCGGGTCCGCGCCCGCACGCGAGACGGTCACCGCGGCCGCCCTCGCGGCGCGATCCATGGCCGTCAGGACCTGATCGGCGCGGATCGCCGCCAACCGGTCCCGCCGCTCGGCCCAGAGCAGGCCCTGGCTCCACAATCCGTCGATCAGCCCCGCCATGAAAGTGTCGCCCGCGCCGACCGTGTCGACCACTTGCGCCGGGCGCGCGGGCAGTTCGGCCGAGCCCCCCGCGTACCAGGCTTTGGCGCCCTCGGCCCCGCGGGTCAGCACTATCAGCGACGGCCCGGCCTGGGCCCAGTCGGCCGCGGTCCGCTCCGGGTCGCGTCCGGCGTAGAGGTAGGCCAGGTCCTCGTCCGAGGCTTTAGCCACGTCCGATGCCGCCACCAGTCTTTCGATCACCGGCCGGGCCGCCGCTGGGTCGGGCACCACCGACGGGCGCAGATTGGGGTCGAAGGTGACGGTCGGGCCACGCTTCGGCAGGGCCTTGAGGTCTTCGAGGAAGCGGGCGACCTTGGCGGCGCCAGGTGGGAAGACAGTCGCCAGGGAGCCGGTGTGGACCACGGCGACTCCCGCCAGGGTCGCTGGCGCCTCGAAGTCCCAGAGCAGGTCGAAGACGTACTTGGCCTGGCCCGCTTGGTCCAGGGTGACTGCGGCGGAGGGGGTGCGGGCGGCGGCGCGCGATCCTTCCAGCAGTCGCACGTTCGACCCGGCCAGATGGCCCTCGATCAATTCGCCACGCTGATCCGGTCCGATCCAACTGGCGAACTCGACCGACCGGCCCAGCCGTCCCAGCGCCACTGCCACGTTCATGGGGCTGCCGCCGGGGAAGTCCTTGGTGGCGCCGTTCGCGCCGGGCACCACGTCGATCAGCGCCTCGCCCACCACCAGCGCCTTCGCCTTACTCTCCTGAGTTTCGGTCACTCGAAGACCTTACCGTTGGCCAAACGCTGGCCCGTGGGATGGCCGGTTCTGGCGATCGCCGTACGTCGGGCGCACAATTGGACCATGAGCGTTACATCCGCGCGCAAGACGCACCGTCTCGAGGCGCGCGCCGATGAGCATACCTTCCGTGTAATTGGCCAGGCCGCAGAGCTTCTTCATACAACCAAGACCGCGTTCATAACGGACACTGCGCGCCGCGAAGCCGAGCGGGTGCTGGCGCGATCCGACGTGACGCTGATGGCCCCGGCGGTCTTCGACGCGCTGGTCGAGTCGCTCGACCAACCGGACGACGCGCCGGAACTGGCCCAAAGACTGGCGCGTTTGCCTCGCATCATCTAATGACCCGAGCAACCGCGACCATCTCGTATCGGGTCGTGTCCTTTGACCAGGGCTACGACTTTTCCGGGTTCGACTGCGGTCTTGAGCCATACAATCACTGGCTGATGGCTGCGGCGGCGGGCGCCGTCCGAGCCGGTACAGCGGCGGTTTACCTACTGGTCGGGAGTTCGGCCACCGGCGAACGAGTGATCGGGTAGTACGCCGTGGCCCCCACAGCGGTGGCGCGCGATTCACTGCCGTCCCCGGTCTCTCGCGGAGTGGCAGATCCGGTGCCAGGGTTCCTCCTCGCCAAGCTCGCGGTGGACAGCGGGTATCAGGGCGACCGCACCCGGAAGTGGGAAGCCCAATTGCTGATGGACGCGCTGCGACGAATCACGCGAGCCGCCCAGATCGGCGGCGGCCGGGTCGTGGTTGTCGACGCGGACCAAGAAGACGTGGTCCCCTTCTACCTCGCCCATTCATTCATTTGGGCCGACCGGCGTCGACCCGCTCCGCCTGTACATGAAAGTCTCGACTGCGCGCGCCCTCTTGGCCCAGGCCGATCTCACCTGAAGATCGCTTGCCTAAGAATCGATGGCCGGGCGGGCGCTCGGCGGGCGGGTGAACATAGTGTCAGAGCGACGTGGCACAGTGGAGTCGTGGCCAAGAACTCGATGCTCCCGGACTGGTTCGCGCCAGCCACTCGCGCTTGGTTCGAGGCCGCGTTCGAGGCCCCCACGCCCGCGCAGGTGGCGGCTTGGCGGGCGATCCACGAGGATCTGGACGCGCTGGTCGTGGCG
>JAISCU010000424.1 GCA_031265345.1 Bifidobacteriaceae bacterium
CCGGATGGTCAGGTCCAGGTCCTCGACCGGCAGGGCCAGATCGGCGGCCAGGGCGGCGTCGGTCGGGCTGGGGCCGATCTCCACGCCCTCCGCCTCCGGGTTGAGCTCGCGCGCCAACCCGAACAACTCGGTCAGGGTCTTGCCCGCCGAAGCCATGGCGCTGCGCGGCGTGATGGCCCGTTTGGTCTCCACGTCCAGGATCAACCGGTCGAAGTCGGTGTGCTGCTCGACGCGGGTCGCCTCGACTTTGTAGCCGACTTTCAGGACCGGCGAGTAGATCGAGTCGATCGGGACGCGGCCGATCTCAGCGTCCGCGGCTTTGTTCTGCACGGCCGAGACGTAGCCCCGCCCGCGCTCCACGGTCAGTTCGATCTCGAGCTTGCCCTTGGCGTTGAGGGTGGCGATGTGAAGGTCGGGGTTGTGCACCTCGACGCCCGCCGGCGGGGTGATGTCCGCCGCCGTGACCTCGCCCGGCCCCTGCTTGCGCAGGTACATGACCACCGGCGTGTCGTGCTCCGAGGACACCACCAGGTTCTTCAGCCCGAGGATGATCTCAGTCACATCCTCCTTGACCCCCGGCACGGTCGAGAACTCGTGCAGCACGCCGTCGATCCGGATCGACGTGACCGCCGAACCGGGGATCGAGGACAGCAGGGTCCGCCGCATCGAGTTCCCCAGCGTGTAGCCGAAACCCGGCTCCAGGGGCTCGATCACGAAACGCGAGCGGAATTCGGAGACCGACTCCTCGGTCAGTGTGGGACGTTGTGCAATTAGCACCGCTTATCTTCCTTGTCTCGGGGCCCCCGCTATTTGAGGTCCCGTTTCGTAACTTGGACGGGCGCGGCCTCGGTCCGCCGCGTCGTCTTGGCGCGGCATCGTCCATCTGCACGATGCCGTGCCGCGGGTACTACACCCGGCGCCGCTTGGGCGGACGGGCGCCGTTGTGAGCCTGCGGAGTCACGTCCGTGATCGAACCGACTTCGAGGCCCGCCGCTTGCAGCGAGCGGATGGCGGTCTCGCGGCCGGAGCCGGGACCCTTGACGAACACGTCGACCTTCTTGACCCCGTGGTCCTGGGCCCGCTTGGCGGCCTGGTCCGCCGCCAACTGGGCGGCGAAGGGCGTCGACTTGCGCGAGCCCTTGAAACCGACCTGGCCGGACGAGGCCCACGCCAGCACGGCGCCGGACTGGTCGGTGATCGACACGATGGTGTTGTTGAAGGTCGACTTGATGTGCGCGTGCCCGTGCGGGACGTTCTTCTTGTCCTTGCGGCGGACCTTCCGCGTTCCTTGACGAGTCTTTGGGGGCATGTTCTGCCTCTATCTCCTTGGCTTGTGATCTCAATCGATGGGCTTGGACCGGCTTGGCGCCGTCACTTCTTGCCGGCCTTCTTCTTGCCGGCCACGGTGCGCTTGCGGCCCTTGCGGGTGCGCGCGGTGGTCTTGGTCCGTTGCCCGTGGACGGGCAGACCGCGGCGATGCCGGATCCCCTGGTAGGAGCCGATCTCGACCTTGCGCCGGATGTCGGCCTGGATCTCGCGCCTGAGGTCGCCCTCGACGCGGAAGTTGGCCTCGATGTAGTCGCGCAGGGCCACCAATTCCTGATCGGTCAAGTCTTTGACCCGCGTGTCCGGGTTGACCCCGGTGGCCTGGATGGTTTGCGTGGCGCGGGTCCTCCCGACGCCGAAAATATAGGTGAGGGCGATCTCGACGCGCTTGTCGCGCGGCAAGTCGACACCGACTAGACGAGCCATATGGCTTCACTCTCCAAAAGAGTTAGTGGAGGTCTGGACCCATCGCCTCCGCCAGCGGTTCGTCTGTGGCTGGCAGCCCCGGCCTCCAACCGGGGGCGACCGCACGTTCCGGGCCTCGCTCGCATTGGTCTATGCCGATGCTCGCTTCGAGCCGGGCCGCGCGGTGGCGGTGCGTCTTTGGTTATATGTGGTGCCTGTATGTGCCTGTGCGCCGGGGTGCCCGTTACTGGTCGGACTAGCCCTGGCGCTGTTTGTGCCGCGGGTTCTCGCAGATCACCATCACGGTGCCGTGGCGCCGGATGACCTTGCATTTCTCGCAGATCCTCTTGACTGACGGTTTGACCTTCACGTTCCTTCAACTCCTACTTGTAGCGATAGACGATGCGGCCACGGTCCAGGTCGTAGGGGCTGAGCTCGACCACCACCCGGTCTTCCGGCAGAATCCTGATGTAGTGCTGGCGCATCTTGCCTGAGATGTGTGCCAGGACGCGGTGCCCATTGGTCAGCTCAACGCGGAACATCGCGTTGGGCAGAGCCTCGACCACGCTGCCCTCGATCTCTATTACCCCCTCCTTCTTGGCCATGTCCCTCCGCTGTCGCCTCGCTGTCAGTAATTGTGTGTGATTGTGCGCGCGGGAAAATGGCCCAGGCGGGCCAAGCACGGCCCTGTCAGGCCGAAGGCGCACACGTCCAACGGGTAAGTCTACGCCATCGGCGCAAGTGCTCGCTCCCACTTGCCCTCGGTTTCCCGCCCAGCGAACCCCGCCGCCGGGGACGGTCCTTCCCTCCGCCGCCTTGGACAGACATCGGCGCACGATGCCGCTTGGTCGTCGATCCACGTTCGCACAGTTCCGCCCGCCCGCAGCCCCGGCGCCCCAGTCGGCCCTTGTCCAGAAATGGCTCCAATTGGCGGCGGGGTCGAGTTCCAGCCAGTTGCGGACACCCGCTTCCGATGCCGCCCGGCCGCAGACCGGCGTTCGCGCAGGTCACAGGGCTGGCGGCATCGGCGTCTCAGTCGGCCCGTGTCCACAAACGGCTGCAATTGGCGTCCGGGCCGAGTTCCAGCCAGTTGCGGACACCGACATCCCTCGCCGCCCAACCCGGAACCTGCAATTGGATGGTCTCGCGGGTCGGGGCAGTGTCGACACCATCGGTTTGCAGGGTTCAGGCCTGAAGTGACCCATTCCGCCGCACACTCCGGCGAGCGGCATCCGCGGCGTAGACAAGCGTCGGCTCCTCCCCAACCGAGGGAGAGAGCCACAGGCGCACGATGCCGCCCGCCCGGCTCGCCCCATCCGCAGGACGAGGCTATGAAACAGCGGGTATCAGCAAAGCCCCGTCCGGGTGGGCCAGCGCCAGGCCACGGTCGAGGGTGACCAGCACGCAGCCGTCGCGGCTCTTGGCCAGGGAGACCAGGTACGTGTCAGTCACTTGCCGGTGTCCGAGCACCGCGCCCAGGTCCACCTTGCGGTACGAGACGTCATCCGGCCAGAAATGGTAGCCGGGCCGCTCGGCCAATCGGTCAAGGACTCGCCCGGTCTGGCGGCCGGTCATGCCGGACCGCACCAAGAAACGGACCAGCGCGCCTTCGACCACCGGGCAAACGGCGAATTCGGAGACCTGGGCCGCCCAGCCGTTGGCCCGCGCCCAATGCTCGTGTCCCTCAACCATCAAAGCGATCAACGTGCTCGAGTCCAGCAGATAGGTAGTCATGCGTCCTGGTCCAGCATCGCTTCCACTTCGGCCTGCGTGAAAGTCCGGCCCAAGTTGACAACCGGGAAGCCTGAGACCGGGTTGACCTTGACTTCCACGTCCCAGTCCAAATCGGCCAGGCCGCGAGCCGCCAGAGCCGCGACCGTCGAGGAGAGCGACTGACCCTGTTCTTGAGAGTAGCGACGAATCCGCTCGTGCAGGCCAGGCGGCAAATCAACGGTGGTGCGCACAATTGCATCATATCGCGAATCGCAAGTGATTCCAATGGTTCGGCGGACTGCCGCGATACTCGGCGTCGAAGCTGGGCCGATCATACGGCTGGTCTGGGAGCACGGCATCGGCGGCATTACGGTTTGGCGCCAACGGGACGGGGGACGGCTCCTCGCCCAGTCGAGGGACAGACGTTGACGCACGATGCCGCCCGCACGCTCTGACGGAGCGGAGTTGCGGGCCCGGCGGAAACTGTCTGCTCGGAGCAGACCCGCACACGCGCGGCGGCCAATACCCTTGGGGAAACGATCAACGCAGACGCCACAAGGGGGCCGCCATGTCGCAGGCATATCCGCCGTACCCGCCATACACGCCACCGGCCGCCAAGCCCAAGAAGTACCGACGCATCAAGGTGGGCATCGCGTTGATGGCGGTCGGACTGGCGTCCATCTTGGCCGGGATCGTCGTCGTGCTTGTGACGATGAATAGCCGTTCGGCCCACCATGTGGAGTCGTTCCGGGCCGGTGCCATACCGGTCGGGACCGGCGATCCGGCCTCGTCGATTCCGGATCAGTATTGGGAATCCATCTACAGCGAGCCGGGAACGAAACACGAGATTTGGGCCAGCCGGACCGTCACGTCCTGCTACGCGACCGATGGCGAGGGCGCGGACATCAACACTGACTTGCAGCCTGGCGACCTGCGCGAGTATGAGGGTGAACACGGCACAGAGTACCTGCGGTACACAATCAAGGCTCGTGACGGCTTGCGCCTGTACTGCGGGGACCCAGACGGCGCAGGCCTAAGCTTGGTCGAGGTGGTGGGTCCGCTGAAATCCGGTGCAGAACAACCGGGGCAGATGATGGGTTACCTGCTACCGAGCAGCCTCGGCCTGAACATGGCGATCATCGGCTTGATCCTGACCCTCAACGGCATTCGTGCCCGGCGGCGCGCCCGGACAGTCGCAGCAACCGGCACGGCAGGGCCTGGCGCAGGCGGCATCCCGGCCGTCGGCGCGGAGCCCGCCCCGCCAGGGGCCTATGGGCAAGCGCACCAGTATCCGGCCCCGCCTGGGGAAGTTGCCGACACCAGCCCTCTAGCCGCGACCGCGCCACCCATTCCGCCGGGGGACTATCCACAGCCGTACCCGTACACATATGCGTATCCGCCCAGCGTCCAGCCGGGCGCGCAGCCAACGCTGGACCAGTTGCAGCACCCTTTCTCGGGTCAGCTCAAGGGCCTGAAAGTATGGGCGATCATCAACTGCTGTGTCATGCCCGAGTATGTGGTCCCGTTCTTCGCGCTCTCGCAGGTGTCCAAAGCCCGGCGCGCGACCAGCCCAGAAGAGTTCCATCGGCACAGGAGGCTGGCCCTGATCCTGAACTGGGTCTGCACCGGATTCTTGAGCCTCATATTCGTCAGCGGCATAGTCTTGGCGATTGTGTATGGCGCCTGATCCGCCCGCTGATCTCGACTGGCCTGACCAGCGCCGCCTGCAGTGGCACGGCACCTACCCCGGCCACCCGCTAACCCGACGGTGGCCGCTGACCCGACCGCACGGCATCGGCGGCCTGGTGTTTTGACGTCAACCGAACCCAGGGACGGAGACTCGTCTCAAACTTGGGGACAGACATTGGCGCACGATGCCGCTCGCTCGGGTTTGGCTCGGGCGCCGTCTTGGGCGACGGCCCGTCCTCCACAGGTTTGGGGCGGCGCCTGAAGTCAGTGACAGAGCGCGCCTGTAGCCTCGTGGCGTGAACATCGCACCTCCGCCAACGTCTCCGGATTCCGCTGCCGCCCCGGTGGCTGGACCGCCAGACGAGACAAAGCCGTCCGCCACGCCGCTGCAGATCTTGCGCCGGGTCTTCGGCTACCCGGACTTTCGCGGCCATCAGGCGGAGGTGATCGAGCATGTGACGGGCGGGGGGAACGCCGTCGTGCTGATGCCGACGGGAGGCGGCAAATCCCTCTGCTACCAAATCCCCGCCCTCCTGCGCCCCGGCACCGGCGTGGTGGTCTCCCCGCTCATCGCGCTGATGGAAGACCAGGTGACTGCGCTGCGAGAACTGGGCATACGGGCAGGCTACCTCAATTCGTCGCTCGCTCCGCCGGCCCAGCGAGAGGTGGAACGCCAATACGCCGCCGGAGCGCTGGACCTGCTCTACCTGGCGCCGGAGCGCCTGGCCGCGCCAGCCACCATGGACTTGCTCCGCGCCGCGCCGGTGGCCCTGTTCGCCATTGACGAGGCCCACTGCGTCTCCCAGTGGGGCCACGACTTCCGCCCCGACTACCTTGGACTCCACGCCCTGGCCGAGCGCTGGCCCGGCGTGCCCAGGATCGCGCTCACCGCCACCGCCACGCGCGCCACCCACGAGGAGATCACCGACCGGCTGGCGCTGCGCGACGCCCGGCATTTCGTCGCCAGCTTCGACCGGCCCAACATCACCTACCGAATCGAACCGAAGGCGTCCGTGCGGGAGCAGCTGATCCGCTTCATCCGCGAGGAACACCCCGGTCAGGCCGGTATTGTCTACGCCTTGGCCCGGGCCACCACGGAGCAGATCGCCAGCGAGTTACGGGCAGCCAACATCCCGGCGCTGGCCTACCACGCCGGGATGGAGCCGTCCGCCCGGCGCGAGGTCCAGCGCCGGTTCCTGGCCGAGGATGCCCTCACCGTGGTCGCCACCATCGCCTTCGGCATGGGGATCGACAAGCCGGACGTGCGCTTCGTGGCTCACATCGACCTGCCCAAGTCGGTCGAGGGCTACTACCAGGAGACCGGCCGCGCTGGCCGCGACGGAGAACCGGCCACCGCCTGGATGGCGTACGGCCTGGCGGACGTCATGATGCAGCGCCGCTTCATCACGGAGTCCACCGGCGACCAAGAGTTCAGGCGCAACGCCTCGGCCCACCTCGACGCCATGCTCGCGCTCTGCGAGACGGCCGATTGCCGCCGCGTCAACATGCTCGCCTACTTCGGCGAGGGGGCCGAGCCCTGCGGCAACTGCGACGCCTGCCTGAACCCGCCCGCCA
>JAISCU010000439.1 GCA_031265345.1 Bifidobacteriaceae bacterium
AGTGGCCTGGTTGATGGCGCCTTGGGTGGATTCGCCCGCAGATGCCAGGACTGACTGGGCGGCTTCCAAGGCCTGGGCGACCGGAGCCCAGGACTCGGAGGTGTAGGCGGCCGAGTCCAGGACGTCCGCGCTCGCCACCGCCGCCTCGAGGGCCGAGGTGTCGGTGATGATGTAGTCCAGACCCAGCCAACCCTCGGGATCGGCCACCGCGACTGCCGACAGCTTCTCCGAGTAGTCCTGGTTCCACAGCAACGGGTTGTGGTTGCGGCGCCAGGAGTCGGAGTCGCGCAGACCCCAGAACGTGATTCGGTCGATGGATGTCGCGTACTTCTTGTAGACCGCGAAGTACTCGGCGTAGCGCTGGGCCTGGATCGCCTCCAGTTCGGCCCGGTTGGTGATCTTCCCCACCCAGTAGGTCTCGCCGGTGCGGTAGTACAGCTGCGAAGCCGTCGGATCCACCAGATCGCGATAGACACCGGACTGGTTGTTGTCCGCGCCTTGCGGTTGGGAGTTCCAATTCTGGAAGCAGAACAGGTCCAACTCGCTGGCGGAGATGTCGAATCCCGCTTCGATGAGCTTGATGATTCCCGCCTCGACCGAATCGACGCTGGCGGGCGCACCACCCGCGACCAGGTCGCCGAAGGCGGTCTGGCCAGCTGGCGCGAACGCCGGCGTCTGGGCGATGTAGTTGTGCGCCTGCATACCGATTCCCTCGATCAACTGCCTGGGGTCTTCAGGATGCTCGGCGGCGTACTTCGCGTTCAGCTCGGTGGCCATTGCGATGACCGCGTTGACCTTGCCGGCCTGGAAGAGGTTGAAATCGTTGTAGTAGAGCTTGACGTCCGGCGCGTAGGTCCGGGCGAACACGAAGGCGTCGTAGATGAAGTCGCTGGCATGTTCGCCCTGACCGGCGCCATTCCCGTAGGCGGTGTACCAACCAGACGATGTGCCTGACGCGGCGCCTCGCAGGTAGGTCCGCCAATTGTCGGTCGCGGGGTTGAACATCGAGATCTCATTGTCGAACGCCTCGTTGACAACATCCCACGACACCATATCGCCGTCGAAGTGATCCAAGACGGTTCGGATGTAGGTCTCCATGTTCCGTTTGGCCAAAGCCCGAGTGCCGCCAGTCGCACCAGAGGTGAAACTCGATGGCGTCTGGTCATGCCAGACCAGAACGTGGCCGTGGACCGCCATCCCGCGTGCTTTCGCGTTGTCGACAAAGGTGTCGGCCCGCCCGAAATTGTTGCAGGTCAACGCACCAGCGGCGTTGATCGACGAGCAGAGTTGGTTGGGTTTGGTGTAGTTCTCCGCCGTCATCACGTTGAAGTGACTGGTGAGCAGCCCATTTCGGGTGGCGTCCGAGAAGTCGCTTGGACCGGCATAGATGTTGCCCATCAAGAACGAATCGGCATAAGCCGCGCTCAACGAACCGATCGGTTGGCGGAAGACCGGCGTCAGAACGACCTCGGTGGCGGGCATCGTGAAGGTCAGCGGGTTGGTCCTGGCCCCGATCAGACCCAGCGCCGGTGCCGTCCAGCCGATCCACTGATATCCTTCGGCGGCCTGGGCCGTGAGCGTGACGCTCTCGCCAGGCATGATGGAGCCCGGTTCGGTGCCGGTCACCGTGCCACCCGGCGCGTCGGCGACGCTCAACTCGTAGCCCTGCACTGCGAAGCTCAAGGACTGGACGCGGGCCGTGGTCGCGCTTTCGGTCGCCCCCAGGACCAGGACCACGTCATGGACTCCAGTCACTAGCTGGGTGAGCGGAACCTGCCCGGTGGCGGGCGTGCCGCTGGTCGAAACCGGGATGGCGGCATCGTCCGCTGTAATCAGGTGCGACGGATCCAACGTGCCGACGTACGCCTTCACCGGGATCGCCCCGTCGGCTGAGGCGTTGGAGGTGGTCAACGACAAGACGTTCTTGCCCACCGCGCCGAAGTCCAAGTTCTGATAGGTCATCGTGGCCAGCGTGTCGCCGCTGGTCGCGGTCGTGGCGCCGGGGATGTCATAGGTCTGCAGGTACGGGTTCTCCAGGCTGAGGCCCTTGTTGGTGTAGGCGCCCATGACGTCGGCGTAGGTGTGAGCTGGGATGTCCGTTCCAGCGTCCACATGGTAGGCGTTGTTCTTGGTGACCTTGCCGGTGAAGGTGTAGATGGAGTTGGCTGCGATCGTGACTGGAGCGCCAAGGTCGGCACTGGTCGGCGGATCGTCCACCACGTTCACCGACGCGTCGGTCAGGTACTGCTGCGCACCCGTCAAGGTGTATCCAGGGAACGTGAAATTGACCGTGTGCTCGGTGCCGCCGTTCGCGGCCACGATGGCGACGTCGTGACTGCCGTCCTCGTTGGCCTCCGGATTGATGAAGGAGGTCGTGACCAGGTCGGTTGGGTTGCCGTTGCCGTTGTCGTTGCCGGAGACGAAGTCGGGCTGGACGTGGTTGACACGCTTCCATCCCGGACGGACGAACTTCGAGTAATGTCCCAGCGCGTAAGCGGTGCGGGAGATCTCGTAGTCACCGGTGAATGACCCAGTGCCCGTGTTGCCGGTGGCGTTGTTGCCGGCCGTGTTGTTCACCAGATAGATCAGGTTCTCGGCGCTGACGGTACCGGTGCCTCCGGGACTCCCGGTGGCGAGTTTCTTGTAGCCGAACGCCCACCAGTGACCGGTGGCGCTCATCTCGGCGATCCCGAGTTGACGGCCCCAATACTGGGCCCAGCCGACACCGGTCGCCATATTGTTGGCCTGGGACTGCATCAGCGATATCTCAGTCAGCCAGATCTGCTGGTCGTTCTGCTGGGCGCGGGCTTTGCTCTCCGGCAGGATAGTCCCGCCTACCGCCCTGTTCCAGCCGTACGAATGGAAGGCTTGATCGTCCAGATAGGACAGCGCCTCCGGGTCGCGGAAGACGCCTGTGCCCGCGCCCTCGCCGGAGCCGGCACCGCCGGTGAAGATGTTGAGGTTGTAGCTCATCGGTTCAACGCCCTGAAGCTTGGTGGTCATGCCGCGCTCGGCGAACTCGGCGCCGAGGTACTTGAGCATGGTCGCGTAAGTGCCCGCGTTCCAATAGGAGGACGAATAATTTCCCGAGTGGTTCGGTTCGTTCGAGAGCGAGAAGCCGTACAGCGGGATCCCGTAGACCTTCTCATAGCCTTGCACCATGTCAGCGACGTATTCGGCGAGTTCTTGGTATTGCTCTGGCAGGACTCGACCGTCGTAGGTGTGGCTATCCGTCTCTTTGAGCCAGAGCGCGGGACTCCACATAGCCGTGATGAACTTCACGTCGTCGCCGTTGGCGTCCGAATACCCCTGCGCGTTCTTCATGGCCCAGACTTGGCCGCGGTCGACCGGCGATTGAGTGAAGCCCCATTTGGCAAAGTCAGCGTCGGAGCTGAGCGTTTCAGCGCCGCCCTCGCGCGGGTAGTCCTCGGAGTCGAAGAACCAGCGGTAATTGTCGCCGTCGAAGTTTGAGACGCCGTCTTCGTCGATGGTGCTTGCTGCGGCCGTGGGCTCGGCGGCTGTCTTGAAAGTCGGGGTGGGGCCATCGAACCAGAATCCGTACCGATCCCAGCGGTAGTCGCCGATGTCAGGCTGATCGGGCGCCATGTTGCGCCAGATTGAGACTCCAATTCCGTCGTCTTTGGAGAAGACGAAATCGAGGATCTCCTTTTGGGTTTCGGGCTCGAAATAGTTGAGTAGGTTGTCCGCCTGCCGGAATGCCCCTGAGGCGATAAAGCCTTCTATGTCTTGGCGTTCCTGATCGAAATAGACGGTGATGGCTCCTTCCGCGGCGACCGCCGGGTCTGGGCTGGGCGCGATCGCCAGCCCAACGGCCAACAGTGTCGCGCAGGATATGCCTGCGATAAAGCGTCGGCCAGTCGGGGCGGGAGGCTGACCAATTGCGGCGAAGTGGGAGACACGGGGTTTTCCGGTCTCCCGAGGCGCGCTCGACCTCATAAGGTAATCCTTTCGGTTTGACGCACCGGGGGGTCCAACGATGGGCCGCGCCGGGCGGAATCGGGTGTGGGCGCCAACGTCTTGGCACCCTGACGTTCGCCAGTGTAGGAAGACTGTGACGTGAGACACAATCCTGACCGTCAAATCAGAACGAAAGTTACGTCCTTCAGGGCCACGTCCATGTGGGCCGTGATCGGCTCCGCCTTGCGCAAAACCGACAGGCCGCGCTCCGCAGCTCGCGCAGACAGCGCTCTGACCTGCGGCAACGTCAGAGATTCGGCTCCGCAATGACGCGAGCGCGAGGCGGAGGCGAACTCCAAGCAAGGGCCAGCGCAAGAACGAGGAGTCGGTTCCCGGCAAGATTCGGATGAAAGTTTCGCTCGTTTCGCGCGATCAGAGACGGAAACACGACCGGGACTCCGAAGGCCGTCTCAGGACCGCGGAGGCGCGGTCGAGTCGCGGAGGACGAATTCCGTGGCCAATTCGACTTTGGGGCTGACGGGCACGACCCGCTCGTAGGCCATCCTCATGACGAGGCGCGTCGCCTCAGCGGCCATGGCCCCCAGCGGTTGGCGCACGGTGGTCAGGCGCGGGCTGACCCATTGCGCCAGCGGGACGTCATCGAACCCGACAACCGACAAATCCTCCGGGATGCGAAGTCCCTTGGCGCGGGCGGCGACGTATGCGCCATAGGCCTGTTGATCCGATCCTGCGAAGATGGCTGTCGGGGGATCAGGCAGCGACAGGAGCGCCTCGGCTCCGACCCGGCCGCCTTCGGTCTGGAAATTGCCGAAGCGCACGTAGTCGCCGATGGGGGTGATGCCCGCTCGTATCAGGGCGGAGCGGTACCCGTCGAGCCGCTGCTGGGAACAGTTGAGGTAGCGGTCTCCGGCGATGATGCCGATCTTGCGATGGCCGAGCGACAAGAGATGGTTGGTGGCGCTCAGGCCGCCGGCGAAATTCGTGGCGCCTATGACGGGCATCCCCTCTGGCGCGGACCCGATTGGATCGACCAGGACGGTGGGGAGTCGCAGCCGAGTCAGCTCTGTCTCGGCGCCGGTTTGGAGCCGTGACACCACGAGCACCAGACCGTCCGAGTGCCGCGCGGCAAGGTTCGCGAGCCAGTGACGGTTGCCCATGGGACGCCGGTGGGTCGCGCTCAGGACCAGCCCGACTCCGGCGCGCGAGGTCTCCGCTTCGGCGGCGACGAGCATCTGGGTGGCCCACAACGTGTCGATGCCGCGCATCACCAATTCGATCAGACGGGTCGGCTTGGGGCCGGCGCCGCGGGGTTCATAGCCAGCCGCTTCGGCGATGGCCAGGATCTTGTCGCGTTTGTTGGCCGAGACTCCAGGGCGCCCGTTGAGGACCTTCGACACTGTCGCCACAGACGTGTCGGCCTGGTGCGCCAATTGCGCCAGCGTCACGCGTCCTTCGTCGTTGGAGGACTCCGCCATCATGCTTGGCCTTTCGCCGCAGTTTTCGTAGAATTCTACACGGGAAATGGGCTCTTCGCGCAGACGTCTGCTGTGATCATGACGCGGCGATCACGGTGACCGGCGAGAAACTTTCTCAATGGCCGGAACGATCACCTGGCGAGCGCCGGTCGCGCCGGCAGGGCGTCGCGGGTCCGGCCCGTGGCACATTCGACCAGATGTCCGATGCCGCCGTCCTGGCATCCCGCTCTCCTCGGCCCCCAAGGGCGACGGGCCCGGCGGCGGACTCAACCATTTGACGGGCGACCGGTGACTGGTGACTGGCTGCTCATGGCCGGCGGCTGGCGCCCGGCGGCATCGTCCCGTCCCCAAGACCTCGCGGAGCCCGAATCCAGGGGCCGCGCGCCTCGAGGATCAAACCGCGACCAGAACGACCTCGGCCCCTACTGCTTCGTAGGTCGGACGGGCGCGCCTGTCGCGGGTTGCCAGGACGGCGCCGTTGGCTTTGGCCGCCAGGGCCACCACGGCGTCGTAGGCCGCGCCGCCCGCCACCATCGCTCGTGCGAGTTCATGATGGATTGCCGAGTTGACGGCTTCCGGCAGGGTCAACAATCCTTCGAAGCCCCGGTCTATCGCAGTCGCGGCTTGGCCGGGAGTCAGTCTCATGTCGCCAGGCAGCCGAGTCAGGACCGAATAGACCTCCGTCGCGGCGTGTCCGCTCAGGTAGAGCTTGCGGCCCGACGCCCAATCGATTACGCGGGCATGGTCGGGGTGCGTCTGAGCCAAGAGCGGTATGGCTAACGACGTGTCAACCGCCGTGATGTCGCTGTTCACTTGCGAATCGTGTCGATAAGCGAGTAGATCATCTCGTCGGTGACAGGCGTGGTTCCCGCCACGACTAAGCGTCCTGCCTCAGGCACGAGCTTGGCTGCGCGCCCGCGGGGAATGATCTGAACGCCGTCGCCGTAGACCGAGATGTCCACTTCGTCTCCAGGATGCATTGCGGCGGCGGTTCGCAGCGCTTTGGGAATCAGAACGCGTCCGGCAGAATCTACTAGTGCCTTCATGGGATTAGGATACCAGTCGCTTCCCAATCGCTGGTGGCGGGGTAGCCCCTGTCACTGCCGTGGGCCGTCGGAGCAATCTTCGGTGACCGGCTCACCCCGGTCCGGCGAGACCGCTGATTTGCACGCCTCCCGGAACACCCATAAGGCGCTGACCAGCGAAGACGCCGAACCCGTCGGGCGCAAATCAGCGGGTCGGGACGGTCGCGGGCGCCGAAATGCAGGTCAAACGCGTTCGTGGTCGCCGGAGTGGTGCCACGAACCTCGTCAGGGCGCAATTCACGCCCGAGCCGGTCGACCGGCCTGCTTCGCAGCTCCGTGATGGGGGAAGCACCTCGGCTTTCGGAGCGGCGGCCCGTGACCGAACCCGTGCCAACGCGGCCGTCGCGGCCTGTTGGCATGGGTTTGGCACCGGCGGCCGATCCGGCGCCTGCACGGCCGAACCTGTGACCTGCGACGACGCGGAAAAGGTGGCGGGCGGCATCGGCGGCCCGTGACCAAACCCGTGCCAACGCGACCGTCGCGGCCTGTTGGCGTGGGTTTGGCACCCGCGACCGGCCCGGCGCCCGCGCAACCGGGCCTGTGACCTGCGACCCACACACAAGGCGGGGCAGGATGTGCCCGCGCTGACCGGATCAGGACTCGAGGAAGTCGCGGATTACGGGCGCCAGTTGGGCGAACTCGATCAGGAAGCCGTCGTGGCCGTAGTCGGAATGCACCAAGTGGACCTCGCCCGTGCCCGGAATCAAATCCGCTAGCTCGGCGGATTCGCGGGGCAGGTAGAGCCGGTCGGAATCGACCGCCACCACCAGGGTCCGCGCCTTGACACGGGCCAGGGCCGCAGCCACCCCGCCGCGATCACGGCCCACATCGTGGGCGCACAACGCCTCGGTCAACACGATGTAGGAGTTGGCGTCGAACCGCAGCGCCAGCTTCGCGGCATGGTGCTCCAGGTAGGAGGCGACGGCGTAACGGCCGCCGCCGCCGAGCGGCTGCTCGCCTTGCTGGGCGTCCGCCCCGAAACGCCCCTCCAGTTCCACCGCCGAACGATAGGTCGTGTGCGCGATCTGCCGGGCGATGCCCAGTCCCGTGTGCGGCCCCTGACCGTCGGGCTGGTCATAGTACGAACCGCCACAGAAGAACGGATCGTTCCGGATTGCGCCGAGTTGGGCGTGCGCCCAGGCGATCTGGTCGGCGGTCGACTTGGCGGTGGTCGCCACCGGCGCGATCCGGGCGATCCGGTCGGGCGCCAAGATGGCCCACTCGAGAACCCGCATGCCGCCCATCGACCCGCCTATCACCAGCGCGAACTGTGCGATCCCGAGGGCGTCGGCCAAAGCCAGTTCGACCCGGACCTGGTCGCGGACCGTGATGTAGGGAAAACTCGGGCCATAGCGGGGAGCTGGGCGAGCGGCATCGTGCACCGAAGAAGCCAACGAGGCAGGACCGGTGGTGCCCTGGCAGCCTCCCAGGATGTTCGGCGCCAAGACGAAATACCGGTCCGTGTCCACCGGGGCGCCCGGGCCGATCAGATCGGTCCACCAACCGGCCGTCGGATGGCCAGGACCGGCCGGGCCGCGGATGTGCGAATCACCGGTCAGCGCGTGCAGGACCAAGACGGCGTTGTCGCGGGCGGCGTTGAGCGTGCCCCACGTCTCGTACGCCACGGTGACGTCGATAGCCCCGCCCCGCTCCGGCTCGAACGGCCCGATGCGGTGGAACTGGCGATGCCCGGCCGGGTCGCCCTCACGCCAAGCGCCCGTGGCGGGCACCAACTGGCCCGGCAGGGGCGCGCGCCCCTCGAAGCCAGGCTCGAGCGAACTGGTGCCCGCCGCGGTCACGGTCACACCACCGTGGGGGAGTCGGCGTTGGCGGCCCCGTTGGCAACCCCGGCGGCGGCCCCGGCGCCACCGCCCGCGACCTCGCGCGCGGCGGCGAACCCGAGCTCGAGATCGGCCAGGATGTCGTCGATGCCCTCCACACCGACGGCCAGGCGAACCAGGCCGGGGGTGACTGCGGACAGGGCCTGCTCCTCGGGGCTGAGCTGCGAATGGGTGGTGGAGGCCGGATGGATGACCAGAGAGCGCACGTCACCAATGTTGGCCACATTCGAGTGCAATTTCAACGCCGAGACGAAGGCTTGACCGGCATCCGTGCCGCCCTCGATCTCGAAAGCCAGGACCGCGCCCGGCCCCCGCGGGGAGTACTTCTGCGCCAGGGCGCGGTACGGGCTCGAATCCAATCCGGCGTAATGGACTTGGCCCACGTCATCGCGCGCCTCGAGCCATTCGGCCACGCGCTGGGCGTTGGCGACGTGGCGCTCAACCCTGAGCGACAGGGTCTCGATCCCTTGCGCCAGCAGGAAGGCGTTGAAAGGCGAGATGGCGGGGCCGAGGTCGCGGAGCAGCTGCGCCCGGACCTTCAGGATGTAGGACAGGTTGACGCCGAAGACCCCTCCCGGGCCGAACACTTCCCCGAACACCAAACCGTTGTAGGCCGGGTCGGGGGTGGTGAATCCGGGGTACTTGCCGGAGGCGGCGTAGTCGAAGTTCCCCGCGTCGACGATCGCGCCGCCGATCGAGTTGCCGTGACCGCCCAGGTACTTGGTGGCCGAATGGATCACCACATCGGCGCCCCATTCGATGGGCTTTATCAGGTACGGCGTGGCGACCGTGTTGTCCACCAGCAATGGCAGCCCGGCCGCGTGGGCCACGCCCGCGATCCCCTCGAGGTCCAGCACGTCGGTCTTGGGGTTCGGGATGGTCTCGCCGAACAGTGCCTTGGTGTTGGGCCTGATCGCGCGGCGCCACTGGTCCAGGTCGGTCGGATCGTCCACGAAGGTGGTCTCGATCCCGAAACGCGGCAAGGTGTTGCGGAACAGCGAATAGGTGCCGCCGTAGAGCGAGGCGGCGGAGACGATGTGGTCTCCCGTGCCGGCTATGTTCAGGATTGCCAGGGTGGTGGCGGAGGAGCCGGATGCGGTCAACAGCCCGCCCACGCCCCCTTCCAATGCGGCGATCCGGTTCTCGACCACTTCCTGGGTGGGATTGGTCAGACGGGTGTAGATGGGGCCCAGCTCCTGAAGCGCGAAGCGCGCGGCGGCGGTCTGGGCGCTCGGGAACACGTACGAGGTGGTCTGGAAGATCGGCAGAGCGCGGGCGCCGGTGCCGGGGTCCGGGTCTTGCCCGGCGTGGATCTGCTTAGTCTCGAAGGACCAGTTCTGGGTCATGATTGTCTCCTGATCGTGGGGATTGGCTTATGCGTGCGCCCTTCTTGAATTGGCGCGGACTGGGCGCATTCGGGTCCGCGCTCGGTGTTGGTCCTGTCGCAGACGGCCTAAGGGGTCGGCTGGTAGGGCCGCGCACGGCCGGGAGACATGGGCGCGCCACTGGTCCATCGATGGGAGTGGATTCGGCGCCCAGCGCCTAGCTGCCCCTCAAACATGAGGCAGGTCGAACGTGCGCTGGAGCTTCAGCGGCACATTCGACGGGTTTGCATGGCGCCCACCTTAGGTCGCCGCACGCCATTTGGAAAGTCCTTCTCACATAGTGAGACGGCTTCTATGGCATGGGAGTCTTTCGCGCTGGGATTCCGCCCCGCCTGACCCCAGGTCCCAGACGTTTCATAGGACAATGGCTAGTGACGGCCGGCCCGTGGTCGTCGGACCCCTCAGGTGTGGCGGTGTCGAGGCATTGGTGCCGAAGGCGCACGGCCTGATGGGCCGCAGCAACCGACCTCGCCGCAGCCCTGGCGAAGAAGGAGGACACCTGATGGTGGAGCTAAAGGTGGGGGACAAGGCCCCCGATTTCACCCTTGAGACCGACGATGGAAAGCCTGTCACGCTGTCGAAGCTCAAGGGCAACAAGGTCATCCTGTACGTCTACCCGGCCGCCTTCACGCCGGGCTGCTCGCTGGAGGCGCAGGATTTCCGCGACGCCGACAAGGCCTTCGAGAAGGCCGGTTACAAGGTCTTGGGCCTGTCGCCGGACACGGTCGAGAAGAACGCCTCGTTCGCGCAGAAGATGAAACTGCCGTATGAGTTAGTGTCCGATCCCGACCACAAAGTCCTCGAGTCCTACGGCGCGTGGGGGGAGAAGGAGGCCTTTGGGCGCAAGACCATCGGGGTCATCCGGTCGACCTTCGTGATCGGCGAGGACGGCCGCCTGGAGGTCGCGGAATACCGCGTCAAGGCCGCTGGTCACGTCGAACGTCTGGCGCAGGAGTTGGGCGTCAACGTCGAAGGCTTCTGACAAGGCTTTCGTGGACGATGCCGCTGGGTCGTCTTCCCACGCCCGACCCGTCTCCGCTGCGACAAGTGTTGCAGCGTCATGACCCTGGCCAAACTACGGCCAAGGCCGCAGTCTGCGCGGCGGGCTGGGCGCACGGCATCGTCCAAGATTGGACTTCCCTCCGGGCAAACTGGCGCGCCGGGGGGCATAATGAGACGTTACTCGTGGTGGCCATGTGACTGGTGTGGTTCGTGAGGTAGGCTTGCTAAGTTGGCATCTTCCCACGTAGCGCCCATGGCCAGCTGAGCCATTGGCGCGGTTAGGACCGTTCATGAGTCGTCCGCACCGACTGCGAGGTCGCGCTTGGCTGATAGCCGCCGCCCTGGCGGGGGCCATTTTCGCGAGCACTCCGGCGGCTGCCGATCCTTCGCCGGCCCCCGGATCGGACGCGGCGGTCGATGAGGCCAAGCGCCAGGAGGCGCTGGCGGCGGCCTCGGTGGCGGAGATCGAGGCCATGATCGGGGACTTGCAGGCGCGGACCGAGGAGGCCGAGAGCAAAGCGGCGCTCGCCGCCGAGGCGTACAACCAGGCCCGCGAGGAATTGGAGCAGGCCAACCAACTAGTCGATGAGGCGCGCCAGCAGGCCGAGGAATCGCAAGCGGCTCTGGCCCAGGCGCGTGGTGCTCTGGCGCGGGTAGCCCTCATGAATGCCCAGTCCGGGTCGGAGATCTCGGCGCTCAGCCCACTGCTGGACTCGAACGGGATCGAAGAGGCGATGGACAAGAGCGCCATGCTCTTCGTGGTCGGATCGGCGGCTGACCGGGCGAGCTCGAAGTACGCGCTGGCCGAGCAAGCCGCCGAACAGGCAGAAGTCCGCTCGCAACGGGCGGTCGAATTGCAGGCCGAGAAATCGGCTGCGGCCGAAGCCAAGACGGTCGAGGCCCAGCAGGCGACCGACGCCGCCCGACGCGCCCAATCCGAGGCCGAAGCCCGCCACGAGCAACTGCTGGTGGTTCTGGCGGAGAAGAAGAACACGACCGTCGAAGCGGAGAGGGCCGCCGAGAAGCGACGTCAGGACGAGGCCAACGAGGCGGCCCGATTGGCGGCATTGGCGGCCAGCCGGGCGGCATCGTCCACGTCTGGTTCAGGCAATCCGTCCGGATCGACCGGAGGAGGCGGTAGCTCTACTCAGCCGTCTACCGGAGGCTCCACTGGCGGGGGCGGCACGGGCGGCGGGACCACGCCGACCACGCCCACCACGCCGAACCCGCCGCCGGTCACGCCGCCCTCGGGAGGCAGCCCCGATTCGGCGGCCCAAGGCGCGTTGGGGTGGGCGCGGGCTCAGATCGGCAAGCCCTACGTGTACGGCGGGAACGGCCCGTCCTCCTTCGACTGCTCCGGACTGACGCAGCAAGCCTGGAAGAACGGCGGCGGCAAGTCGATCCCGCGCGTCGCGGCCGACCAGTACTACGCCGCGCAGAAGATCCCCTACGACCAGATGCGGCCGGGCGACTTGATCTTCTGGAAGCGCCCAGGTGAAGCGATCCACCATGTGGCCATGTACTCGGGCAACGGCAATATGGTCGAGGCCATGCAGACTGGCACCAACATCCACGAGATCCCGATCCGCTGGGCCAACACCGTCCAGTACGCGGGCCGCTACTGAGGTTCGCGCCCGGGCCGGGTCCCGGGCGACTCGGGACCGGGGCGGACGTTTCCGCGCGAAGGCCTGGCAGTGTGGCGGCACGGCGGTGTGGCAGAACGCCCTGCGGTCGGCGACCCGGCGCGAATCAGCGCAAGTTTCGTCAGACGGCGTCCGATGCCGCTCGGTCGGCTCCCGGGGTTTCCTCGCGCCAGGCTTTCGGTCGTGTCCGACGTCAGCGCCACCCGCGTCGCGAACTCGCGGCGATCCGCTCAGGCGTCATCGTTCGAGCGTCGCGTGGATGGTGTCAATCCGGGCCTTGACGGCTCGATTCGACTCGGTGAGAGGCCCGTCCTGCGACCAAAATGCGTTCTGGGGACGAGCGGGGGCGCGGGCATGTCCCGAGAACGCGTCAAAGTCCAACTTCGCGCTTCTGGCTCGCCGAACTGGGACCAAATCGCGTTTTGGGGACAGGCTGCGGGCGTTCTCTGTCCCCAGAAGCGTCGAAGTCCGAATTCGAAACAGGCCAAGGACCAAGACCACTCAAACCCGGGCGTGAACCGCGCAGGACGGATCGGATGGGATGTCCATGTGGCTCGAGCCGTGGTCACCAGGTAGCCGGCGTCTAAGACCATGTCCAGGTTGTACGCCGCGACCGTCCGCCGCACCTGGCGAGCGCCGTCCTGGCGAACTATTGACTCAGGGTTGATAGTTGCCTCCGTCAGCGAGCGATCAGCCAGGACACGAGCGATGATCGTCGGGAGGTTCTGCACAGAAGCGCCGTGCAAGTCCGCGATCCCCCGCGGCGACAACCAGGAGGTTGGCCGAAAACGCACCGGCCACAGTTCTGGTCAACCAATAAGTCGTCTGGAGACCTATTGGTTGAGTCGTCAGGGGGCGAGCAGCGGTCCTTCTTGTCCCGGAGTCAAGCCCGCAGTCTTGAGCGCCAGGCGGATCAGGTCGCTGCCGCCGAACTGGTAGGGCCAACCGTGAACCCGGCGAGCCAGGTCGGCAGGGATTCTGGCGACCCCCAGGGATCCGCCAAGCAGGCCACCGGCGATGGCGGCCACCGTGTCGGTGTCGTCTCCGATCGAGATCGCGACCTGCAGAGCCCGCTCGAAACGGGCGGGATCAGTGCCCATCGAGGCCGTGCCGTGGATCGCGGCCCAGGCCGCCTGCAACGCCGTGACCGTGAATCCGTTGGGGTTGAACCGCGTGACGGGACCGGCCTCGGCCTGGTCGATCCGCTCCTCCCAGAAAGCGCGCCGATCTCCCGCCGCACGCAGTGGCGGCTCCGCGCCGGGCCAGCCCTGGGCCAGCGAGCCGTCCTGCCACAAGTCCAGCAGGTCAAGCCCGGCGCGGATGTCGAGCCGCCGCTCGGTGACAGCGACCCGCACAGCTTCCGACCACAATATGCACGACTCGACGCAGCGCGGATCGGCGTGGGTCAAAGCGCACACGGCAGCCGCCAAACGAGCGGTCAGCACACGGTCCCAGAGCGCCGCCACCCCGACAATCGCCGTCCGCATCAAGCCGCCGTTGCCCGCCGTTCCGCCGGCCGACCCGCTCATCCAGCCGCCCGCTGCCGCCTGGCGCGCCACATCCATCATCGACGCGTCGGCCCGGTCGCTCTGAAGCAGCTTGCGCTTGACGATCACCTCGTCTTGGACCACCACGCCAAGCACCTGCCTGGTCAGATTGCCGACATCGGCCGGGCCAGAGAGGTACCAGGCGATGAAGCCGTGGGCGGCGGCGGACAGGACCGGATGCAGATCGAACGCCGCCGTCCGGGTGAAATTGGCCCAGTCGGAAGAAGGGCCGTAGTCCGCCGTCGCGTCGGCGACGCAGATCGCCATTTGCGTGTCGTCGGACCATTCGCCGGGCTCGAACGGCCCGAGCCCGCCGCCGACCATCCGGGCAGTTCCGGCCTCGATTGGCGGCGTGACAAACTCGTACGGCACGCCCAGCGCGTCGCCCACCGCCTGCCCGAGCAGCACTCCCGCCACGCGGTCTTTGACCTCAGCGCCCATCTCCATGGCTCCCTCCCTCGGCCCGTTCACGCCGACCTGACGCGCGGGCCTGGCCGAGCGGCATCGTGCAACTGAATCACCGTTTGAAGACCACGCCGCCGATGCCGTGGGCCGGCCTGGCAGTCAGTAGTCGCCCGCCGCGGTGGCGTCTTCCAGCCGTTCGATCGAGGCCATTATCTCGGCTTCGGCGCCGACGCGGCAGGCAACGCCCGCCTGGCCGCCCTCTCGCGAGCCTCCCGAAGAATCGCGCGGAGGCGATCCTCCAATTCTTTCCTGGGTAGCAAGTCGGTCCAGTATTCGGCGACGGCGATCCCATCCTTGTGCATCTGGAGCAACTCCACCTGCTCCCGGCTGGTCTCGGTGCACAGGATCAGGCCGATCGGAGCTTCTTCGTCGCCTTGACGCTCGTAGCGATCCAACCATCGCAAGTAGAGCTCCATTTGGCCCTTATAGGCGGCCTGAAATTTGCCAAGCTTAAGCTCCACGGCCACGAACCTGCGCAGCGGACGAGAAAAGAAGAGCAGGTCGAGATAGTAATCATCTCCGTCGATCACCATATGCTTCTGCCGTCGGACGAACGTCCACCCTTTGCCCGCTTCGAGAAGGAATGCCTCAAGCTCGCGGATGATGGCCTCTTCGAGGTCGCGTTCTTGGAAGGCGCCCTCAAGGCCGAGAAAGTCGAGGAGGAACGGGTCGCGGAACGAATCCAGCGGTACGATCGACCCTTCGGGTACTTGGAAGTTGGCTATCTGTCGCCGCTCGAACGTCCTGGTCCGGATGATCTCACGCAACTCGGCCACTCCGAGGTGTCTGTCAGCGGCCTGGCGTGCATAGAAGGCTCTGGCTTCGTCCGACTTGACCGGCAGCAGGGCCAAGATATGGGTCCAACTCAATTCTTGTATCAGCGATACCACAATCTGTTCGTCGGGGAACTCGCGGGAGAACTGCACCATCCGGTAGAGGTTCGACGCCTCGAAGCCCCGCCCGTACCGTGCGGTCAGCCGATCCGACAGGTTGGCGACAATCTGTTTGCCGTAGTCGGCCCGCTCATCTCCGAGGACAGCCTCCGAGACCAGCCGTCCGGTGTGCCAGTTGCGGAGCGCCAAGGTTGTGTTGACCTGGCGACTCGCCATTCGGCGCGCTTGCTCGACCAAGGCCGAGACCTGGGTGAAGAGTTCCCCTACGACGGCGTCGAGGTCGCCGCCTTCAGTTGTGACAAGGCTATTCATTCTCGCTGCCTCCACGCAGTCCTACTGATTCCTGCCAATTCCGTGACCACCTTGGGCGGACCAGGCGGCCCTGGCCGGGCGGCATCGTGCAACTGAATTACGGCTTCAAGACCAAGCCGCCGATGCCGTGGGGCGGCCAGGCGGTCAGTAGTCGCCCGCCGCGGCAGCGTCTTCCAGCCGTTTGATCGAGGCCATTATCTCGGCTTCGGCGCCGGCGCGGTCGGTCCAGTGCGAGCCTTCGACGGACTTGCCCGGCTCGAGGTCCTTGTAGATCTCGAAGAAGTGCTGGACCTCGAGGCGGTGGAACTCGGAGATGTCGTCAATGTCGAGCCGCCAGGACGAGCGGGTGTCGCGGGCGGGGACGCAGAGGACTTTGTCGTCGCCGCCGGCCTCGTCGCGCATGCGGAACATGCCTAGCGCCCGGCACCGGATCAAGCAGCCGGGGAAGGTGGGCTCATCAAGCAGCACCAGGGCGTCCAGCGGGTCGCCGTCCTCGCCCAGGGTGCCTTCGACGTAGCCGTAGTCGTCGGGGTAGCGGGTGGCTGTGAACAGCATCCGGTCCAGGCGGATGCGGCCCGTGTGGTGGTCCAGTTCGTACTTGTTGCGCGACCCCTTGGGGATCTCGATGGTGACGTCGAACTCGAGCGGGTGCTCGCCCTTGGCGTCGGAGTGCTCGGTCCTCAGGGCTGGCTGATAGCTGGGCTTTGACATCTAAGCGACCTCGCTGTTGGCTCGTTGGTGGGTTTGTGGTTGCCAATTGTCTAGTCTGGCCTATGTGAACCGGCACGGGAAATCGGACCGCCCTTGTGGCCACGGGAGCTGCCGCCGCGACGGCGGTGACTGCTCGGGGCAGGTGGGCCGGCTCGGCCGCCGGGCCTGGGCGCTCGCGGCCTGCGCAGCACTGGCGGCCGGGAGTCTGGCGTCGGGAAGCCTCGCCGCGGCGACGCCGGCTGGCGGGACGGCTGGGACGGCGGCATCGGCGGGGCTGTTGACGTCGTTGGAACCGGAGCTCCTGTCCGTCGCGGAACCGCTCGACCCAGCGGCGCCCCTAGTGGACCGTGATGCTGTCGCGGCCCTGGCGGCGGAACACCTGAGCCTCGAACGGGTCGGGCCGGTGAGCGTCTCGGTGCGGGACCTGACCAGTGAGGACGAGGTGTTCTCGACCAACCCCGCTGGGGCTCTGGCGCCTGCTTCGACGCTGAAGATACTGACCGCGACCGCCGCGTTGTCGGTGCTGGGGCCGGACACGGCGCTGACCACCTCGGCGGTGCTGACCAGGACCGGGCCGACCGCTGGCACGGTGACGTTGGTGGCCGGGGGCGACGTCGCGTTGGCGCCTGACTTGGGTCAGCCCGCCGAAGTCATGGGACACGCCGGGCTGGGAGATTTGGCATGGATGGCGGCCGTGGAATTGCGGCGCCGGGGCGTGGAGACGGTTCAAGTGCGGCTGGACGACACGGTGTTCAGCGGCCCTGAGGTCTACCCCGATTGGGAATGGACGCTCGGGACCACCTGGGGCGCGCCCACCGCACCTTTGGCGGTCATGGGCGGTCGCGCGGGCGGGGCTTTCGACGCCACCACCTTCGTCGCGGACCCCGCGCTGGTGGCGGTGGAGCAGTTCGGCCGAATGCTGTCCCGGTACGGCGGCGATTCGACACTGGCGCTCCCCAGTCTGGCCGTGACAGGGTCGGTTGCGCGGGCTGCTGCGCCTGTGGGGGCGGAACGGGTGGCCTTCGTTGATTCTTCCCCCATTCGGGAATTGGTTGCTCATATGCTGCGCCAATCGGACAACACGATGGCGGACGCTTTGGGGCGGATGACTTCTGTGGCTTCGGGCGGACCTGGGAGCTTCGCTGGCTGCGCCACGGCGGTCAAAGCGACGTTGGATGATCTGGGCGTGCCCACCGTGGGCCTGCGGATGGACGATTGCTCCGGGCTGTCTCATGGCTCCGCCGTGAGCGCGGCCACTTTGACCTCCGCGCTGGTCTTGGCTGGCGGCACCGACGCCGGTGAACTGGGCACGGTTCTGCGCTCGCTGCCGGTGGGCGCGCTGCAGGGCACGCTGGTGCATCGTTTCGCTGAGACGGCGGCGGCTGGCAACCTGCGAGCCAAGACCGGGACCCTCACCGGCGTGACCTCCCTTGCCGGCATGGTTCAGACCACTGGTGGCCGCGAATTGGTCTTCGCTGTGATCGCCAATCCCGACCCGAAGGTTCTCTGGACCGATTCGGCGCGCCAGTCGATCGACCGCTTCGCAGCCGCCCTGGCCACCCTCTGACGGTGCCGTCCCGCGGGGACGGTACCTTTACGTGCCCAACCTGAGCTTCTTGGCGGGCGAAAGCGCAGGTCAGGCCCTGTGGATAACGGGTCCGTCCCCATTACGTGCTCAAGGGGTGGAGATTCTCGTTTTAGGTCAAGGAAGGCTGGTCGGGGCTGTCGCCAATTTCGGCGCCGTCACCCGGCCCGTCTCGTTGGCCGATGCCGTTTGGTCGGGCCCGCGCTCCGACGTATCTTCGTGCCGTGGCAGGGAAGCCGCCCGACGCACGGTCACCCCGTCAGCGCGGAGGGCGGCTGGTACCGTGACTGGCGAGGTGGCTTTGGCGGGAGGGCTCAATGGGGAAGATCACGCGATTTCGGCGGACAGCCGTCATGGGATTGTTGGCGGCGGTTGCTGTCGTCTGCGGGTCCGGATGCACGGTTGGCGGCGGTGATGGTTCGGTGGTCACGGCAACAGCGATCAAGGCCGATGCGCGCGACCTGAAGAAGAACGGCTACGCGGAGCAAGCGGCGATGCTTGAAGATGGAGACATAACGGCGCAGGAGTATCAAGAGGCTTTCGATTTGCTTCGCGCCTGCATAGATAATGTCGGAGCCGAGATGGAGGGGCCTTGGACTAACCCAGTCGATGGGATTTCGCTCAGTTTCACGATCCTTTACGACCTGGACATGAAACGTGGCGAAGAACTGACGACGGCGTGTCAGGAACGCTACTTCACAACGCTCGACGGCGATTACTTGGAGTTACACCCTGGTCAGATGGATCCCTTGCTGCGTGAGGCGGTAAGTGAGTGCATGGTGGGCAAAGGGTTTGAGTCGTCGGGGGATGAGCTGACAGTTCAAGATTTCGCAGGCGAGGGCAGCGTGACGGATGGTAAGTTGACTCCCCGCGGTGAAGCCTTAACAGAATGTGTTCGTAGCGAGTGTGACCGACTATTCCCACGCGTCGGAGGCGGGTTTTCGTTGGACTGATGCCGTCGTTCGTTTGGCTTCTTGGCGTGCGGCCTCAGCGCTGGACCGTGGCGTCGTGGCTGTGCCGGGAAGGCCGTTGTGGCATGGGCAAGGGCGTGGAGCGGCGGTGGGTGCTAGCCAGGCGCATGGCAGCCCCGTGGACGGGTTGACGTTGGGGTTCATGATGGGTTCGCCTGGCACTGACGTCGATGTGACCGTGGCGGACAGCCAGCGGCTCACGGAGTGTGAGGAGCGCTGTTTCGCGACCGTGAACTACGACTACAGCCACTCGCGCATCCCGCAGATGGGCCCCCGCGTTGCACAGCGCCGTCAGGGAGCGCCTGGCGGCCAGGGGCTTCGAGACTTCGGGTCACGAGACGAGCGCCAAGACCGCTACTGGATACCGCTGCGCGTGGATTACGAGGGGTCACATGTCGGTCGGCTGGATCCGCCTCTGCCGGGGGGATTGAGTTTGTCCGCCCCAATGCAGAGGACATCCCCTACAAAGGAAAACGAGGCATGATCGTGTGGAGGCATGACAAGAGGCGCGACGACGCCAAAGGTGGGCAAAGGAGCGGGGCGAAGCGGGGGCGCAAATTGATGGCGGTGGGTGCCGCCACGGCGGTAGCGGTGCTTGGGTTGGCGTTACCCGCTCAAGCTTATGGCTCCGATGTGCAATCGCGTGTCCTTTACCCGGGTGGCATTTGTGCGCAACCCAAGGTCACTGGCAGGGGCGTCGCTGGCATTACGACCGCCTACGCGTCGACTTGGAAAGACGGCGGCCTGTGTTTTATCACCAAGCCGAAACTGTGGGCGCAAGTGAAGACGGCCAAGGACAAGAAAACCGTCGGAGACTTCGTGAATTCCATTTCCACTCCGGTCATCAGCGGCACGGGCTGGATGGACGGCTGGCACAGCTACGGGAGCCACCAGGGCTTCACGACCAAGGTTCGTTGACCAGCCGTCCGTCAAGCCGGCTTCAGGTAGGCTCGCGCAATGAGTGATCCAAGCCCCGTAGTCGGACGACTTTTCGCAGTTTCTCTGGCGGTTCTGATCGGGTCTGGCGTGAGCGGTTGCTCGGGGGACGGCAGCGAAGACAGCGTCCTAGTCACCTCGGCCATGATTCGCGATGATGCTAAGGAACTGGAGACGAGTGGGTACGCGGAGCAGGCGGCGATGCTCGAGAACGGGGTGATCACGGCCGCTGAGTACCAGCAAGCATTCGATTCGTTGCGCAAGTGCGTCGAAGGCAACGACATGGTCATTCGTGGACCGTGGGCCGATCCGCTGGATGGATTCTCGCTCGATTTCACGACCTCTCCGGCCGGAGGGGACGACGCTGAATTCGAGCCGGACGACCCGCGTTTTGAAATCTCCGACGAATGTGAGAATCGGTACTGGTTTCCCTTGAGCGTCGATTACGAACGCTCCCGGTCGGGCCAGATGGATCCAGTACTCAGGGACGGGATTGGGCAGTGCATGGGCAGACTTGGATTCGAAATGTCCGGCGATGAGGTCACCGTACAGGACTTCGTCGGCGAGCAAGGTATCGTTGACGGGAAGCCCACGGAACGCGCCAACGCGGCGACTGAGTGCATCAACGGCGAACTAGCCCGCCTCTACCCTGAACGCGCTGTGGTTGGTGGTTTCGGTTTCGGCTGATTTCGGGTCGATGCGCCAGGGTGGCCTGATCATTGATGAGATCGCGGGGACGGGAGGTCGGAAAATGAGGATGGCGGTGGTTCGGCGGTCGCCCGTCGCGTCGGCATTGTGGGCCGTTGCATTGGCCGGGTCTGTCGCTTGTTCGTCGGAGAGCGGCGACAGCGCCCAGGTCACGTCCGCGGTGATCATAGCTGACGCTCGTGATCTCGAGAAGAACGGCTACGCGGAGCAGGCGGCCATGCTTCAGGACGGGGTCATCACGGCCAGGGAATATCAGGACGCTTTCGATCTGATGCGCAAGTGCGTCGAAGACCTGGGCATGGTCGTGGACGGGCCGTACACGAACCGGGTCGACAGCTTCTCGCTCAGCTTCTCGTTCGGACCGGGCGGCGGCGAGGACGCGGAGTGGAAGGATGGCGACACCGCCAAGATCGATGAATGCGAGGACCGCTACTGGATACCGCTGGACGTGGATTACGAGGGGTCACACGTTGGCCGGATGGACCCATTATTGCGTGAGGCGATGGCTGAGTGCCTACCGAGGGAAGGCTTCAAAGTGTCCGGCGACGAGCTAACGCTCCAGGACTTCGTCGGCGAGCAGGGGGTGACCGACGAGGGCTTGACGCCTCGCGCTGAAGCAGTGGCCGAATGCGTAAGGACCGAGGGGATGCGGTTGTACCCGGAGCAGGGCGGGGCGGGCGCGTTCGGTTTCGAGTGAGGGGTTGCGACGGCGTCGCATCCGCGAGTCCTTTGCGTGGCCTTGAATTCGTCACGGGTGAGGGCCCGTAGCGACGCGGTTGTAGCCTAACTGGCTTACGCCATTCGGCCGGTGCCGGATCGATTCGTGACGGCCTCGAATGCAGGGCGCTTGACACCGGGGGGGGGGCAATAGAGTCTATCCGTCCTCAATGCAGAGGACACCCCTACAAAGGAAGATGAGGCATGATCATGTGGAGGCATGACACAAGGCGTGAGGAAGCCAAAGACAGGGAAAGAGCGGGAACGAAGCGGGGACGCAAACTGGTGGCCGTGGGCGCCGCCACGGCGGTAGCGTTACTGGGATTAGCCGTTCCGGCCCAAGCGCATGGGAGTTTTCGGGTCCCCTTGGACCCCGGTATCGCCAGATGCAAGACGGCCGATATTCTCGGCCAAATCCGGACAAGCGCAACGACCGCGTTTGGTCGCACGACCAAAATGAGCGGAGGTAGCTGCGTGCTGGCGACCGCTGCGGTGAAGGCGAAGGCGACGGCCAAGACCGGCTCGGGGACGGTGAAGACCGCACCGTGGGTATCCAGCAACGGGTCGGTCGTGAACACAGACACCCTCAGCGGGGTGACGGGTTCCAAGACCGGGTACCACAAGTTCGGCAACAGTCGTGAGATCGCGAGCACAGATGGGCACAATGGCTAGGTGCATCCACCGCAGTCGACCGGAAACCGTGAAGATTGGCGTGCGGGCCAACCAATGAGAATCGGCGCTAGTCGCGCGGGAGTAGTCGTGATGGTCTTGTGCATTGGCGCGGTCGGGCTTTCCGGGTGCGCCGAGACAGACGACGACGGCGCGGGCTCCGTGACCCCCGCCATGATCAAGGCCGACGCACGGGACCTGGAAAAGGAGGGCTATTCCGAACAGGCCGAGATGCTCAGCGACGGTGTAGTCACCGCACGGGAATATGCTGACGCCTTCGACCTCCTGCGGACTTGCGTCGAAGCGAACGACGGGAAGGTCGTGGACCTACAAGTCAACCCGGTGGATGGCATTTCGCTGAGCTTCGCATTTGAGACCGCCGATTTGCCCGGAATCGATAAGGCGCTCGACGACTGCCAGTTCCGCTATTGGACGACACTGGAAATGGACTACCGAGAATCGCATTTGAACAAGATGGATCCTTTGCTTCGCGACGCTGTCAGCGAGTGCATGAAGGAGCGGGGAATCGAATCCACCGGTGAGGAGGACACCGTGCAAGACTTCGCCGGTGAAGCAGGGTTGGTGGATGGCGTCATGACGCCCCGCGCGCAAGCCGCATCCGATTGCATCCAGGAGCAAGTCGTGGAACTCTTTGGCGCGGGTGGGAGTTTCGCGTTTGAATGAATCGAATATCACGCTCTGGCTCTTCGCCATGCGTTGGGGCCGGTCCTAGACTTAGGCTCGGCCCCAACGCTTGAGCCTGTCGGCGGGGCCGGGGAGGCGGTTGTCGCATGGCCAATGGCGGCGCATGGCAGTTGGTGCTCAAGCGTTATGTGTCCGCGCCCCGGACGGGTCCTCGCGTCGGGGTGGTGATCGGTTTGTGCGCGCTCGTTGTCGCGGGAGTGCCTAGCTGCGGCCAGAGCGGTGAGGATGGCGTGGAGGTCACTTCGGCGATGATCAAATCAGACGCGCGACAGCTCGAGGGCCAGGGTTACACGGAGCAGGCGGCGCTGATGGCGGATGGCGAGATCACGGCAGATGAGTATCAGGACGCTTTCGACCAGCTGCGGGGATGCCTTGACGGCATCGGCATGACCATCACAGTCGGACCGTATGTGAGCCCCGTGGACGGGTTGACGCTGGAGTTCATGATGGGCCCACCCGACCCGAATGCCGAGATGACCATGACCGACAGCCAACATGTGACGGAATGCGACGAGCGCCATTTCGCGACCCTGAATCACGACTACAGCCACTCGCGCGAGCCGCAGATGGACCCCGCGTTGCACAGCGCCGTCAGGGACTGCTTGGCGGACAAGGGCTTCGAGACCTCGGGCACGGAGAAGACGGTCGAGGACTTCGTGGGCGAGGCCGCGCAAGTCGACCCGGCCGGTTCCGACCGGGATGACGCAGTGAGCGATTGCATGCGCAGCGAGATGGAGCGCCTGTACTCTGATCGGGAAATCGTGGGCGGTGGGTTCGGCTGGTGACAATTGCGAGGCGACGGCAATGAAGGTGTTTAGAACGGTCCTGGCGTGGCTGGGCGCGTTGTTGTGGTGCGCTGCGCCAGCAGGCGCGTACTGGTGGTTGACCGAGCGCAGCGCGGAGGAGTCCTTCGACGCGCCGGTGGCCGTCGATGGCGTGGTCCGCGAGAACACGGGAGGCTCGAGCCGCGACGTGTCGCTGGTGCTCACGTGGCACGCCCCGGTCGCGTTGGTGGCGCCGGAATGGACGGGCGTGGTCCAATCGGTCGCGGCGCAGGCGGGGCAAGAACTGTCCTCGGGCGATGTGGTGGCCAGGGTCGCGGGCGTGGACCGGTTGGCGTGCGCGTCCGATTATCCGATGGCGCAGGCCGTCGCCGCGACGGACAAGGGCCAGGACGTGGCGACCTTGCAGCAGTGCCTGACCTTGTTCG
>JAISCU010000455.1 GCA_031265345.1 Bifidobacteriaceae bacterium
ACCGGCCCGCCGAACTGGTCGAGCGCTCCGCCTCCGGGCCACACGCCGGGCGCCTCGGGGGCGCGGCTTGTGGTCTGGCGGCCAGCATCGACGTCGGCGGCTTGCGGCGAGGCTTCGACCAGGCCCGATCCCCATGGGCCAAGGTCGGCTGGTCGTGAGGCCGCAGCGACAATTTGTGCGGGAGGAGCCGAGGGTCGGGGGTGCGCTGAACCGGCGCTGCCCGGGGGTTGTACTCCCCGTCGCTACTGCGGCTCGAGTCGAGCGTTCAGCTTGGCCACAATCGCCGCCATGGCGTTGGACACCTACGGGCACCTGTCGCCCGACCGGATCGGGGGTCGCAGACCGGATGGAGGCCGCCCGGCGGGCCGAGTCCGACGGGCCTGTCCCCGGCCCCGCGCCGTCCCGGCCTCCGCCGGTCACCGCCTCACAAAGTCGGGGTGGCGGGATTTGGGCCCACGACCTCTTCAAGTCGGTTCAAGGATTTCAACAGGTTCCACCAGGCATCAAACAATGGCGTTGACCAGGTACGATGCCGCTCAGCAGGTTCCAACGGATGCCGCCGGTTGCGGTTGTTTGCGGTTGAAAGTGGACGGCAAATGGACACCGATGGCGACCTGGAATCGTCGGCTGGCACCGCAAGAGGGAGGCGGCGCCGTTATGCGCCCACGAGCTGGCCGTCAATGCGTCGGGCCCCTCCGGAACTCGGCGACGAACCGGCGCACGCCAGCCCGGCCCAGGGCGATGAGCACATGCTCCACGTCGAGCAACGGCTGGCTCGCGCCGGACGCCTGCGTCGCCACGATCCTGCGAACCAACTCCGGGGCGAGGTCGAAAAGGTCGAGCAAGAAATCATCTGGATGGACGGCATGCAGGCCACAGGGCTCCAGCGCGTTCGTTGGGAAGTCCGCAGTGTTGACCGTGACTATCGCGTCTGCCTTGCCCAGCCACGCGGCCGCGACCACGTGCCTGTCATCTGGGTCCGGCAAGTTGATTCGCTCGACCAAGGGTTCCCAACCGGAGACGCACGCGTCGGGGAAGGCAGTGAACATCAGGCGGCCGAACGCCTAGCTTCCTTCAACGCTTCCGCGTAGTCCTCGGCTCCGTCTGAGTACAGGCCATCGGCCACCGCCTGGCGCGTAGCCTCCGCGAGAAGCGCGCGCTGCTCGGTGCGCCGTCGCTTCTGGAACGCCAGCACATCATCCAACCGCAGGATGCGGTGCCGCCTCGGCTGCTCGTAGGGGATCGCCCCGTCTTCCAGCAAGCGGATAAGAGTCGGCCGCGACACGCCGAGCACCTCGGCTGCCCGGCTGGTCGTCAGACGCATGGACACCGGTGCCACCGCGACCGCCGCGCCCTGAGCCATCGCGCCGGCCACGCGCACCAACACCTCGAAAACCTCCTGTGGGATGCGCACGGACGTGCCATCCGGCGCTGTCAGCACCGCCTCAGACTGGTGCGCGGCGAGGAACTCGGTCACGGACTCGACCAGGGCCGCGTCTTGAGGCGGCAGCACCGTCTCGGTGGAGCGTTGGTCGTCGATGGGAAGGGTGGAGGCCATGCCTCCATCCTACCGTAAAACGGCCAAAACGGACAGAGTGTTCAACATGGATGCGACGGCCCTCGTGGTGGATCAGACGGCACGCCGCCTGAACGCTGTACGTTCTGCCGCCCACACACAACGCCTTGCCTACGAGAGAGGCCAATTCCTCGATCCCGAATTGGTTGGCGATGTCGAGCGCTGCGCTTCTAGCCACAGCGCGAATGAGGTCGTCTCCAGCGTTCGCAGGAAGCCCGCCTTGGGCGGGCAGGGGATTCCTGACCGTCCTTGACCAGGCGGGTTGCCCAGGCGCGCCGCTGACGAGCGCTCCCGTTCGGTAATGATCGAGAGCCGCCCACGCTCGGCCATCCCCGGCGACCAATTGCACTCGCAGGCCTGCAGACGAGGTGGCGCCAACGCGCCTCATTGTGGTGGCCGCAAGCGAGATGAAGTCCAGGGCGACACTCTCAACCAGTCCAGGTGGGAGCACGTGCTTGTCCGGGAGCGTCTCCTTGTGCCAGCCCTCCGTGGCGGCCGCCAGGCAAACGGCACCATCGTTATGCACCTCAACGTGCACCCAGTTGGCCCGCTCGTCGGGATCATCCCTGGAACGGGTCTGTGAGATCCAGCGGCGCAGACCGATTCTCGGATTCCACATCGCGTCTCCGAGATCATCGATGAGGAAGAATCGGGAGTCGTGCCCAGTTCGTGGAGCGATCCGTCGAGAGATAGCCGAGGCTTCCTGCATCAGCTCCACCGCGGCGGCCCTCGCAAGCGGGGCCGCCCACGGCCTCGGAAGAAGACGTGGAGTACTCAGCGCCACGATCCAACCCGCGGCATCAAGGTCCAAACGCTCGCTCAGGTCTGCTAGCAGGTCGCGCTGGCGGGCCGCCTCATCTATTCTTTGGGCGAACCTGTCCTGGTACGCGCGCTCGACCTCGTGCTCTGCGAGCCTAAGAGTGACCGATCCACGTCGGCGGGGAAACCCCAACGCGCCATCTGACCCGGATCGTTCAACGGCATGAGGTGCATCGGCGCTTGGGGGCACCCAGAGCGCGAGCACGCCCATGAGACCGTCATCGCCGGACTCGGGCGCCTCCGGAGGAAATCCCAAGGGGAACAACTCCAAACCGGGAATCCGCGGGCGCGCGCGGGAGTCAGCGAGCGAGCGCAGCCGCTGTAGCTCTGGCTCGGCCAGCGAAACGGGGGCAATGGCTTCTGCCTTGCCTTGCGAGTCGTTCGCCTCCTGCCTTATGCCGTAGACAATCAGGCCACCTTGAGAATTGGCCATCGCGGCCACGTCTTTAGCGAACTCAAGCGCTCCACGATAATCTCTGGTTGGCAGCTTCTCCTTCCACTCGATGTCGGACTGCTCCTCGAGATGCGCCTTCACGGCGAGTTCGACGACACCGATGTCGAGCAAGCGTTCATCCAGTCCCAGCGCGGCGGTGAGCGGGTCCCAAGATGTGGTCATGGCTCAGCACTGTATCGGCACCGTGGTTTCCATGGAGTCTTGCGGCACCAGCGGCATGGATGGAGACAGTGCGCCTGCCTGCAAAGCTCCAGTCGGCGTCACAGGCTCATCACGGGAGCCTGCGCGGCCGGCCGCGCCAATTGCTGGAGAACCTCGGTCATGTCGGGGGCCTGGTGGGCCTTTTGGATGTAGTGGGTCCTCGTGACGGCCGGGCTGGAGTGCCCGAGCTGGGCGGCGGCATCGGCGGTGGTGCGTTCGCGGTCGAGCAGCGTCGCCACGGTCTCGCGGGACGAGCGCGGCGTGACCCGCTCGAACCCACGCCTCACGCCACTGGCGGCGGAAGTTCGCGGTCGAGCGCAGGGTGCCCGCGGCGGACGGGAACACCACATCGGATTCGTCCACCCCGTTCGCCTCACGGGTCCGCCGCAGAGTCTCGGCTGCGAACCCAGGCAGGACCACGGTCCGCCAACCGGCGTCGGTCTTGGGGTGATCCTGCCGGACGAGGCCCCGGCCCTTGACGTAGACCAGGGTGCCGCCGATGGTCGCTGTCGGCGGCGCCGCCTCCAGGTCGACGTCCGTCCACCGCAACGCCAACACCTCGCCGATGCGGGCGCCGGTCGCCGCCAACACGTCAACGACGTCCAGCGGGTCGGTGGGGCGCGGCCGTCCGACATGACTGCGACCCGCCCCGGCCGCCACCCCGTATCGGTTGAGATGAACGCCACCCGCAGTCCGTCGAACCGGTCGCCGACCTATCTGGCGGCCCGGTAGACTCCCTGGGCTTCGCGCTCCAGCAGGCCATCACCTGTCAGGCGGGACAGCCACGAGCGCGATACGCCCAGGGTCGCCGCCTGCGCGGCGGTCACGAAACCCCACCGTGCAGAAGTGGACCTGCCGAGCGGCGTCCGGCTGGCGTTCGGCACCCGCGAAGTCCTCACGACCTACGACCCGGCCTGGACAGAACCGGCCGGCGGCCACCGGATCGCATGGAGCCTTGCACGTCATGGCCGGGGGGAGGGCCGGCGAGCCAGCCCCCAGCGTGACAAAGGTGACGAGGCCGACCGCGCGGGCACCCAAAGAGGCCTCGGCCTAGGCGCTGCCGCTGCCGCCCGGGCGAATGCCGTAGCGTTTTGGACGTGGCTCTATTCCCTTCGCCGTGGCGGCGCCGCCGACTGCGCGCCCGCCGCGGCGCCTTGGTTTTGGCCGCGATGGCCGCGGCAGCC
>JAISCU010000035.1 GCA_031265345.1 Bifidobacteriaceae bacterium
CTGCGTGGTCTGCATTCGCTCGCCCCGTTTGCAGCCGAGCGTGTTGTCGCCAGCGAACTCATCGTTCCGGTGGCCTACGACTGGTTGGAACTGACTCTCGTGCGCTCCGGCACGGGCCGGTTGGTCCTCGACGGCTTGGAGCGCTCGGTCGAAGCCGGCCAGGTGGTGCTCCTTCTGCACAACACGCCACTTGGTTTCGCGCCCGAGGGCCAGCTGGAATACACGCGGGTCGTGATCAACCCCGAGTGGTTCATCGATCAATTGCGTTGGGTTCGACCGGACGCCCTCGAGCAGGCATCCCGGCAAGGTGCAATTTCCCTGGTCTATCCCGAACCCGTCCAGATCCTCGAGCCTCATCTGACCAGGTTCATAAGGGCGTGTCGTTTGGCCGCGCGCCTCGAGGCGATCACCGCGCAGGGCGCGTTCGCTGCCGATCCATGGAGCGCCACCGCGCTGACCACGGGGGTGTTGGGATGGTTGTCTCCGACAGCCACCAAACACTCTCCTGGTGCGGCGGGTGCCGATGGCGGTGCCGGCAGCGTGGCGCGCCCGGCTATGCCCAAGGCACCATATCCTGAATTGCGGCGTGAAGTGACGCGGGCGTGCCAGCTGATCCAGGATAGGTTCGCCGAAAGCTGCACGCTGCCGTGGCTGGCCCGCCAGGTCGCGTTGTCGCCCGGCTACCTTTGGCGGCTGTTCACCGAACAGGTCGGCAAGACCCCGAAAGCGTACCGGGACATGGTTCGGGTCGTGGAGATGTGCCGACAACTGGTCGCTCGCCCAGACGTGCCGTGGACGGTGATCGCGCGCGAGGCCGGGTGGACCAACAAACGCTCGGCGGCCGCCGCGTTCCAGGCGGGCACGACGATGACGCCTGGCACCTACCGGCGGATGCTCGCCGGAACCGTGATTGGCGACCATGGGGGGCAGAACCACACCAATTGCGGGGCAGATCTGACCCAGTTCCCCTATTAGGTCTTTCGTCCTAAGCCCGGGTGTGGCCTGATAGGGGAATCCCCCGCCGATCTCCGGCCTCTTCTCCGAACGGGGACGGGACGGGCACCTGGTCAGCGACCATTCCGTCCCGCCCCTTCGCTCTGTCAGGGGCCGCCGACCTTTGGGAGGACGCCGTGACCGCAGCGCAGACCGATTTGTACCGGCCGGGTCGGGCCGGGGCCGCTGTCGCCGGCGCCCGGGCGCCGGCCCCCGACGCCGTCCCGCCGGGGGCGGACGCGCTCGCGGGTGTGGCGGGGATGCCGCGCGGGGAGGCGGCGGGCGTGCTGGCGGCCGCGGGGGTGCCGGTGTTCCCGTGCCAGCCGGGCGGCAAGGCGCCGATCACCCGGCACGGGTTCAAAGACGCCACCGCCGACCGCGCCGCGGTGGAGCGCTGGTGGGGGCGGGTCCCGGACGCGAACATCGGAATGCCGACCGGCGCCGTGTCGGGCTGGGACGTGGTCGACGTCGACGTCCGCGACGACGGCTCCGGGTACGGGTTGCTCGCCGACGCCGCCCGCGCCGGGCTGACCGGCGGCTGGGCCCTGCGCGTGGGCACCCCTTCGGGCGGCTCCCATCTTTACTACCCGTCGGACCCGGCCCGGCCGCAACGCTCGTGGGCGGCCGGGCGGGCGCACGTCGACTTCCGGGGCGACGGCGGCTACGTGGTGGTGCCGCCGTCCACGGTCGAGACCGGACGCGGAACCGGCGCCTATCGGCTCTTGGACCGGAACACCGCCCCTGCCTCCCCGGTCGACGCCGGAAAGCTCCGGGAGATGCTCGGCGCGGCCCCGGCTCCCCGGGCGGGCCGGGGCCGCGTCGCGGGCTCGGCGGGAGTGGAGGCGGGGTTGCGGGCGGCGCGGCTGGCGGGCTGGCTGGCCCGGCGCCAGCCGGGCGAGCGCAACGCCTCGCTCTATTGGGCCGCCTGCAGAATGGCGGAGGAGGGCCATGATCAGGCCGCCACCGTCGCGGTGCTGGGGCCGGCCGCCCGGCATGTCGGGCTGGACGACCGCGAGATCGGCGCGACGGTGCGGTCCGCGCACCGCGCCGCCGGGTCGGCTGGAGCGGGGCGTCTGCCGCCCGCCGCGGTCGTCGCCGCCAGCGGGCGCCCGGTGGTCGGGGTGGGAAGATGAGCGGGCGGGGCGCGGGCGGTGTGCCGGGTTGGGTGCCGACGGTCGCCGTGGCGGGGACGGTCCTGATCGCGGCGGGCGCCTTCTGGCTCTCGTACACGGCGTTGTCGCATCTGGCGGTGCGCTCGGGGATCGCGCCGGGCCAGGCGTGGGCGTGGCCTCTGATAGTCGACGGCGTCATCGTGGTCGCCACCTGCGCGGTGGTGGCCCTGGCGGGCGGGCGGGCCGCCTGGTACCCGTGGACGCTGCTGGCGGCCGGGGCGGGCGTGTCGGTGGCCGCGAACGCCCTACAAGCGGCCACCAGCCAGACCCAGGTCCATCCCGCGACGGCCGGGGCGGTCGCCGCCGTCCCGCCGGTGGTGCTGCTCGCCATCACCCACCTGACCGTGGTCCTCACCCGCGCCGCAGAGACCGCCCGGCCACG
>JAISCU010000089.1 GCA_031265345.1 Bifidobacteriaceae bacterium
AGTCAAGCGATCCTGGCGGTTGAACGAGCGCCACTACGGCGCGCTGCAAGGCAAGAACAAGGCACAGACTCTGGCCGAGTACGGCGAAGAACAGTTCATGGCCTGGCGCCGGTCCTACGATGTGCCGCCGCCACCCATCGCTGTGGGCTCTGAGTTCTCCTCTGATGCCGAACCGCGGTATGCGGGAGCGCCTCTAGTGCTCACCGAGTGCTTGCGCGATGTCTTGGATCGGGCACTGCCCTACTGGCACGCAGAAATCGTGCCGGATCTGACCGCCGGGAAGACCGTGCTCGTCGCCGCCCACGGCAATTCACTGCGCGCGCTGGTCAAGCATCTCGACGACATCTCTGACGATCAGATCGCGGCGGTCAACATCCCGACCGGGATCCCACTCGTCTATGAGTTGGACAGCGACTTGCGTCCGACGGTCAAAGGCGGTCAATACCTCGATCCCGACGCCGCGGCTGCAGCGATCCTGGCGGTCGCGAATCAGGGCAAGAAGTAGAGCCGCGTCCCGCACAACCAGCGACGTGAAGCCCGGTGGGCACGACCCTTTGCTGTCGCGCCCACCGGACACTGTGCCAACGTGTGCCTCTGCGTGCCGCGGGATTCCTCAGTTGGCCCGGCGCTCGTGCGTGAGATCTCGGACTTCGGCGTACTGGACCCGAACCAGGGGACACGGATCTGCTTCGTAGATGGCCGTGCCTTCCCGCTCCCAGTGCGGCAGGTCGCCAAGCACCAACGATGCGGCCTGCCGGGCGGCGCCATCGGCGACATATTCGCCAGGAGGCGGCACCACGACGGGCATGGCGAACACCGTCGGGGCGATCTGCCTGAATGCCTCGGACTTGGCGCCTCCGCCGATCAACACCAGGCGTTCGACGGCGATCCCCAGGCGGACGATGGCGTCGAGCCCGTCCGCGAGCAGACACGCCAGGCCTTCGAGCGCAGCCCGCGCCAGATGTGCCGGCGTGGAGTTGGCGAGCCGCAGCCCGTGGAATGCTCCCGTCGCGTGCGGCTTGTTGGGGGTCCGTTCGCCCTCCAGGTAGGGCACCATGACCAACCCATCGGCGCCCGGCGGAGCTTGCAGAGCAAGATCGCCGAGCTCTGTGTAGCCGACCCCGAGGATGGTCCGGGCGGCGTCGAGAATGCGTGACCCGTTGAGCGTGCAGGCGAGCGGCAAGTAGGCGCCATTCGCGTCGGCGAACCCCGTCACCATACCTGTGGGATCGGCCGTCGGAATGGGGCTGATGGCGCTGACCACGCCCGACGTGCCGAGCGAGACCGCGACGTCACCCGGCCTCATCTCCAGACCAAGGGCCGCGGCGGCGTTGTCGCCCGCCCCGCCACCGATAGCCTGCCCGGACGGTGTCGACGCCAGAGTCTCCCCCGCGCGGGACACACGGGGAAGCACGGGCCTGGCGCCGAATCCCAGATCAAGCAGATCTTCGCGATAGCTCTGGGTGAATGGCGACCAGTACCCGGTGCCGGAGGCATCGGAGCGGTCGGTCACCAGGGCGTCGATGGCACCATCCGAGGGGCCATGTCCGGCTAGCCGCCAACTCAGCCAGTCGTGGGGCAGAGCCACTGCGGCGACGCGCGCCGCATTCGCCGGCTCGTGTGTGGCCAACCAGCGCAGCTTGGTGACGGTCAGCGAGGCGACGGGCACCGAACCCACCGCCTGCGCCCACGCCGCTGCGCCGGCGTCCCGGTCACCGCCCCCGAGTTCGCGGATCAGCTCCTCGGCGGCATCGGCGGACCTGGTGTCGTTCCACAGCAGCGCCGGACGGACAACCTGCCCGGCGCTGTCGAGTGTCACCATGCCGTGCTGCTGACCGCCCACAGCGATGGCATCGACATCGTCCAGCCCGCCGGCCTGGCCAGTCGCCCGGGTGAAGGCATCCCACCAGGCGTCGGGGTGGACTTCGGTGCCCTCGGGGTGGTCGCCGCGGCCGGTGCGTACGAGCGCACCGGTCACAGCGTCACGAACCACGACCTTGCAGGATTGGGTGGAGGTGTCCACCCCGGCGACCAACGTCATCGTTCAGTCCTTTCCATACCCGGCGGTGATGCCGCGGCCACTTATTCAGCGGCGCCCACGAGGTGGTCGAGCGCGAGCTGGTTGAGGGCAACATACCCATACCCCTTGGCGCCGATGGCGTCGGCATCCACGTCCTCGAACGCCGAACGATCGGCGAGGAAGGATGCGAGTGTCTCGTCGGGACCGACGGTCGGCTCGGACAGCTCCAGGACCTTCGACGCGGCGAGCGCCTCCTGGACGCGGGGATCAGCGCGGAACGCCTTGGCCCGCTCGGCCAGGATCAGGTAGGTGCGCATGTTCGCCTTCGCCGAGGTCCACACGCCGTCGATGTCCTCGGTGCGGGACGGCTTGTAGTCGAAGTGACGGGGACCCGTGTAGGTCGGGCCGCCACCCGGGAAGCCGTTCTCCAGCAGATCGATCGTGCCGAAAGCCGACATCAGGTCGCCGTGGCCGAACACGAGGTCCTGGTCGTACTTGACGCCCTTTTGACCGTTGAGGTCGATGTGGAACAGCTTGCCGGACCACAGCGCCTGGGCGAGGCCTGTGGTGTAGTTGAGCACGGCCATCTGTTCGTGCCCGACCTCGGGGTTGAGACCGACGATGTCGCCGTTCTCCAGTTGGGCAATGAAGGCCAGCGCGTGGCCAACGGTGGGCAGGAGGATGTCGCCGCGCGGCTCGTTGGGCTTGGGCTCCAGGCCGATGCGGAGGTTGTAGCCCTTGTCCTTGATGTAGCCGGCCACGGTGTCGATGCCCTCGCGGTAGCGCTCGAGGGCGGCATAGACATCCTTCGCTGCGTCGTACTCCGCACCCTCGCGCCCGCCCCACATCACGAAGGTCGTGGCGCCGAGTTCCGCGGCGAGATCGACGTTGCGCAACACCTTGCGCAACCCGAAGCGGCGCACCCGGCGGTCGTTCGAGGTGAAGGCGCCGTCCTTGAAGATCGGGTGGGAGAAGGTGTTGGTGGTCACCATCTCGACCACGATGCCGGTCTCGTCCAAAGCCTTGGTGAAGCGACGCAGGATGGCGTCGCGCTCGTGTGCGGCAGAGCCGAAGGGGATCAAATCGTCGTCATGGAACGTGATGCCCCAGGCGCCGATCTCGTCGAGCTTGTGAACCACCTCGATCGGATCGAAGTGGGGCCGGGTGGCGGATCCGAATTGGTCCTGGCCGGTCCAGTCGACCGTCCACAGACCGAAGGAGAAGTGGTCATCCCGTGTGGGTTGGTAGGACATGCAGTGCTCCTCGTCGAGTACAAGACGGGCACGCGGCCCGATTAGTTGACTCGGTAAACATATTGTGCCAGTGGACCGTTGGCAAGCCCTTGGCGCAGGTGCCGCGGCACGGTATGGACGGGCGTGGGCAGGGGATTTGTTGAACCGATAAACTAGTTCGGTGCCATCCACCGGCGGACCCGCGGCCCCGGCGGCGCCAGCACGCCAACCCCGGCTGGGCGGTGGACGCGCCGACCAGGGACCCGGCGCCCGCCAGGAGTCGTTGCGGCGCCACAACTTGGCCGTGGTCTACCAGTTGGTGGCGGGTGCTCCGCAGCCATTGTCTCGAGCCGAGATCGCCGAGCGTGCGGGCGTCACGCGTGCCACTGCCACCTCGTTGGTGGATCAGTTGGTCGCTTCTCGCCTTGTCGAGGAGTTGGACGCGCGGCTATCCGGCCGTGCGGGACGCCCGGCGCGGCCAGTGTGTCCTGCACGCGGGACCGTGATTGGACTCGGTCTGGAGGTCAACGTCGATTACCTGGGTGTCCGCGCCATCGACCTGGCCGGCGATGTCGTGGCTGAAAGGGTGGTCAGCGGGGATCTGAGCGGCCGGGCGCCGGCCGAGACCCTGACGCGCCTCGCGACCGCCGCCAAGACCGTTCGTCGAGCGGCCGTCCGCAGAGGAGCCCGCATCGCCGGTGCCGCCTTAGCTGTCCCCGGCCCCGTTGACCGGCCTCTTGGTCCGTTGCGCCTGGCGCCCAACCTGGGCTGGGTGGACGTTGACGTGGCTGGCATGCTGGGCCGCTTGCTGGGCGCAACCCCCCTCGTTCGCGTGGACAACGAGGCCTGCCTTGCCGCTCGCGCCGAACGCCATGCACGCGTTCGGCGCGAGCAGGTGCCGGGGTACTCGCCGGCGAGCGGGCCGCCCGCTGGCGGGTTCATCTACGTGTCGGGGGGGATCGGCATCGGCGCTGGGATCGTGGAGG
>JAISCU010000119.1 GCA_031265345.1 Bifidobacteriaceae bacterium
CGACCGCACCTTCTGCTCCTCGGCCAGCCGGGCCGCCAACGCCGCCAGCCGGGCGGCCCTGGCCTGGTGGGACCGCGCCAGGCGGGTCTCCTCCTGCGCCGCGTCCAACAACCCCCGGACCGACATTTCCTCGCCTGCGGCCGACGGGTTCTCGGCGTCCGGCAATCCCCGGATCGGCCTCCCCTCGACGGCGCCCGGGGCGCCCTCGGCCGCGTCCGGCGGCTCCCGGTGCGACGACCCTGCGGCGCCCGCCGTCGGCGGGTCCGCCATGGCCGCGTCCGCGGGGAGCCGGGCCTCGTCGGCCGGGCCGAGGGGGGCGTCGGGGAACGGCGCGCGGGCCGCCCGCCCGGCCTGCTTGTCGGCCATTCCGGGGGTGTTGTCCGCGTCCATCCATCTATCATACGCCCGTTGGTTGAGGATGACAATAGCCAGAAACAAAATGCGCGACAAAGGCGGACATTATGTCCGTTCCCGCGAAATCGGGTCGCGCCTGACGCGGGCATGCTGGAGCCGGTCTCGCGGCGAGCCCTCCGGCGCCAAGGCACCCCAAGGCCCTAGCATGCCCACGGTCGCGGCAGCTATCCAGGGCGGCGCGGTGGTCTTGCGAGGATGAGTGGTCGCCTGCCGTCCACGGCCCGAGTCGGTGCCGGTCCGGCCGGAGCCAGGCTCGCCGGGGCGCGGAGAGCCCACTGAGCGGCATCGTGCGTCGTGAGGGTTTTCCTCTCAACCTGAAGCGAATTCTGCGGCCGTTGAGCTCGTATTGGGGACGGACACGCTATCCACAGGGCCTGGCCTGCGGGTTCGCCTGTGGAAAACCCGGGTTTGAGCATGAAAAGGTACCGTCCCCGGGGACGGGCGGCCCGGTCGGCATCCGTGGCGATTGTGGCTCATGCGCTGGGAGCCAGGGTGGTAGGGTTTTGTCTTACCGTAAGACGGAGGTTGCTGATGGGCATGGTGCTGGTCAATGGACGTGTTGAGGAGACGGTGAAACGACGCGCCGAGGAAGTGCTGGCCGCGCATTCGACTACGCCTTCGCAGGCCATCCGGGCGTTGTACCAACACATGTCGGAGACGCGCCAACTCCCCGACTTCCTGAGCCCGGACCCGGAGTCGGAGCGGGCGGCACGGGAACGCAGACTGGAAATCTTGCGGTCCGTGGCCGGAATCTCGCACTCCGAGGCGATCGCGGCCGACGCGGACGCCGAGCGCATTCTGGGTGATGAACTCGAACGTCGCCATGCCTGAGAACAATCCGAAAGCGGATGGAGCAACAACCCCAGGCGCGCAGCGGGGCTCCGGCGTCCCGCCCCCGCTGACCCGTGGAGCAGTTCGCCGCGTGGTGCTCGACACCAACGTGGCCATCGATTACCTCGACAGCGCCCGGCCCGCTCACCGGGCGGCCGTGGACTTGCTCACCGCCTTGATCGCGGCAGGCGTCGAAGTTTGCCTGGCGGCCACGTCGTTGAAGGATATCTACTACCTTGTGACGCCTACGGCAGGGGAGGCCAGGGCACGGCAGGCTGTGAAAGCATTCACGCAAGCATTCACTATTCTTCCGATTGACGCAGACGTGTGTACTAAGGCTCTCGCTTCGGACGAGCCAGACTTCGAGGACGGCCTGATCCGCGCCTGCGCCGAAGCGGTCAAAGCCGACTGGATCGTGACCCGTGACGCGGCGGCGTTCACCAGATCTCCTGTCCCGAAAGCTGACTCCGCCGCACTCGCGGCAACACTGCGCCCGAGTTGAGGCGGCCAGTTCCGCCGAGGGCGTGATCACCGCCGCGCCGCTGGGATTCACGGCCGCCCAGGCATAGGCTTGGACGATGCCGATTGTGCGACCACCAGCAGTCGCCGGGCTGTTCTACCCGGCGCGGCCCGACGAACTGTCCGCCCAGGTCACGAGCCTGCTGGAGGAGGCCCGGCAAGGCCTCGAGGAAGCGACTCCGACCGATCAAGGACCGGTCAAGGCGCTCGTGGCCCCGCACGCCGGATACATCTACTCCGGACCCACCGCGGCGGTCGGGTACACGTCCCTCGACGGCGACTACGACCAAGTGGTCCTGTTGGGGCCGTGCCACCACGTCGGCACGCCCAAGGTGGCTCTTCCCGGCGCTGACTTCTTCCGCACCCCGTTGGGCGATGTCCCGGTCTGGGGGGCTGGCGTCGCGAAGACCGAGATCCTTCGCGAAGTGATCGTCAGCCCGGACGTCCACGCCCGCGAGCACTCGCTGGAGGTCCACCTGCCGTTCATCCAGACCGTGCTCGGGGCGGACGTGCCGGTGCTGCCGCTCGCCGTCGGCTGGTCCAGCCCGCAAGCCGTGGCCGCAGTATTGGACGCGGTCTGGGGCGGCCCGGAAACGCTCGTGGTGGTCAGCTCCGACCTCAGCCACTACCTCCCGTATTCCACCGCCCGCGCCGTTGACCAGAGCACTTTGGCCGAGCTCTTGGCGCTCTCGCCGGATTTAGCCGGCGACCAGGCTTGCGGCGCGCATCCCGTGAACGGCCTGACCGAGGTCGCCCGGCGGCGCGGCCTCGGCCCGCAGCTATTGGACTACCGCAATTCCGGCGACACCGCTGGGGACCATTCGGCCGTTGTGGGGTACGCGGCCGTTTCCTACCGACAGGAGATGCACGATGCAGCCTAACCTAGATCCCGGCGAAGGCCTGGAGTTGACCATGCTGGCCCGGGAAGCTATCGAGAGGTGGTTCAAAGGCCACCGCCACCCCCAGGAGATCGAGTGCCCCGCGTTCTTGAACCGTCGCGGCGCGACTTTCGTCACCCTGACCCAGGGCGGTGAGTTGCGCGGTTGCATCGGGACGTTGGAGGCCTACCGGCCGGTCGGGTGGGACGTGCAGGCCAACGCGCTCGCCGCTGCTTTTTCCGATCCACGGTTCCCGCCACTGCGGAGGGAAGAGCTCGACCGCACCGACATCGAAGTGTCCGTGCTGTCCAGGCCTCGACCGCTGGCGTTCAAGAACCGTGACGATCTCCTGCGGAAACTGCGTCCCAGTGGGCACGGGGTGATCCTCGAGGCCGAAGGACATCGCGGCACCTTCTTGCCCCAAGTCTGGGAGCAGTTGCCGACCCCGGACGAGTTCTTGTCCCACCTGGTCCGCAAGGCCGGTCTTCCGGCCGACTATTGGAGCGACGACGTGCGGATCTGGCGCTACGCGGTGACCACGTTCGAGGAGGAACGCGACAACGGCGCGAACCTTGGCGAAGCGGCGATGGTGGCGGAAGGCGGAACCGTGCCGTGACGACCGCGCGGCACTGGCACACCGCCCAGGACGGGCGCGTGCAGTGCGACCTCTGCCCGCGCTATTGCCGCCTGCGGGAGGGGCAACGCGGGTTCTGCTTCGTGCGGCAGAACGTGGGCGGGGCGCTCGATCTGACCACCTATGGGCGGAGCTCCGGGTTCGCGTGCGACCCGGTCGAGAAGAAGCCGCTGTACCACTATCTGCCGGGGGCGAGCGTGTTCTCGTTCGGGACGGCCGGGTGCAACCTGGGCTGTCGGTTCTGCCAGAACTGGGAGATCTCGACCGCGCGGGACATGGACACGCTGATGGCCCAGGCCAGCCCCGAGCAGATCGCGGCGGCGGCTCAACGGGCGGGCTGCGCGGCGGTCGCCTACACCTACAACGACCCGATCATCTTCACGGAGTACGCCGTGGACGCGGCCCTGGCGGCGCGTGAACGCGGGCTGGCGAACATCGCTGTGAGCGCGGGCTATGTCACCGCCGAAGGGGCGGCAGACCTGTTCGGAGCGATGGACGCGGCCAACATCGACCTGAAGTCGTTCGACAGCGACTTCTACCGCAAGATCACCGGCGGTCGCCTGGAAGTGGTCCAGGACACGCTGCGCTACCTGGTCCATGAGACTTCGGTCTGGACGGAGGTGACCACGCTTCTGGTGCCGGGCTTGAACGATTCCGATTCGGAGATCGACCGGCTGACCGGTTGGGTGGCCGGTGAGCTGGGCGCGGACCTGCCGTTGCATTTCTCGGCCTTCCATCCGGCCGCGCGGATGCTGGACCGGCCCCGCACGCCGGTGGCGAGTCTGCGGCGGGCGCGAGAGCTGGCGCTGGCGAACGGGCTTCGGCATGTCTACCTTGGGAACGTGTGGGACGAGGCGGGATCCACCACCTATTGCCCCTCATGCGGAGCGACCTTGCTGGTCCGTGATGGTTACACGATCCGTCGCCGGTCGCTCGGGCGCGACGGGCTCTGCCCCGGCTGCGGGACCGTGGTGGCCGGGCGATGGGGGTGAACGCGGCCGGGCCCCAGAGGCGCGAGTCGTCGGCCGAATCCCTGGCCCACATTGTTCCGCGAGCGTTCGCCTTCCCGTTACCTTCTGTCGGTATTCAGTTTCCTTGCGCTTGGAAGGGTGATGGCGCCTCGACGAGGCACCGATTGTTCATCCGTCCCAATTGCAAGGAGTTGTAATGAAACGAAACCGAGCCACCAGAAGGGCGCTGACCGCCACGCTCGGCGTGGGCCTGGTCGCCGCGCTGGGCATGGCGCTTCCCGTCGCGCCAGCCACGGCGGCGCCACAGCCCCCCGCCGCCGCGCCCGCAGCCAAGAACATCATCGTCCTGATCTCGGACGGCGCCGGGTACAACCAGTTCGACATCGCCAGCCTGTACCGGTCCGGGAACACGAATAACCAGGTCCGGGTCGATCCGGCGACCGGTTGGATCGAACGTGTCCCCGGCACGCCGACCCAGGTGTACGAGTCGTACCCGGTCCAAGTGGCGCAGTCCCACTATTCGGCCAACGGTCGCGCGGACTACGACTCCGGCGAGGCCTGGGGCGAGTTCAACTGGGTCTATGACGGCGCCACCGACTCGGCGGCGGCTGCCACAGCGCTCGGCACCGGTGTCAAGACCAACAACGGCACGCTCGGGTTCACGCCCGCGACGGAGCGTCTGACCACGATCACCGAGCACGCCTCGGACCTGGGCAAGGCCACCGGCCTGGTCACCTCGGTGACGTTCAACCACGCCACACCGGCCGGATTCGTGGCCCACAACGCCGACCGCAACGACTATCACGGCTTGGCGACCGAGATGATCGACTCGGACCTGAACGTGATCATGGGCGCCGGGCACCCGCTCTACGATGACGCCAACACCGACCGCACGCCGACCTACCAGTGGATCTCGGAAGCCGACTACGACCGGGTCTCGAGCGGTCAGACGCCTTACGCATACATCGAGGACCGTGCCGGTTTCGAGGCCTTGGCTGAGGGCGGACCCGCCGTCGCGCCGGAACGCGTGTTCGGTCTGGCCCAGGTCGCTGAGACCCTCCAATACAACCGGCCCGGCTTGGCGAACTCGGCGGTCCTGCCCGGAACCGATCCGCGCAACGACGTCCCCGACCTCGACACCATGGCCAAAGGGGCGCTCAACGTCCTGGCCAAGGACCGTGACGGCTTCTTCCTCATGATCGAGGGCGGCGCGGTCGATTGGGCCGGCCACGCCAACCAGACCACCCGCCTGATCGAGGAACAAGTCGAGTTCAACGGCGCCGTCGAGGCGGTCGACGCCTGGGTGAACGCCAATTCGTCCTGGGACGAGACCTTGGTCATCATCACGGCCGACCACGAGACCGGCTACCTGTCCGGACCCGGGGCCGATCCCACTTGGACCCCCATGACCGGCCAGGCCGGTCAGTTGCCGGACGTCACCTGGCATTCGGGCGGCCACACCAACGCGCTGGTGCCGCTGTTCGCAAAGGGCGCCGGGAGCGAACTGCTGACCGCGCGGGCGGAATCCTGGGACGCCGTTCGCGGCGCGTACCTGGACAACACCGACGTCGGCAACACCCTGTTCGACTTGTTCGGCCCGGCTTACAGTGGCGCGGAAGCGAACGTCCCGTTGGAGTTGGCGCTGGGGCTCGACGCGCCTGGTGCCGGGGCGCTCTCGCTGAAGGTCGCCGCCCAAAGCGAACCGGTGCGATTCGTCGGTTCGGCCACGGGCTGGGGAGCGGCCCTGCCCGCCGTGACGGTCCGTGACACGCGGACGGACGTCCAGGCTCGGGCCGGTGGTTGGACGGTGGCCGGTCGCGCGGACGATTTCACCGCTGGGAACCGCGTCATCGGCGCCGAGAACCTCGGCTGGTCGCCGCGAGTGGTGTCCTCCGAGGGCGGCGCCGGCGCCGGACAGGCTGGCGCCACGCTGGACGGTCCGGCAACACTGGCCGCCGCCGACCAGGCGTCGCGCGGCGGGACCTCGGTGGTCGGCGCCGACCTGACGTTGGTCGCGCCGTCCGTGGCCGACTCGGGCCGCTACGGCAGCGAGATCACCTTGACCCTGTTCGCCATCGACTGACCACTGGCCGCCGAGGCATCCAAGATGGTCGGCTCGTGCTCACCCGAGGGCATGAGCCGACCACCACCATGTCCGATGCCGCGCGCCTCGTCCGGCCGCGCCGGTTTCGAAGCCGGGCGCCGCGACCAGAAGGAGATCATGATGGCACGCAAACTGACCGCCCCCCGACCTCCAGGTGGCCGAGACGCCGAGGCTCGAACCGCGTCTGGCTGCTCGGGCCTACTTGGGAGGATCCTTGGCGCTGCCCTGGCGGGAG
>JAISCU010000360.1 GCA_031265345.1 Bifidobacteriaceae bacterium
AGGATGATCACCACGACCATGGTTGGGCGCAGCGCTGGCATGACAACTGTCCAGAAGCGCTGCCAGGCGCCAGCGCCATCGATCTTGGCGGCTTCGACCAAATCGTTCGGCACCTGTTGCAGGCCCGCGAGGAACAACACCATGTTGAAGCCGACGCCTTGCCAGATCGAGGCGACGAACACCGAATACAGAGCTATCTTCGGGTCACCCAGCCACTGCTGCTTCCAGCTGCCGAGCCCGAGCGCCTCGAGAGTCTGGTTGACTGCGCCGAAGTTCGGGTTGTAGATCCAACTCCACATCGCGGCGACCGTGATCGAGGCGAACACAGAAGGGATGTACACCACCGAACGGAACAGGTTCCTCCCCCGCATCTTGCGGTTCAACGCCAGCGCCAGAAGGAGGCTGATTACCATCGGCACTGCCAACGACAGGACCACCCAAATCAGCGAATTGGTGGTCGCCTTCCAGAACACCGGGTCAGCCGTGAATAGTCGCTCGTAGTTGTCGAGTCCCACCCAACGACGCGGCGAGTTGCGGAAGCCGTTCCATTCTTGGAAGGACAGCCGAATCGAATCGATGATCGGATAGAGCAGAAACCAGCCATACAAGATGGCCGCCGGCAATAGGTACGGAATGGCCAAGGTGAATCGCCGCTCGCGCGGTCCCCGCCCCTTTTTCGACCTCTGCGCCTCACGGCCCCGGGTTCGTGCGGTTGACAGCATTATTGCTCCTGTCAGTCACTCAGTTTCATCGCGGGGGCGACCAGGCGGCACGCCCAATCCTCGGCTGGCACCGACCGGGCCGCCCCCGCAGTGAAAGTGCACCAGTTCTCGACCGCTTACCTCGCGTCGATGAACTTCTGGAACTCCGCTCCTGCGTCGCCGGGCGCGATGTCCCCCGTCAGGACCGAGTTCTGGATGCGCCAGTATTCGGTGGTGGCGTCGAGAGGCATGTTTTGGTCATTGTTGAGATACAGGCCGGTGGCCGAATCGAAAATCGGCGGCCACAGGGCGTGCAGCGGATTGTCAGTGGAGGGTGGGACGTCCTTGTTCACGGACAGCGCGCCCCAGATTCCGCTGACCTCTTGTTGGGTGGACGTGGAACTCATGTAGTCGAGGAACTTGGCGGCCTCATCGGCATGTTTCGACTGCGAGCCGATGTAGAACGCCTCGCCGAAGCCGTAGAGCCGACCGGTTCCGGTGGGGAAGGGCAGAATCCCGATCTTGTTGGGATCAAGGCCGCCGTCCACGATCTGAGCGTCGAACCAAGTGCCCTGGAGCGCCATGGCCGCGGTCTCGGTGTAGAACAGGTCGTTCGCCTGGGTGTCGTCGATTCCCATGTAGCCTTCGTTGAAGTACTTGTCCCCCCACATCTTGAGCTCGGTGAACACTTCGGTGACGCACGGCGTGTCTGCCCAAGACGCTTGCAACGTGTTGAGCTGGTCGCCGATGTCAGGCCCGCACTCCGTCTCGATGATCGAATCGAGGATCCGCATGACATGCCAGTTGACCGTGCCGCCAAAAGTGATCGGCGTAATCCCCGCCGCCGCCAGTTTGTCCGCTGCCGCGACGAGTTCATCGTAGGTTCCGGGGACGGCCGTCACACCGGCCTCGGCGAATAGATCCTTGTTGTAGTAGAGCGCCTCGCCCTGGATGGACCAGGGCACGCCGTGGTATCCCCCGTACTGAGTTATGTTGGCCAACACCGCGTCGTTGAAGCGATCCGCCCAGCCGTACTCCTCGTAATACGAGGTGAGATCAAGAGAGACGCCCTGTTCGACCAATTCGCCGCCCAATCCTGGGCCAGCCCAGTAGAAGTAGACGTCGGGCTCTGCCGTCGTGCCGGCCGCCTGACGCATGGCGTCCTTATGCTCGTCAGTCTCCCGCTGCTCGTGTTTGATCGTGATGCCAGGATTGGCATCTTCGAAACCGCGGATGATCTTCTCCATACCTTCGCCCTGAGAGCCGTCTTGCGTCAGTGTCCACAGGGATATCTCGACGCTGCCGCCGTTGCCGCCACCAGCGCCGTTCCCTGGGTCATCTGACCCACAACCCGCCAGCCCAATTAGGGTGGCCGCCGCCGTGGCCGCCACTATGAATCGTTTAGTCTGCATTGTTTCCTCCATTGGTGTTGAGACTGGCGCCAACTAGCGGTGGCCTGGACGGGGGCGCCCCTCCCTTCAGGCCGTGTCTTGACAGGCCGCGAGGGCCACTGGCTGCAGGTCAGGCGCTCCAAGACCATGCCCAGGTCGACCGACGCGGACTTGAGCAACCGGGAGCGTGCGGCGATCTCCCATGGCCGGAAGCGCGACCCGCTCCTAGACCAGCCATGGGGTGTGGCCAACGTGCCAGTGGTGCATCAGACCCTCCTGTTTGTGCATATTCATTCGCCATTGAATGGCATTGCCATGCTAGGACGCGCCGAACTTCATGTCAAGAGTGACGGGCAGGTCTTGATACCGGGGCGCCGAAAGGCAAACTATTGACGACGCCGCGTGACGACCCAGCAGCATCGGGCAGCCCGCGCCACGGTCTTGCCCGGCGTCTATGCGGCGCGAGTCAGCGGTAGGTGCGCGAGCGCATCGCGCGCTGGGCCTCGAGATTGTCTTGGCGCGCGCGCAGGGCCTGACGCTTGTCCCATTCGCGCTTGCCGCGGGCGAGGGCGATCTCCACCTTGGCGCGGCCGCCCACGAAATAGAGCTGCAGCGGCACCACGGTGACCCCGGCCTCGTTCGTCTTGGCGTTCCACTTGCGGATCTGGTCCCTGTGCAGCAGCAGTTTGCGCTTGCGCCGGGGCGCGTGATTGGTCCAGGTGCCCTGCACATACTCAGGGATGTGGACACCTTCCAAGTACGCCTCGCCGCCTTCGAAGGACACCCAGCCATCGACCAGCGAGGCCATGCCCGCCCGCAGCGCCTTGACCTCCGTGCCAGTCAGTGCCAAGCCCGCCTCGAGGGTGGCGTCGAGGTGATACTCGTGGCGGGCCTTGCGGTTGGTCGCCACCACCTGCCTGCCGGGCTCCTTGGTCATAAGACGGCCATTCTAGCCGGGACGCAGCGCCGGTTGGGCCCAAGCTCAATAACGATGGACGCGTCTGTCCGACACAGGTCCGCTCGGTCGCGGACACGATGTTTGAGCTGCGCCAACTCGCGATGGTGTGGAGCCTGCCGACAAGCCCGCGAAGACGGAGGCTTTGGGGGTCAATCCGTCCACGAGTTTAGCCAAGAATGGGCAGCCACGACCGAGATGGCCGCCTCAGCCTTCTTCGTCAGTGCCGCCCAGTAGATTGGAGAACGTACAAACAAACCCGAAAGGAGGCACCATGGGCATCGATTTCGACCCGACGCTTCTGCCCAACGGAAAGCTGGCCGCCTTCGAGTCGAAGACACTGGAGTACAAGCATGACCTGTCGTCGCCGGATCGAGTCATGCGAGCACTGGTGGCGTTTGCCAACTCGGCGGGCGGGTCCATAGTCATCGGAGTGGCCGACGACCACAGGATTATCGGAGTGGATGATCCGTTTGTTGAGGAGAACCGCCTCGCGAACCTCGTCATGAACTCAATCGCTCCCCAGCTCGTGCCCGAGATCGAGATCGTCGCGGTCGACCGGAAGCAACTACTGGTGGCCAAGGTGTACCCGGCCGGTCAGCGCCCGTTCCACGTAATCGCTGACGGAACGGCCAAGGGTGTCTACGTCCGTTTGGGCTCCAGCAATGTGCAAGCCGACCCATGGATGATCGCTGCGCTTCGCCGACAGTCCGAGGGGCTCTGGTTCGATCAACTAGCGAACCACGCGGCCAAAGCGGGGTTGGACGAGGCCGCCATTGCCAAGGCGTTCCCGGGTCGAGATATCGAGTCTGCGAAGCAGGTGTTGATGCTGACCACGGAGGACCAGGGAAAGGTGGTGCCCACGAATGGCGGCGTGCTCCTTTTCGGGCACGACCGCGAGCGGCTGTTCCCCGACGCCTGGGTGTACTGCGGCAGGTTTCGTGGGGCGGACGGCCTCGACCTTGCGGACACGCTGGAGTTGTACGCGAATCTGCTGGACATCCCCGACCTGGTGGAGGCCTTCTTGAAGAAGCACGCCTTCAAAGGCGCGGACATGCGTGAGTGGCGGCGCAAGGACGACTGGAGCGTCCCGCTGGACATCCTGCGCGAGGCCGTCATCAATGCGCTGATCCACTCCGAATACACTCAACATGGAGGTCCGATCCGACTCGCGTTCTACGACGACCACGTCTACGTGGAGAGCTTGGGCGGTCTGTTGCCGGGCATGACAGTTGAGTCCATGCGCGCGGGCATGTCCCGAATCCGCAACCAGGTGATTGCCCGCGCCTTCCGCGATGCTGGGATGATCGAGCAGTGGGGCTACGGCGTACAGCGCATGTTCCGCCGAGCTGCCGAGCTTGGCCTTGACGAGCCGAGTTACGTCGAGCTTCCCGGCAGGCTCCGGTTTATTGTGCCCACGCGGCATGCTGCGATCATGGCCGGCTCCCCCAGATCATCGCAGCTCAGCGAGGAAACGGTTGATGGCGCCTCGGACGCACTATCAAACGCACTATCAAACGCACTATCAACTGAACGAGCAGCGGCACTTCTTCGGGCCGCTCGCACTCCGGTCTCGAGGGCTGATCTCCTGGGCGCCATCAACCTCGGCAATGATTCCAGGAACGCGGCCAACAACATCGAGCCCCTGATCGCCGCCGGACTAATCGCGATGACCGATCCCGACAACCCTCGTCGCCGAGGCCAGCGGTACTGGACGACCGACTTGGGTCTGGCGTGGGCGGCGGAGCACACAGCCCTCACCGGGGACCAATGAACCATGCTACTGCGATGGCCATGGGGCCCCAGCACGGCGGCGACCTGCCAATCGGGACCGTACGTGCAATAGAACGCGACCTCGCACCGCTATTGGGGAAAGGATGGCTGATACGCAAATGAGACGGTATACGGTTCAGGTGACCCGAGAAGGCGACAAGTGGCTGGGAGAGGTCGTCGGCCTGGCCGGAGCGCACACTTTCGCGGGCAGCCTTTTATCGTTGGACAAGGCCATACGCGAAGTCATCGCATTGGTTGAAGACCTGCCGACCGGGGCCGAGGCGGGGCTAGACCTCGACTGGGACTTCTCAGCCGTGTCGCCTGAAGCAGTCCGCGCTGGAGCGCTCGGAGGCCAGCGCCGCCGACATGAGCGGGCCCACCGCTCAATCGTCACGAAGACCCAGCAAACCGTAGTCCAATTGGCCCAATCGGGCTGGTCGCATCGAGACATCGCAGCCGTGCTGGGCATTTCTCCCGGCCGGGTGTCCCGGGTGCTGCGCGAACACTCGGCGCCAGGCGGTCAGGAGATGTAGTTCATCGGGTTGACCACGCCGGTGGCTGAACCGACGCCGATCTCGAAGTGCAGGTGGCAGCCGGTCGAGGCGCCGGTGGTGCCGACCACGCCGATGTGCTGGCCCTTCGAGACCGAATCGCCGACCGACACCAGAATGCCGCCAGGGGCCTGGTGGTTGTAGGTGGAGAACATCAAAGAGCCGTTGACGTTCCCGTGGCTGATGACTGTCCGATTGCCGTACCCACCGGCGACGCCGGTGTAGATGACGGTCCCGGCGGCGGAGGCGTAGATCGGGGCGCCGCATCCGGCCCCCAAGTCGACCCCGTCGTGGTGGCGCTGGGTGCCGGAGATGGGGTGCGTCCGCCAACCGAAGGGCGATGACACGGAGATCGAGTTCAGGGGGCGCCCGAAGAATCCAGGCGTGCTGGGCGGCGCCCCACCGCCGCCGCCAGGCTTCAGACCAGCTTTGCGGGCCTCGTCGGCCAATAGCTGGTCCAATTCGGCCTGGAGCTTCCGGTCTTGCGCTTCGCGCTCGGCCTTCTCGGCTTCATCAGCGGCCTTCTGCGTTTCCAGAGTCGCGGCCAGGTCCTCGAGCGACGCCTGGAGCTCCTCCAGGTCGCGCTTGGCCTGCTCAGCCGCCGCTTTGGCGTCCTCGGCCTTGACCAGCGCCGCCTCGGCCTTGGCCTTGAGGCCGGCTATCTCCACCGTCACCGTCTCGAGGCGGGCCTTGCGGTTCTTGTTGGCGGCGGCCGACTGCTGGGACTTGGCGATGACGGCCTCACGGGTCCGGGCGGCCGCGCCTGCGGCGATAAGGTTCTGCGCGGCATCGTCAATCGAAGTGGCGCCCATCAAGACCATCAGGTCGGAGCTGGCGGCGGCGTTGCCCATCATGGCGTCGCGGGCCAGCGCCCCCAGCGACTGGCGCGACTCCTCCACCAAGGCGACTTCCTGGGCCAACTGCTCGGTCACCTCGTCGCGCTGCGACTCGGCCTGAGCCAGAGCCGCCTGGGTCTCCTGGTACTCCTGCTGCGCGGCCGCGTACTCGCTCTGGGCCACCTCGACGGCGGCCTGGGCCACCGGCAGTTCCTGGTTGGCGGCCTCAAGGGCCAGGTAGGCCTTCTGCAACTCCTCCGACGTGCCCTCGAGCTCGATCTTCAGCTGCTCCAACTGTTTCTGGTTGGCCGCCCGCTCGCGCTCAAGATCGTCGCGGTCCTTGGCGGCCTGGACCGGCTGCACCGCCAGGCCCGCGACCAACGCGAAAGCAGCCAAGAAGGCAGCGAGAAACCCAGCCAGCGTGGCCCGGAACCGAATCGACCCGATCAATTTGTTCAACCCTCCCACTATGATCCGCCCATCTAACCTAGCGGATGGCGCCGTCACACGCGGGTGAAGCGGCGCAGCGTCAACGCAGAACTAACCCCCGCCAACACCACCGCAGCTATCACCAGCCACGGCGCGACCGCCAGAGCGGAGGCCGGATTGACGCTGCCCATGACCACCGCGAAGTTCTGTTCGACCCATCCGGCCAGCCAGAACTGAGCGGTCCCCCACAACGTCCCGACCGCCAGGATCGAGCCCAGCAACGCCGCCACCGCGCCCTCGAGCATGAACGGCAATTGTATGAACAGGTTGGAGGCGCCGACCAGCCGCATGATCCCGGTCTCGCGCTGGCGCGACAGCGCCGACAGGCGGATGGTCGTGGTGATGAGCAGGATGGCCGCCAGGCCCAGCACCCCGGCCACCGCCAGCGCCGCCAGGCGGACCTTCGACAACAGGTCGAACAACTGGTCGAACAGATCGGACTGATCGACCGCCTGGAGGACGCCCGGCATGGCCCCCACCGCATCCGTCACGACGGCGAACTTGTCCGGATCGGTCAGCTTCACATGGATCACCGGCCCGAACATCTCCGCCGTGACCTCGCTGGTCATGTAGCTGCCGCCGAACCGCTCCTTGTACTCCTCGAAGACCGATTGCCCCGACTGCTCGAACGTCTCCTCGACATAGGGCGCCAGCTCCGCCGATTCGAGCCGGTCCTCGATAGCGGCCATCTGGTCTTCGCTCACCGCTCCGGCAGCGCAGTTCCCCTGGTCCACCGCGTCCTTGGGGCACAGGTAGATCGACACCTCGACCTTGTCGTACCAGTCCCCCTTGATGCGGTCCACCTGGTTCTGCAGCATCAGGGCCGCGCCGACAGCCGTCAAGGACACGAAAGTCACCAGGATGACGGCGCCGATCATCGAGGCGTTGCGACGGAAGCCGTGGAGGATCTCCGCCAATACGAAACGCAGTCTCATCACACATCGCCCCCGTAGTAGCCGGAGGCCTCGTCGCGGACCACCCGGCCCTCGACCAATTCGACCACCCGGTGCTGCGCTTGATCGACCAGGCCCACGTCGTGGGTGGCCATCACCACGGTGGTGCCGGTCTGGTTGACCCGCTCCAGCACGGCCATGATCCCCTCCGAGGTCCTCGGGTCGAGGTTCCCGGTCGGCTCGTCCGCCAGGAGGATCTGCGGGCGATTGACGACCGCTCGGGCGATAGCGACCCGCTGCTGCTCGCCACCGGACAATTCGTGGGGGGTCCGTTTCTCCTTGCCCGCCAACCCGACCAAGTCCAGCACGTCCGGCACCGTCCGCATGATGGCATGGCGTGGCCGCCCGATCACCTGCATGGCGAAGGCCACGTTCTGGAAGACGGTCTTGCGCTCCAGCAACCGGAAGTCCTGGAAGACGGAGCCGATCTGGCGCCGGAACCGGGGGATGCGCCGCTGCGGCATCTTGGCGATGTCCTGCCCCAGCACGAAGGCGCGGCCAGAAGTGATGTGCTCCTCCCGCAGGACCAGGGACAGGAGCGTCGATTTGCCGGAGCCCGAGGCCCCGACGAGGAAGCAGAATTGGCCGCGCGGAATCTCCAGGCTGACGCTGTCAAGCGCGGGCCGTGCCCCGCGGGCATAAATCTTGGTTACGTTCTCGAATGTGATCACTTAGTACTCGGCTGGCTCGTCGCGGTAGGTTCCATAGGCCCAGCCAGCCTAACCCGCGCCGCCCTTCGGCCCGCGTTGACACGCCGACCGGCACTGACACGCCGACCGGCACTGACACGCTAGCCCGCACCGACACACCGAGCCGCCTCAACGCGACCACCCGCCCCAG
>JAISCU010000266.1 GCA_031265345.1 Bifidobacteriaceae bacterium
CTCGGTCACCGACAGCGAGCTCAGCGACACCGTCCATTGTTTCCGGGACGGTGAGGACATAGGCGGCGATGCCGACTATGAGGTGCTCCCCACCTTGGCCGCTTCCGGTGCCGCCATCATCGCATCCTCCATAACAGGGACGTTGGAGAACAATGCGGTCGACTTCGGGTCCTCCGGGATGCTCGGCTTCCAAGGGATACGGAATTCGGACGAGGGCTACGAGGCGCTTCTGCGCCCTTCATTCCGTCCCGGCCTGGCTTATGTGCGCGGGTCCCAGCCCGACGGGGAGCTGCCGGAGCGGCTCCATTTCGAGGAGCCGTTGACCACGGTGGTCGCGCCGGGCGGGACCGACTCGGCCGGGCTGACCCTCAAACCGGACGGGTGGGCGGTCGATGAGGGGGGCGGGAACTCGTCCGCGACCGCGATCCTGGCCGGGATCATGGCCGACCTGTGGGTCAAATACCCCGACGCCACCAGCAACCAACTCCGCCAATCGTTGGTCCGCAACCCGAACGCCTTTGACCATAACCCCTACTACGACTTGAAGTGGGGTTGGGGTCCCGTCCATGTGGACCACTTGTTCTCGGTCGATCCGACCCAGTACCCCGACGCCAACCCGCTGACCAGCACCCTGGGCGTCATCAACGAGACCCCCACCACTGCCGCGCCGAGCCCCACACCCGCATCCGAGGATTCCTCGCCGCCCAGCGAATCCGCCGCCGCGCCGAGTCCCACGCAGACAGTCGCAGCCCAGCCCGAGGACGACAGCGACTGGTCCGGCCGGTTGTGGGTCTCGCTGGCCGGCGCCGTGGTGGTTGCGGGAGGGTTCGTCGCCGCAGCGCTAATAGTCACCAAGAGAAAACGATCCGGAAAGCAGGTCTGACTATGACAGCACTTGGAGAGCTGAGAGCCGCCACCAGCGGCAACCTCGTCGCCGCCGACGCGGCCGAAACCAGCGCGAAGCTTCTGATGGCGCTGAACGGCGCAGTGGCCGCCGCGGCGGCCGAGGCCCGTGAGATCGATCCCTCCAACTGGCAATCCGCTTCCCTGGAGGCCGTGGCTGAGGGCGCGGGCCCATGGAAGGTCCAGGTCCACGAGGCGGCCGACCACGTCGGACCGATCTTCCAGGCTTTGGATGCCGCCCGGAACCGCTTGAACACGGCCCGCCGCGAACTGACCGAAATAAATGCCCTTTCGATCGGCGCCGCCATCCGCAGCCGCGACGCTGTCCCGGTGGAAGGCGCCCCGAACATGTATTGGGTACGCCGCAACGGCGGCCGGCAGTTGATGTCGACCGGTCAGGCCATCTCCGCGCTCCGTGAGGACCGGGCTCGTGATGAACTGAACCGCCTGCGTGGCGAATTGGCTGGCTACACCAGTAGCGCCGCCAACGCCGCCAACGCCATGCCTGTGCCGCAATTGGATCCCGGACGAAGCCCCGGTCCAATTCCGCCCGAGGACGACTCGTCCAACCAGAACAGCGGTGGCGGCGGTCGCGGCCCGTCGGGCGGTGGAAGCAACAGCGGAGGCGGCGTCGGAGGGCCAATAGTCGATGACAGCGGGATTCAACCGTCCCCGGTCGCGCCAGCACCGGTCCCGGTGGGGCCACCTGGCGCGACGCCGCCCCCGACCGAGTCGCCGATTGACCCGCCGGGTGGCGGCACACCGCCGCCGTCGGGTGGCGGTGATCGCCCCTACTACCCCTGGCCAAGCGATCCGAATCCGGGCGGCGGCCACATCCCCCGACCTGATGGTCCCGGCTTCACCACGCCGGGCGTCCCGACCGGTCCCGATTGGGGCATCGGCGGAACCCGGCCGACTGATCCCAGAGCCGACGGCGCAATCGACATCTCGGTCGGCGGCCAGGGCGGTCTGCCGGGCGGCGGCAGCGGACTGGGGGGCGCGGCCGGACTGGTTGGCGGCGCGGCCGGTGTCGGGCTGGGCGGCGCCGCCGTCCTCGGCGGCGCACGCGGAGGTGGCGCGGCGGGCGGCGGCCTTGCCCAGGCCATGGGCGGGGCGGGCGGCATCGGCGTGCCCCTCGGCAGCGCCGGTGGCCGTGCGCCCGGTGGCCTGGCCGGCGCCGGAGGATTCGGCGGGGAGCCAATCCCTGGCGCGGCCGGCGCTGGCAGCGGCGCGGTGCGCGGCGCTGGCGGAACTGGGGCGGCTGGCGGAGTCGCCGGAGCAGGTGGCGCTGCCGGTGGCGCTAGCGGCAACACCACGGCCATGGGTGGCATGGGGGCCGGTGGTGCTGGCGGCGGCGCCAGCAATTCGCGCCGCCGTCAGCCGAACCGTTACACGGCGCCGACTCTGGAGGGCCCCGAAGAGCCCGGCGAATCGTCCGGGGGCGGGGCCGGATCGCGTCAACAATGGTCCCGCGACCAGGCCCAGGCCGAGGCTCGGGGCGAATTCGAGATCGACCCGCAGGAGGAATTGAGACTTTGAGCACCACGGCCCCGGACATCGCTTCGGCGCTTGGACGGTCAACGACGCCCGTCCCGCCGCATCAACCGGTCCGGTGGCCAGGTGCTCACCGGTGGCGGGAATCCGCCCGCCACCCCACGCTACAAAATGAAAGGAGCCAGCTATGGGGAACGACCGAATCGCATGGGACCCCGAGCTTCTCACATCTTTAGGTACCTTCTTCGACGCCAGCGGCGCCGACATCCAAGCCATCGGACGCTACTTGGAAGCGAATTGCGATGTCAAGGATGGGATCGGCTGGTTGCTGCGCAACGCCCGATCCGTCTACGACCCGGCCTATAACGACGCAGTCATAGGCATGGCCGGAGCGGCCGCCGCTGGACGCAGCCTGGCTGAGAAAGTCCGAACCACCCAACAAGTGTTCCAGGACTACGAGGATCAAGTCACCGAATGGGCGGACAACACTGCCTGCGAATGCGACTGCGCCAACTCCAACGACTCGACCACTCCGGGAACCAACGAGAACCTCACCCCCGGCGCCGGCAGCGGCACGGGAGGGGGAGCCGGAACCGGCGGTGGCGGCGGCTACTCAGGAGGCGGCGGCTCCGGCGGCGGTTCGGGCGGCGGCTCTGGCGGCGGCAACAGCGGCGGAGGCGGGTCCTACACCCCGCCGCCAGCGGCAACGCAACCACCAGTCCCGACGCCCGTCCCAGCCCCCGTGCCAACCCCGGAGCCGACACCCGACCCCGGCCAACCCCTGCCCGATCCGGGAGACACTCCCGAGCGGCATCGTCTAACCGTGATAGTGGACGGCGAACAACGCGACTACTGGATCGAGCCGATCGACCCCGAAACCGACCTGCCCTGGTCGCGCGAATTCGACGACGCGGGCGAACCGGGCGACCTGATGTTCACGCCAACCGAATCCTTCTGGGAGGAGTACGCCAAGACCGATCCGCTGGGCCGTTCGCCCGAGCAACTGCAACTGGCTTGGGACAACCGGAACCAATTCGAGATTCCGGCGGCCGGCCCGTGCTATCCGGATGGGGTGACTGACCAAAGCCCGGCCAGCGGCGGCTGGAAGTTGGTCCAACCGGGGCACCAGCTGCCCCAGCCAATCGCGCTCCCTCGACTGTGGGACGCCGACCTCTATCGACCTGGTTTCTCCCACGCCTTTGGAAGGGGAGCACTATGAGCGACATGATCACCTCCGGCCCTCTGGCCGGTTGCGCCTCGGGCGATGTCCAGGCCTCGTTGACGGCCGTCTCGGCACCCAAGTCGAACCTTGGCGACGAACTGCTGTCGGCTCTCAGCCCTGCCGCCGCCCTGTTGAACCAGGTGTCCCGGTACCTGTTGAGCTTCGACCCGATGGACGAATGGGTCGTCAAACCGCTCTTCGGCGACTGGGGGCAGCTCAACGCCGCCGCCCAAGCCTGGCAGAACAGCGGCCAAGCCGTGGACACTCTGATCCAGAACTTCAAATCGGTCTCGGCGCGGGCGGGCGAGGAATGGGAGGGCCAGGCCGCCGACGCCTGCATGGAGCGGGTGCGCGAGTTCGTCCAGACCATGGACGCCTATCCCGATGCCGCCGCCGAACTGGCCGAGATGCTCGAGGCAGTGGTCCAGGCCGCCGACGCCCTCGGCACCATCATCACCTCCGCCATCGACATCCTGACGACGATCGCCGAGCAGATCATCGCGGCCCTGTGCGTCCCGGTGGGCGGCCCGGCCGCGGCCGGAGCCGTTGCCGGGTTCAATTCGGGCCGGGTCATTCGCACCATCGGTAAGGTCTCCAAGGGGCTCGACAAGGTCGAGATGGTGATTGGGCTGCTCAACAGCGCGGTCAGCGCCGGCATAGCAGTCTTCTCTCTGGTCAAGGCTCTGGAACGCCTCAACCAGCCCGGCACCGGGGCAGCCAACTTCCGCGCCGGAGTGGAGGCATTCTGATGATAAACTCGGCAAGGAATTCTGGGACGAAGCGAGCACTAACCGGGGGGGCGGAAAGGTCGTGACTCGACAGGTCGAAGACGCTTTGGCGCAAGTCAGGCAAAGCATCGACTGGCTCCAGAAAGTCGGGGCCGAGATGCGGACGGAAGCGGCTGAACTGCGCCGCGAAACGGAGAAACGACAGGCGGCAGCCGCCGAGCGGCGCCGCCTGGGCGAGGACGGCCCCGATTGGAAGATCCTTCAACAGCGGATCGACCTGGGCCGGACCACTTACCTCGACGTCATCACGGGACTCGACGGCTCGAAGGAAGCCAAACGCGTGCGTCAGTTCATCGCCGACGGCCTGCCCAAGGTCAAGGAGTCTTTCGACGCTGCGGTGGTGGAGGACGCTGACGGGTCCTACGCCGAGCTGCAACGGACCTTCGATTCGTTGGAGCGCCGGTAAGGCGTCAGCAGGTGCCGCTGAGCGCTGGTGGGCGGCGCAGAGAGCTGGTGGGCGTCAGCGGCCAACGGCCAGCGCCGGTAGGCGGCAGCGAGCGCCGGTAGTCGGTAGCGAGCGCTGGCGGGCGTCAGCGGCCAACGGCCAGCGCCGGTAGGCGGCGGGCACCCCCGGTAGGCAGCGGGCGCCGGTAGGCACCGGCGAGCGTGAGCCAGCCCGAACGGGCGCGCGTGACTGTGCCGCTGGCCCCTGGGCGCGCCAACCGAAGTGTTCGGCGGCGACTCTTGGCGCGGCATCGTCCTAACTGAGCCCAGCGACGAGTCCGGCAATACCGGGTGGTGGTGGCTGCCCGTGCCCGGCCACCGCGCTGCCCGCCAGATTCGTGGGGTCTCCAGGGGCAGGAACACGGGTTAGCGTCAGACGCTAACCCGTGTTCCTGCCCCTCGCCCTGAGGCAGCGGGTCCCGAGGTCGGGGCAGCGAACCGGAGAGCGAAACTCCGGAATTAGCTTGGTGTACGATTTAAGTGACATCACGCCCGATGTCGCATGATCGGTACATGCTGGGAGGGATTCGTGTGGGCTTACCGGCCAAGTGACTGGGGACGGCTGGCGCGCGACCGCCGGGTCGGCCTTGGCCTGACGCAGGCCCAGCTGGCCGAACTGGCCGGAGTGACACGGCAATGGGTCAACCGGTTTGAGAACGGCAAGGGCGCAGGCGCGGCCCGGTTGGACTCGGCGCTCGCAGTGATGGACTTCCTGGGCCTAGTGGTCGACGTGAGCCCCCAGAGCGGCGAGGACGCGCCGTGAGAGCCTTGACCGCGTACATCGACAGCGACCGCGTGGGGCGCTTCATTGAGCTCAACACGGGCCGGATCGTGTTCGAAGTGGACGCGGGCTGGGCCGCGCAGCCGGGTGCGATGGAGTTGTCACTGAGCCTCCCGAAGTCGAAAGCCCTTCATGACGGCACCGCTCCGGTCAACTACCTGGCTGGCCTGCTGCCGGACGACCCGGCTGTGGTGCGGCGGTGGGCCGCTCGATTCGGAGTGAGGCCTGGCAACCCGATGGCGTTGTTGGAGCACGTCGGGCTGGACACAGCCGGTGGAGTCCAACTCAGCCCTGAGGAAGGCCCTCATCTTGACGTTCCGCGGGACTGGACGCCTTTGACGGACCAGGAGATCGGCCGGCACCTGGCGGAATTGCGGGGCGACCGAACTGAATGGATGTTCTCACGCCAACGACCGCAAAGCTTCTCCCTGGCGGGCGCGCAGAGCAAGTTCGCTCTGACCGACGCCCATGGTGGCTGGGCGCTGCCGCTTGGCGGCGAGCCGACCACGCACATACTCAAGCCGGGCGCCTGGGGATTCGCCCGGCAAGGCCTGGCCGAACACCTCACCATGCGCGCGGCGCATCACTTGGGCCTTCGGGTCGCGGACACTCGAGTGGCTCGGTTCGCCGACGAGTTGGCTATCGTGGTGACGCGATACGACCGGACCCGCCTGGGCGAGGTCCGTCGCGTACACCAAGAAGACCTGGCCCAAGCGCTCGGAGTGCCGCCCGATCAGAAGTATCAGAGCGACGGCGGCCCAAGCATGGCCCGAATCACAGAGCTTCTGCGCGCGAGCCTACGCCCCAGCTTCGCGCAGGCCGCAGTTTGGGAGTTCATGATGCTGTGCGCATTCAACTGGGTGGCGCTGGCGACGGACGGCCACGCCAAGAACTTCTCAGTGCTGCATTCGGCCCACGGTCCTTCCTTGGCCCCCGGCTACGACATCGCGTCAGCCCTGCCATACCCAGACCTGGCCGACAAATGGACCGCCCGGCTGGCCATGAGCGTCGGCGGGCACTACCGCGACCGGGATATCGAGGCACGGCACTGGCGACGCGAGGCGACCGCTGCTCAAATCGACCCGGATGAGTTCGAAGCGCGCCTGCGGCTGCTGGCGGCGGGATTACCGGCAGTCATCTCCCAGGCCTCGCGTGAGGCCTCCTTGACCGGCGCCGACGCGGAGTTTGCGGCGAAACTGGTCGATCTCGCCTCTGAGAGGAGCCGCGCTTTGAGGTCGAGGCTCAAGTAGGCGCCGCCGGCCAGGAATGAACTTGGCACAGCTCTAGTTGAAGCCGCTCCGCGGCACCGTGCGGGAGGGGCGGCAAGTAGGCTGGTTCCGGTCTCCCACCAACCGACGCACAACGAACGCATGAAGGACGCCATGACCGCGCTGAGCCAACCCAGCCAGACCGACCGGACCGACGCCGCCACAGACACAGCGGTGGACACAGTCGAGCACGCCGCCGCCACTCCTGACGCCAAACAACCGTGGCGGGAACTGGGCCTCAAACAGGACGAGTACCAGCGCATCCGCGAGATCCTGGGCCGCCGCCCCACCGGCGCCGAACTGGCCATGTATTCGGTCATGTGGTCCGAGCACTGCTCGTACAAGTCATCGAGACTGCACATCCAGCGCCAGTTCGCGGCCAAGACCACCGAGCAGATGCGCGAGCGCCTGATGGTCGGGATCGGCGAGAACGCGGGCGTGGTGGACATCGGCGACGGCTGGGCCGTCACCTTCAAGACCGAGTCCCACAACCATCCCTCGTTCGTCGAGCCGTACCAGGGCGCGGCCACTGGCGTGGGCGGGATAGTCCGCGACATCATGGCGATGGGCGCGAGGCCGGTGGCGGTGATGGACCAGCTACGGTTCGGCCGGATCGACCACCCCGACACCGCCCGCGTGGTCCACGGTGTGGTCGGCGGGATCGGCGGCTATGGCAACTGCCTGGGCCTGCCCAACATTGGCGGCGAAACCGTCTTCGACTCCTCCTATCAAGGCAATCCGCTGGTCAATGCCACCTGCGTGGGCGTGCTCCGGCATGAGGACCTGCACCTGGCGAACGCCAGCGGGGTCGGCAACCTGGTGGTCATGTTCGGGGCGCGCACCGGCGGCGACGGCATTGGCGGCGCGTCGGTCCTGGCCAGCGAGACCTTCGAGGCAGACGGCCCGTCCAAGCGACCATCGGTGCAGGTGGGCGACCCGTTCCAGGAGAAGGTTCTGATCGAATGCTGCCTCGAGCTCTTCCGCGCCGGCGTGGTCGAGGGCATCTCCGATTTCGGCGCCGCCGGCCTCAGCTGCGCCACCTCCGAACTGGCCGCGGCCGGCGAGGGCGGCATGCGGGTCGATCTGGACAAAGTCCTCCTGCGCGACCCGACCCTCACGCCCGAAGAAATCCTCATGTCCGAATCCCAAGAGCGCATGATGGCCGTGGTCAGCCCCGACAACTGGGCCGCCTTCGAGGAAGTGGCGCGCAAATGGGACGTCGAATACTCGCCGGTGGGCGTGGTGACGGGCACCGGCCGCCTCCAGATCGACTATCGCGGCCAGCGGGTCGTGGACGTCGATCCCAAGACCGTGGCCCACGACGCCCCCCTCTACGACCGCCCACACACCCGTCCCGCCTGGCAGGACGCCCTCCAAGCCGACACCCCCGAGGCGTTGCCCAGGCCGACCACGCCGGACGCCTTGGCTGAGACGGTGCTTGGGCTCACGGCATCGCCCAACCTCTGCTCGCGGGAGTGGATAACCGACCAGTACGACCGTTTTGTCCAAGGGAACACGGCTCTTTCTATGCCCGATGACGCCGGGGTGGTTCGCGTCGACGAGGCCAGCGGGCTCGGGGTCGCGTTGGCAACCGACGGCAACGGGCGCTACACCAAGCTCGACCCCCGGACGGGCGCCCAACAAGCGCTGGCCGAGGCGTACCGGAACGTCGCCACCGTTGGCGCCGAACCGCTGGCCGTCAGCGACTGCCTGAACTTCGGGTCGCCGGAATCGCCCTCCTCGATGTGGCAGCTGGTGACCGCGATGGAGGGCCTGGCGGACGCCTGCTTGGACCTCGGCGTGCCTGTGACCGGCGGAAACGTGTCGCTGTACAACGAGACCGGCGAACCTGGCCGGATCGATTCGGCGATCCACCCGACACCCGTTGTCGGCGTGCTGGGGGTGCTGGATTCGGTTTCGCGGGCGACTTGTTCGGGCTGGCGGACCGGTGGGCTGGCGGTCTACCTGCTCGGCTCGACCTTCGTCGAACTGGGCGGCTCGGCCTGGGCCGATGTGGTGCATGGGCATCTGGGAGGATTGCCGCCACGCGTGGACCTGTCCGCCGAGCGGCGCTTGGCCTCGGTGTTGATTGGGGCTTCGCGCTTGGGGCTGGCGCGCGCGGCGCATGACTTGTCAGATGGCGGCCTGGCCACCGGACTGGTCGAGGCCTGCCTGCGCTATGGGATCGGCGCCCGCATCCGGCTCGACCAGCTACTGGCCCGCGATGGGCTGACGGCGTTCGAGGCGTTGTTCTCGGAGTCGCAGGCGCGCGCTCTGGTGGCGGTGTCGCCTGAGTCCGCTGGCGAACTGGTTCGGCTGGCCGACGAGGCGGGCTGCCCGATTCTGCTTCTGGGCGAGACCGGCAGCGGCGAGGCGGGCGGCTCCGGGATTGGCGATGCTGAACCAGGCGACGATGGCGGGAGCAGTGGCGGGGAGCCGGGCGGTAATGGGGATGGCGGTGACGTGGGCGGCTGGGACGGCGGCATCGTCCAAGGTGGTCGCAGTGGGGACCAGACCCTGGCGGTGAGATGGGCGGACGGGGGCTTCCGGCTGCCGCTGCGCGAACTCAGGGCAGCATCCAAGGCGACCCTGCCGCGCCACTTCGGCTGACCCGGCGGGGGCGGCGAACCAGGTCCCTCTCCGAGAACACGGCGCGGGCGGCGGTGGCGCGGCCCAGTTCCTCATACGTAGAGCCCAGGGCCGTCAACGCGCTGGCCAACCCCTCGCCATGACGGCCCGGCTCGGATTCGTGCAGCCGCCGGTAAATCCGAACCGCCTCAGCGAAATGAGGCTCGGCCTTGGCGATCCGATTGCGGTCGAACAGCACCGAGCCCAAACCGATCAGCGACATGGCCAGCGACTCCTGGTACGACTCGTCGGTCTTGGACGCCTGCCGGGCCAGGTCGACCATCGCGCGCAGCGCTGACTCCTCCTTTTCGGGCCGACGGAGATGACCGTACAGATGGGCCAGGTCGTCGTGGATCGAGATGAGGTCGTCGCGGTATTCCGTGGGATCGTTCTTGGCCAACTTGGCGAACGCCGCAGCCGCGTTCGAATACGCCACCTCGGCTTCGCGCCACTGGTCCTGGCGGTGGTAGGCGTCACCCAACGCCGCCAATCCCCTGGCCCAGTCGGGACGGAACGTTGGATCGGCCTTGGCCGCTGCTGCGTACATTTGTACGCTCTCATCCAATGCTTCGAGCGCCTCTTCATCGCGGTCTTGGTCACGGAAGAACGCCCCCAAACCATCCAGGAGCCGCCCCAGATTCGCCTTCGCCTGCGCGGCGTCCTGAGCGCCGTCGGCCTCGGCCCGGTAAAGGTCCTCCGCCTCGCGGTACGCGGACTCGGCCTGGTCGGGTTTCCCCGCCCGGGCCCGAGCGTGACCAAGCGCGAACGCGATCACCGCCAAGTCCCCCGAATGCTCCGACCGGCCCGCGGCGACCAGGTTACGGTACAAAAGGGCCGCTTCCTCGAGAGCCTCCTCGGTTTCCCCCAGACGGCCCGCTCCGCCGTAGGACACAGCCAATATGGTTAGGGCCTCGGCGAGGCTTGGGCACAGCGTGTCGGCGTTTACCGGGTGCCGCGCCTTCAGCACTCCGACGGCTTCCTTCAGCTTCTCGATCCCATCCTCGGTCCGGTTCTCGATCCCGTCGAAGCCCAAGTAGAGCTGTCCCAGTTGGGACAAAGCCTCCGCGAGGTCATGGCCATATTCCGCGGCGTCCGCCGCGGCCAGCTTCCGATATTCCTCGACCGCTTCTGTCGCAGGGGCCAGCGCCTCTTCGGGGCGTTCCAGCCGCGTGCGCATCGCAGCTATCGCGGCCAACGTCTCCGCCAACCGCAGTTCATGGACACCCGGTTCGATCCGGGCCATGGCTCGGATCGTGTTGGCCGATTCCTCCCAGTCGACCTCCAACTCACGCCACGCCCCCCGCTCCTCGTTCAGCGAGCGCCTGGTCTCCAAGGCATGCAACTTCAAGGGGCCATACGTTTCGGGATGGTCCTGGGCCAGAGGGCTCAGGCGCTCGATGGCTGCTGAAATATCCGCCAATGCCTCGTCGGGTTGCCCCACGGCGAGCCACAGGCTCGCTGCGGCCACCAGCCAAGTCGGCCCCGCGACGTCACCGTGCGCGTCCAGCTTTCCCGTCTCGGCGTCCGCGCGGAATCCGCGCAGACGGGCTTCGGCTTGGTCGATGTCTCGCGAAGCCACGGAGACCACAACCCGCGCCATCATGGCAGCGACCACCGTCGTCTCCGCCAACACGCCCGGCTCGAAGTTACAGACTGCCTGGTAGACGGCGTCAGCCTCGTCCCGACGTTGGCGTCCTTCCAGCAACCGGCCCAATCGCATGTGGGCCTGCGCCCCGAGATTGTTCCGCTTCTCGATCCCCGCCGCGCGCGTGAGAGCTTCCTCCTGCCCTTTGGCCGCGCGGGCGCTCGGCTCAAGCGCCCGCAGCAAGTCGGCCCGCGTCAACCATTGCCGGACCGCTGATTGCAAGCGATCCCGTGCCTGCTCCGGCCGGTCCAGTCCTGGCTGGTCGCCTCCTGGCTGGTCGGGTTCGACTTCTTCGGCTGGCGCCTGTTCGGCCGTTTCCAGTTCGGCTTCGGCTTGTTCGACCTCCGCATCGAGTTCGGCGGGATCGAGCTCGTCCACCGCCCCTTCCATATCGCCTCGCTGGAAACGTCGGCACGCCCGCAACTGGCGGGCGGTGATCTGCCTGTCCGGCGCCATGGCCTCCGAGATCAGTGCGGCCAAGTCCGCGAAATCGTCCTCGGCGTGGACGATCTCGCCAATCAGGTCCTCGTATTCGTCGTTGGCCCGCGCGAGTTCCTCGTCGTCTTCCTGGCCACCCAGTTCCTCCAGCGCCTCGATTTCTCCTTCCAATTGGTCCAGTTGGGACCCCAGGCTCCCCAAGTTCTGGAAACTGTCGTAGGAACGAACCTCGGACAACTCCGCCAGCGGCACGGTGCCTGCGACCAAATGGTCATCCATGATGTCCAGGCCCAACGGGCTGGCCCAAGCGCTCAATTGGTGGGCGAGCCAGAACTCCAGATCCCCCAGGGTGCACCACGGGCTCCAGCGGTGGTGCGGGTCGGCCTCGATGCTTTCGCGGAGCTCTGTCAGTCCGTCGGTCGCCTCCTCGTCCGGCCAGAGATCCTTGAACCAGGCGCTGACCATTGGGTCGTGGTCGGTGGAGGCGTCGGAAGCCGAGCGAGCGGCATCGTACTCATGTTTGGCTTGCTGAGTCAGTTCCTTGGCGAACAGGAACAGCCAGAACTCCTTTGTCCCGGTGCCTCCGTCCTCGTCGTCGGCGGCTGGCGGCTCGCTGCCGGGTTGGCCGGTTATGGTCAGCTCGACGTCCTGGTCGAGGTAGGCCTTGCGCAACTGGTCAAAGAAAGGCTCAAGGCTGGCCAGGTCATTCGCTAATTCGTCAGTGTGGCCCAAACGCAGGGTGATTTTCTCCACGGGCGTGACACCTTCCTCTTTTGGTCAACGGGTCGAGCCGAACCTACCCTGAATGGCCGCCCGATCCTAGCTCCGGCGCGGGCCGCGTCCCTATCCAGTGCAATGCCTCGGTCAGTCCACATAGAAGGCGACCTCGGCCACCACTTGCTCCAGGCGTTCGGTCAGGTCGCGCCAGGTGAACCGCAGCACCTTGTACCCCGCGCGGGTGAGACGCCGGTCCCGCTCGCGGTCCTTCTCGAAGGCACCTCGACCGCCGTGGGTGGAGAAGCCGTCAATCTCGATGACCAGCTTCGCCTTCTTGAACAGGAGATCGACGTTCATCACGGGGCCGTCCGGCAGGCGCACGGTGGCGTTGGGCTCCCATCCCCTTATGCCCTTTCGACGTAATTCGTTGTGCAGGAGCATCTCCGATTCGGCCGCCGCCCCCGACGCGTGATACCTGATGTACGTGGTCAGACGCTTGGACCCGCGCTGGCCCTTGAGGGTCTCGACGCTCGCCTCGAAGTCTGCCGGGATCTGGTCCCTGGTGATGAGCCACGCGAACAGGCTGTCGGCCGAACGTTGATCCAGCATGCGCAACGAATCGACGATCGCCCACCGGGCCGACTGCACCTTGACTCCGCGCCAATCTTCCGCCTGGGTGTTGACCGCGGAGGTCCTGACGAGCTTCAGGTTGTGTGCGGATCGCCGGTTCCGAGTTGAGGCCGCAACGATCACGCCCATCCTCGCCACGGGCGCCTGCGGCACCCAGAACTGGAGCGCACTCGGCCCCCACACCACCGCTCCGGGCCAGGTCAGTTCCATTGCCCAGGCGCCCTGCTCAATCCCAATGGGTGTTCCTGCAAGGGCCAGTCCGCGACCGGCCACCGGGAGCCATAGCCCTGAACCCAGTCGATAAGCGGCCTGACCACGGCTCAGACCGCACTGGATCGCCTGAGCCCGCGTGAACACCCCTGCCTGACTACGCGCTGGAGGCGGCAACCACTTGTCAATCGCCAGGTTTCCGTATCGCCTTTTCGGCTTCTCAGTTTGTGGCACGTTCCTAGCGTGCGCCTCTTCAGCGCCGAATGGGAGGCTTCTTCCTAAGTCTGTGGATAACTTCTCGCTCGTCCACAGGGCGGATCGGCGGCCACGACCTTGTCGCCGCTGGGCCGGTGCCGGAATACCTGCAGATTGTGACACTCGGCACCGACTGCAACGCCTGGCAGGTATTGTCCCCCGCGTTCCTCGGCGACTGCCACGGATCGCAGGTTTCCGCAACGGAGCCGTTCTCGGCGGAACGCTCTGACCTGCGACCATG
>JAISCU010000293.1 GCA_031265345.1 Bifidobacteriaceae bacterium
CTGCCCCGTCACCAACCTTGCCTGTCACGTCACCTACCGTTCCTGCCACGTCACCCACCGCGTCCGCGAACCCGCCCACCGGCGAATCGTCACCGGCGAGAAAATCCGCCAAGTCGCCGAGGTCGTCAGCCGCGTCCTTGACACCTTTGGCTACGTCCCCAACTTGGCCTGCGGCATCGTCAATCGCACCCGCCGCATCTCCCACTGTGTCTACGAAATCATCGAGGTCGTCAGACCCCGCCGGGACGGAGCCGGGAACCTGGGCGACCGTGGCAGCGAACGCACTCGCTCTGAAAGCGCCGCTATCGCCGACCTTGACGGATTGGACGACGGGAACCGCACTGGTGCCAGCCCTCGGAGCAGAACTGGGGACATGGCTGAACAAGTTTGTGAACACCGCAGCGCGAACCGCGTCGCTCCCGGCACTCTTAACTGCTCTGCCCGCCTGGGCGGCGCTGAAGCCAACTCGCATCAGGTACTGCTCTGGAAGGGATAGCTGATCCCATCCGGCTTGCCCAAAGTGGCGTGTCAGGTTCGCGTCATCGGGCAAACCGACGATCGAGGCACCCGTGATCAGCGTTTGACCCGATGCGGGGACAACACCTCCATTGGCCCCCGCGCTGACCACCGTTGAGCCGTTCGAGGTAACCACAAAGGTGTAGTCAGAAATGATTATCTGCGCGGCCACGCCCACCACGCGAGCCCGCTCGCCGGGTTCGAGGTCGGCCAATTGCGAGACCTGTACTCCATTGACCGTTTCGACTGCTGGATTGTTCATAAGCGCTTCGAGTTCGGTGCGGTACAGAACTCCTTCCGTCGCGGGGGCATTGATGGTTTCTGTCGTCAGCACGACCACGTGTGGAGTCTCGATTCCTGCTACGAACCTTTCGCCGACATAGTCGAGCAGGGCCACTTTGCCGCCCGGTGTCATGCGCGCGTCCTTAGACGAACGGTACGACCCCAAAGCGATTTCCAGTAGGTCATCGTCACCGCCGACGGCCGCTTCAACGGCGGCCAGGCATTCAGGATCACCCAGCGCCGATCCCGCCGGAGTGATGTCCACGGTCGCGTATTGGCCAGTCCTCACTAACGCGCCGGACAGTTCGTGAGCTGAAAGGCTGCCGATGGTGCCCGAGTCCAGCAGCGGGATCAACGCTGGATCAGGCACAGCGCCCAGGTCGTCAAGAGCACCGTGGAGCGTGTCCACCAGGCTGGCCCACTTGCTATCGCTCGCCGAGGTGACCGGACCGTTGGCGTTGGTCCACGCCTCGACCATCTGGATGAACGCGCTGAGGTCGTGTTCGACGGAATCGGCAACTACACCATCCTCATTGGATGGCTCCTCGCCAAACGCGGGACTCGCGGGACCGAAGCTAACCGCGAGCGCTAATGCAGCCAAGCATGCGATCACGCGAGAATTCAAGCGACAGAACACGCTCTGATGGGGGCTTGGGCATAATGAGGGGGTCATGACTGCTCCAATTGTTGTGACGGCTGCGGCTGGAAACCGAGGTTCGACGACAACGCCCGAGTGAATCGCGCACCGAGACAGCAGTGGGGACTCCGAGGTGCTCCAAGCTACCTGGCAACAAGACTTTTCCGCCCAGCACCGGTTGGTGGCCGACAAATCGTTCGTAGCGTGACGCACAAGCACTCACGGGCGGGCTCCTTCATTGTGGCAGGTCGGATACGGCGTCTTTACCCGACCATGAGAGATCGTCTACCTCACGAAGATGTTACCACGCAGATCGTGGCCATCGGGCTCCACGCAACGGCGCTCGCTATCCCACGAATAAGAGACTCTTCCCATTCCAACATGCCACGGGATGATGCTGGCAGCGCGACAATCACGCTGCAGCACGCGACTCAGGTTACGTCTAGGAGCGGCTAGGTGGCAGCCTATTCGAGGGTGGCGCCGGTGGTGAGTTGGAAGATCGGCAGGTACAGCGAGATAAGGATCGAGCCGACGATAACACCCACGAAGGCGATCAAGACTGGTTCGATGATCGAGGTGATTGAGGCGGTGGCCGCTGTCACTTCCTCGTCGTAGAACTGAGCCACTTTGTCGAGCATCTGGTCGAGCGCGCCAGCTTCTTCGCCGACTGCCACCATGTGCGAGATCATGGGGCCGAAGATCGGCTCCGCGGCGATCGCCTTGCCCATCGAGACACCACTCATGACCTGCGCCTTGACCCGTTCGACGGCTTCGGTCACCACGACGTTGCCCGCAGTGTCCGCCACGATCTCGAGGGTCTGGACAATCGGCACACCGACAGAGCTCATGGTGGCGATCGACCGCGACAGCCGGGCCAGGGCGACCTTTAGCATCAGGCCTCCAACGATCGGCGTCTTCAGCTTGATCGGGTCGACCTTCTGGCGGACGGATAGATCGTTCTTGTGCCGATTCCACCACCAGATGGCAAGGATTAACGCGACCAGCAGCGGGATGCCCGCGATCCTCAGGAAGGCCGACAATTTCACCAGAACCAGGGTCGGCAGCGGCAGCGTCTTGTCCACCGAGTCGAAGATGCCCTCGAAGACTGGCACGATGAACAGCAGCATTATGACCACGATCACGCCCGCGAAGCACAGAACCACGACCGGGTAGACCATGGCCGAGATGACCGCCCGCCGCAGCCGCAATTCGGCCTCCATCTGGTCGGCCACCGACAACAGCACAGTGTCCAGGAAGCCGCCCGCCTCGCCGGCCTTGATCATCGCGATGATGACCGGCGAGAACGTCCGCGGATGCTTCGACATGGCCTCGCCCAGCGACGAACCGGTCTCGACGTCACCGGCGACTTCTCGCAGGACCACGGCAAGCGCGGACGAACCGGCTTGGTCGATGATGGCGTTGAGGGAATTGAACAGCGACAGGCCGGCGTTGACCATGGTGGCCAATTGGCGCATCGCCACCGCCACGTCTTTCGGTCTGGCGCGGTTGCCACCGATCTTGATCTCCATGTTCAGGCCGGACTTGGAGACCTCGTCGATGGCGATCGGCGTGAGGCCGTTCTCCCGCAAGTGGCGGGCGACGGTCTGCTGGTCGGGACCGTCGATCTTGCCGTTGCGGGTCGAGCCGCCCGCGATCACGGTGTACTCGAAAGTCTTGGTTCCTGCTGTGGCCATGGTGCGTCACATCCTTCCGAATGGACTGTTCAGTCCCGCCGCCCCTTGCGGGACGCGGGTGGTCCGCCCGAGCAAACGAGCGAACTCCTCGGGCGAACGGGCCGTCTCGAGGCCCTCTTCGAAGGTGATGTCGCCTTGGCGGACCAGTTCCGCCAGCGACTGGTCGAGGGTGTGCATGCCCTCCTCTTTGCCCGAATGCAACGCCGAGTAGATCTGGTGGAGTTTGTTCTCGCGGATCATCGCCCGGATGGCCGGGGTGGCGCGCATCAATTCTGTCGCGACCACTCGTCCCCTGCCGTCGCCGCGGCGGCAGAGCGTCTGCGAAACCACGCCCTGGATGGTGATCGCCAACTGGTTGCGGATCTGGTCCTGCTGGGCCGAATCGAACTGGTCGACCATGCGGTTGATGGACTGGGCCACGCCCTGGGTGTGGAGGGTGGCGAAGACCAGGTGGCCGGTCTCGGCTGCGCGCAGCGCGATCTCCATGGTCTCGCGGTCGCGCATCTCGCCCACCAGGATGATGTCGGGATCCTGGCGCAGAGCGTGCTTCAACGCCTCGGTGAAGGAAGTGGTGTCCACGCCCACCTCGCGTTGCGCCACCAGGCAGCGGTTGGAGGTGTGCTGGAACTCGATCGGGTCCTCGATGGTCAGGATGTGGCCGGAACGGGTGCGGTTGGCCAGGTCGATGATCGCCGCGAGGGTGGTGGACTTGCCGGACCCGGTCGGCCCGCAGACCAGGACCAAGCCACGTGGCAGGCCCGCGAACGTCTTGCACACGCCGGGCATCCGCAGGTCCTCGAGCGGGAGGATCTTGTCCGGGATGACGCGGAACGCCGCTGAGATCGAGCCGCGGTCCCAGAACAGGTTGCAGCGGAACATCCGGCCGGACGGGACCTGGTAGGAGTAGTCGAGTTCGAGCTCGCGGTCGAACCGCTCCTGCTGGTTGCGGTTGATCATGCCCATCAGCTGCTCGTAGAGGGCGTCCTCGCCGGGCGCGGTGTACCCCGGCAGCGGCGTCAGGTTTCCGGACTGCCGGATGATCGGCGGCAGCAGGGCCGTCAGATGGAGGTCGGAAGCGCCCAGCGCCGCGGCCTCCTCAAGCGCCTGGACCAGGTCGATCCCGGCCTGGGTGGTGTAGATATCGGTCATTTAAGCCACCACTCTCAGTAGTTCCTCGACGGATGTCATGCCTTTGGCCACCTTTCCCCAACCGTCCTGGCGGAGCGTGACCATGCCCTGTTCGCGGGCCAACTCGTTGAGTTCGCGGGTCGATTTGCGCAAGGCCGTCAGGTGTTCGAGCTCCTTGGAGACGACCATTATCTCGTGTACGGCCATGCGTCCCTTGAAGCCGGTGTTGGCGCAAGAGGCGCAGCCCTTGGGCCGGTATAGCTGCTTCGGCGGTGGCTCACGGAAGACCCAGTCGTCGTGGAGGATCTTCATCTCCGCTTCGTTCGGCGTGTACGCCTCGCGACACCGCCCGCACAGGCGACGGGTCAACCGTTGAGCGACCACGCAGTCCAGCGCGGAGGCCACCAGGAACGGCTCGATCCCCATCTCAGTCAGGCGCGTGACGGCGGAGGGAGCGTCGTTGGTGTGGAGGGTCGACAGCACCAAGTGGCCGGTCAGGGCCGCCTCGACGGCGATCTTGGCCGTCTCGCCGTCACGGATCTCGCCGACCAGCACTATGTCCGGGTCGGCGCGCAAGATCGAGCGCAAGGCTGAGGCGAAAGTCAACCCGGCCTTGGGATTCACCTGGATCTGGTTGACGCCGGCCATGCGGTATTCGACCGGGTCCTCGATCGTGATGATGTTGACTTCGGGACGCGAGACCTCCCGAATGGCCGCGTACAAAGTGGTCGACTTGCCGGAACCAGTCGGGCCGGTCGCCAAGATCATTCCGTAGGGCCTGGTGTATGAGGCTTTGAATTTGTCGAATGAATCATCCGAGAAGGACAATTTGCGCAGGTCCACTTCGACAGCCGAGGTGTTGAGGATTCGCATGACGACCTTCTCGCCCCAGACTGTGGGCAGAGTGGCAACCCGGAGATCGACGTTGTTGCCGTCGAGGTCGACCGAGATACGGCCGTCCTGAGGCTTGCGCCGTTCGGCGATGTCGATGTTGGCCATGATCTTGATGCGGGAGATGACTTGCGACTGGATCGACTTGGGGGCGCTCTGCGTCTCGTGGAGCACGCCATCGATCCGGTAGCGGACGCGCAGGTCGTGCTCTTCCGGCTCGAGGTGGATATCGGAGCAGGAGTCGTGGATGGCCTGCGAGATCAATAGCTGGACCCACCGCACCACCGGTGAGTCCTCGGCCACCGCATCGACGGCCGAGGTGACGTCTTTCTCCTCTTGGCGCGCGGTCGAATCGAGCGACTGGCCAATCGAGTCGATCTCCGAGTCGGAGCGCACCCAACGCTGGATGGCCCGTTCCAGGGCGCTACGCTGCGCGACCACCGGGATGACCGCCACGCCCAGATAAGAGCGCACATCATCGACCGCCACGATATTGCCGGGCTCCGCCATGGCCAGGAGCACGGAATTGCCCTCGCGGCCCACCGGTAGCAGCAGGTGACGGCGGCAGATGACGGCCGGCACCGAGGATGCCACGGAGGCCTCGACCGGATAGACGTCAATATCGATGAAACGCAGCCCGGCGGCCTCGGCCAGGACCGGGATGAGGTCCTCCTCTTTCAAGGCGCCGGTCGAGACCAGGGCCTGGCCCAGGGTCATGCCGTCGAGCGATTGCTGGCGGGCGGCCTCGGTCAGTTGGTCTCGTGACACCAGGCCGCGGGAAAGGAGGGTTTGTTCCAGTGCGCTCATCTGACACCTCTCGGCATCGTCAGGCCCATCGAGTTGAAGACGGCCTGGGTGTGGTCATAGTTGTCGCTGATCAGGTGCCGGGAGGCGGCGTTGATGCGGCCGAGGATCTCCTCCATCGGCACGCGGTCGAAGGGACGCGCCTCGGCCACGCAGGCCTGGGCCAGGGAACGCAGAGCGCTCAGTTCCTCGTGCGAACGGTGCAGTTGGGCATCGATCGGACCGACCAATGGCCCCAGGTGCGCCGAGACGCCGTACTTCGGCACCTGGATGCGCCAGGCGGACAGGAACTTCTGGAACTGCCCCAAGGAGGCACCGGCCGATTCGACGTGACGGGCCACATCGGTCAGCACCTGTTGGGCCCCCTCCAGCCCGGCAGAGACCGCTTCGACGTCATCGGCCAGCGCGTAGCAGAGCAGGGGCACGTAGAGGAAGCCTTCGGGAGGCGCGAAGCCGTCCAGATTCTCGAGCGCGAAGTTGATGACCATGTCGTTGTGCAATTGCGCCAGGGCGATCCGGAACCGCAACTCCATCACACCGAGCCGGACCTGGGTCAGCCGCTCAGGCAACGGCGCGACCACTTGTTCGGCCCCGGCCCCGACCTGGGTCATAGCATTGGCAGTCGAAACCAGGATCGGCGCGTGCGCCGCCACTTGCTGCGAGGCGTCCAAGGCCACCTGGGTCACTTGAGCCAAGGTCGCCACTGTGCCGCCAAGCTGTTGCGACCCGGTCTGCAGCGCCACGGCCAAATGTTGCAGCGAGTCGAGCCGCCCCATCAACTCGCCGATGTGCTCGTCCATCGCCACGGAGTTGTTCAAGATATCGGCGATGTCGCCGTGCGCCTCAGGCCGGTAGGTCCGGCGAGCCGAGAGCGACACCCGAGTCTGGGTCTCGGCCGGCAGGGTTGTGTACATGAACTCGTCGTAGGAGGGGAACCCGGCCTCCCCTAGCATCCCGGCCAAGGAAGTGAGACCGGCCGTGGCGGTCTGCGACCGGTTGGCGCCCTCGCGACGGGCGCGTAGTTCGATGGGCAGGCTCTGGGCGTAGAGCGAGTTGGCGGCGGACCACAGGGGGTCGAACCGCGGCGACGAACGGACCGACAGGAACCCGCTCCCCATCGGGGTGACAGTGGCGAAGACTTGGTAGTCGAAACCGTCTTTGGCCAGGTTCCGGACGTAGGCCGCGAACGGCTTGCCGCCCAGCAGCGTGTCCCACATCAGCTTGAACGCGCCGCCCGGCATAGCCGGGTTGCGGATCAAGTTGTGCGGAGCGCCCATCAACTCGTTCCGGGGGAACGCCGAGAGCCGCGCGAACACAGAGTTCGCAGCGGTGATGACGCCCTTCCGGTCGGTGCAGGAGAAGAACAGCTCATCGACTCCGACGCGCCGTTCCTGCCCCACGCGGGTCTTGCGATCAAGCATTGCGCAGCCTATCCATCGCCACGCGCACCACCGCCACGAGCGCTTGTTTGGCCGCCTCGCGAGAGCGCGCGTCCGAATACATGACAGGGATGTCGGGGCCCACAGCCAAGGCGTCGCGAACGTCGTCAAGGGTGTGACGCGCGATCCCGTCGAAGCAGTTGACCACCACGACGAACGGAATCCCGCGCGACTCGAAGTAGTCGACCGCCGTGAAACCTTGGTCCAGGCGGTCGGTGTCCACCAGCACCACCGCGCCGATGGCGCCACGGACCAGGTCGTCCCACATGAACATGAAACGTTCCTGGCCGGGCGTCCCGAACAGGTACAGCCAGAGCGAGTCGCCCAGCGCGATGCGGCCGAAGTCCATCGCCACAGTGGTGGTGTCCTTCTGGGCGGCCCGGCGGCCGGCATCGTCCACGCCGAGCGAATGCTCGGTCATGTCGGCTTCGGTGTTCAGCGGCTCAATATCCGAAACGGCGCCAATGAAGGTGGTCTTGCCCACGGCGAAGCCGCCAGCCACCACGATCTTGACGACTGTCGGGGGCTTGGCCCGTGTCACGGTAGCGCCTTGGCTCGGCTCATAGTTGGGATATTGCATTTAGAACACTCTCCAGTAGCTCCAGGGTTTGTTCGCGTGAGACGGGGCCGCCAGAGTCGACTCCTCCACCGCCGGCCATCGTGTCGTGCACCACCAGCACGCCGGCTTCCGCCAGATCGGAAACAAGGACCTTGACCACGCCCAAGGGCAGCTTCAGGTGTGCGGAGACCTCCGCCACCGTCAAGTAAGTGGTGGCGATCTGCCGCACGATGGCCGCCTCCTCAGGCGACAATCGTTGTCCCTTGTCCGCCATCCACTGCTCGTTTGCAACTTCAAGGATCGACTCGAGGCGCGTGCTGGTGCTGCCCTGGGTCCTGCCGCGGGTGACCACGAACGGCCTGACGGAGGCGACGTCCTCGACCGTCAGGGAGACTTTCGCCTCGTCCTCGATCCGGCGTCGCGGACGCCTGCGAGGAACTGCCGATGCCGCCGGACGGCCTGGTCCGGCGGGCGCCGGGTTGCCGCCTCCAGTCGAAGGCATCGGCGCGGCCTTCGCCCTGGACCGCGAGCCGCCTGGACCCGGCACCGGAGCCTTGGCGGGAGCGCTCAGCGACTCGAAGGTGGTCTCAGCGAGGCCGCCGTGGTCACTGGAAGCACGACGCGGAACTGGTCGCCGCCCCGAAGGCGATGGCATCATCGGCCACCTCGCACGGTGCCTGTGGTGGGCAGGGCGTCACGCATCTCGGCGATCAGTTGCGGGGTCAGGAAGCTCTCGGCCCGCCCGACCAACGTGGCCATCTCGTAGCCGACCAGGCCCACGTCGGAGTCCGGCTCGCACAGCACGGCGAGCACCGAACCGTTGGAGATCGACATCAGCATGACGAAGCCCTCCTCGTATTCGATCACGGACTGGCGGTCGCGTCCGATCCCCAATTCCCGTCCGGCGCCGCGGGCGAGCGATGACATACCCGAGCAAATCGCGGCCATGATGTCGCCGACTGTCCGGTCGGCCCCGCCGGACATGGTCATCAAGAGGCCGTCGGCGCTGACCACCACGCCCAAGCGGGCGCCCGGCGTGGAGCGGACAAACGAATCCAGGAGCCAGGTCAGATCCTGTCTATTCTCCCCGGTCTGATAGTTGGTCGTCATCTGAGTTCTCCTTGGATGGAAATGACATTCGGTCTGGACGTTGATTCGGGATGATGGATCACGAGCCCGCTCACCTCTTCCCAGCTGACGTGCGGACGTCGTTGCGCCCTCGCCGGGTTCCGAGTTGGAACGACGAGAGCGCGTTGCGGATCTTGTCCGCGTCGCGGGCCTTCGGCGGCCCCGAGGGAGTTTCGGCGGGTGCTGGAAGCGCGGACTGGCCGGTCTGGCGACGGGCCAGGCTCGAGGCCGGTTTCGACTCGGTGCGCTCGGGCTGGTAGGCGTTGATGCCGGCCAACTCCGCCAGCGCTTCCTCCTGGATGGACGCCTTGAGAGCGATGGCCGAACCCGCGATGGAACCGCCCATCCCCGCCGCCGCCATACCAGTGGCGCCGCCCGGCAGCATAGTTCCGCCAGGCTGGAAAGAGGTGGACGATGCCGCCGCCCGAGTCCCGGTCGGGGCTGCGACTGGCTGCGCCGCGGCCTGGAGCGGCCCCGGACGCATGGCGCTTGGGGCCGTGCCGCTGGGAGGCCGGAAGGTTCCGCCTGCTGCTGGGGGTTGGAAGCTCCCGCCTGGCGTAGCCGCCAGGCCGGATGGTCTCGCCGCACCAGGCGAAGGCGCGGGGCTGCCAGACGGCACTGGGGCACCCGCAGCACGCTTCGGCAAAGCCGGCGGTACCGGCGCCGATGGAGCCGGAGCGGCAGCACCGGGCGTTCCAGGCGAAGCTTGGCCTGCAGGCGAATAGACCGGAGCGCTCGTGTTGGTGTCTACCGGAGCCGCGGCCCGGATCACGCCAGGAGGCGCGGTCGTGTGCGGCGGAGCGGCCCCCGGAGCGACGGGCACGGGTGGGAACGACTTCGCGTGCGCCGTGCGCCCGGCCGCCGAACGACGCCGCACCGGTGAGGCCGGAGTCGCGCCGGACTCAGATGGCGCCGGCCCACCGGGCACAGACGAACCCGGACCCGCGCCGGGCGACCCGGCCGCTCGGCCTGAGTCCGCTTCTGGCTGGGTTTCATGCCCCGCCGGCTGGGCTGCTCCCGCCGGGGCGCCTGCGAAAGGGGCGGGCCCACCAGGCGCTGGTGGGCCAGGCGGCGGTTTCTCTCCGGCCATGGTGCCTGCCGAGGTCGGCATGGGACCGCCGTCAGCGGCGTGCCGGGGCAACGAAGCCGAGGGGTTGGCGCTCGCGCCCAGAGGAGAGAAGCGAGCACCCAGCGGCACAATCGCATCCGCGCGGCTGGGGCCGACCCGCTCCGCGTTCTTGGGCACTGCGCCCGGCGCGGCGGCCGCGTCGAGGCTGGGGGTGCCCGGAGCCGTGCTCCCCGGCGCCCCTGGGGCCGGTGGTCCCGTCGTGGGAGCTAGACCACCGGCAGCGGTGGCCGGAGTGGCAGCGGGCGGCACAAGTCCTGCGGCCGGTCCGGTAGTGCCCGTCGTTGCCGGTTGTGCCCGGCCGCGCCGTGGCAGGCCGGTGTTGGTGGCAGGTTCCAAGCGAACAGGCTGGAACGAGTCTTCCGGAGCCGGCGATTCGGTCGCAGCTGAGGGTTCCAATTTCGGTTGCGGCGGCAACGTCGGTTCGGCGGGCGCGTCCGCCAGCGGCTCGATGGCCACCGGATGCTCGTCGACCAGGCGGGCCGGAATCCGTACTATCGCGGTGGTGCCGCTTCCTTCCGACCCCTGGCCGGGCGCGAAGCTCACGGCAGCGCCCAGTTTGTCGGCCAAGCGGGCGACCACCGCGACGCCGAGGCGCCCATGGGTCAGGTCGTCCGGATCGCCACCGGCCTGCATCATGCGGTTGGCGGCGGCCAGCTCTTGCGGGTTCATGCCGACACCGGTGTCCGAGATGGTCAGGACCACATCGCCGGAATGGTTCGAGCCGCCGACTTCCACCGCCGCGCCTTCGGGGCTGAAGGTGGTGGCGTTCTCCAGCAACTCGGCGATCATGTGCGCTGCCGGGACCACCGCGTAGGCCCGGATCATCGGGTCCCAATCGAGCGAGATGCGGATGCGCTCGTAGTGCTCGATCTGCGACGATGCCGTCCGGATCACGTCCGAGACCGACAGAGCCTCGCGCACCGCGCGCTCCGGATCGCGTCCGGCCAGGATCATCTGGGCCTCGGAACCGCGGCGCATCCGTGCCATCAGGTTGTCCAACGCGAACAACGAGAACAACTTGTCCGGATCGGTCTCCGACTGCTCCAACTCATCCAGGATCTTCAATGCCCTGCCGACCAGCGAGATCTCCCGCCGGGCGGCCGTGTTGAGCGCCTTCGGCAAGGCGTTGCGTCCTGCCGCCGGGGTCGGCGGGTGCGCCCGGTCCGTCACTGGCGTTCGCGGCCCGACTGCTGGTTCGGGCGCGGGAATCGGCGCGGCCGCCTCGACTGCCACCGGCTGCGAAGTCGGAGCGAACGGCACGGCGGTCGCCTCTGCCGAAGCCGGAGCGACGGGCACCGGCTCGGCTTGAGCGGTCGGTTCCGCCACCACGGCGGCGAACGGAACCGGCGAAGGAGCCGCCGCCAGCCCAATTTGAGGCTCAGGCTGAGCCAGTTCAGGCGGCGTGTAGCCAGGTGGCAGAGCCGGCACCTGCAGCGGCGCCTGCCCCAGCGCGGCCACGGGAGGCGCGGGGGCCGCGACTGGCGGTGCCGGGAACTGTTGGAACCGGGTCGACAATTCCGCTATCGCAGAACTCAACGACTTGACGCCCTTGAGCATGGAACCCAGAACGACCAGACCGATCACGGCCACGATCAGAAGGATTATGCCGATCTGTTCCAAATTGGGGAAGCTGGCGAAGTCGGTGAGCTGATCCAACCCCTCGGCAGCCAGAATATTGGACACTTGCATCAGGCGCACATTCCTTCCACATCATATTGTCGAACACTGAAGCGGCCCAATCGACCGCTGTCGGCTCTGTCAAGCACCATCATGTATCACCTGGGCTTGCCGTGCACTCCGGATCGACCACGCCATCCTCGTCCGGCTCGCAGACTCCCGGCTTGGGCGGATCCGTCGGCGTTCCTTCTTCCCCGCAATCATTCGCCGGGTCGCTCGCGTCGCACACGGGGTCGCTATATCCCTCGCCGTTCGGGCCCAGGCACTTCCCGGCCAGGCACTCCTCGAAAGTCAGACGGTTGACCCACGCGCCATCAACCTTCTTGTCTAAATCGTCGCAGTAATACTTGACCTTGTTGTACGTGTTCGAGTTGTGCTTGAAGTAGATCTCAGCGTCACTATTCCATGAGCCGTAGCCTTTTGCTTGGTCCGTGTAATGACACCCCTCATATTGGGGCTTGCTGAACCAGATCCAACGCTTCCGAGTCTCGTTGTAGAATCCGGGACGTCCCCAGTTTCCAGCGTGGTGACCCAGCGATCCGTTCTCGTGCCAGCCCCGGCCCCACTGCTTGCCGTTGTTGTCCCACCAGATGACGAAGCCCTGTCCGACCTGGAACTTGACCACGTTACGGTCGACCACGATGATCGCGCCAACATCGGGGGCGGCGTAGGACGAGGCGTACTCGAACAGTTCCTTGCCCCGGCCCCCGCCTTCGATCTTGCTCGGATAGCCCTCATAACTCCGAACAGGGGCGCCCCAGCCGTACAACGTGCCGTCCTGGGCCAATGCCGTCACCGCAGTGAACGAGCATGCGATCTGGACAATCCTGGGGGCGGTGCCCGCCCATGAGACATAGCCGGGCGACCGGTAACAGTTGTCTCTCACGGCGGCCTTCGCGGAGGCCGAACCGGTGGTTCCGGAAGCGCAACGACGGCCAAGGGCGCCCCAGTCGTTGACGGACCCGTTCTCCATGTCTCCGTCATTCCGGCCCCAGGTCAGCACCTTGCCGGTAGACAGCAGCGCAGCCCCGAACCCAATACCCGAATGCACCAGCGTCACATACTCATCGGGGTTGGTGGCACGGAACCAGGGGGCGAGCGCCACCGATTTGACTGCGATCTGGCCTTGGCCCTGCGGGTAGCCGGACACGTAACTCGTGATGGTTGGTCGGCCTGAGTACTGACGCTCGTGGTCTCCCAATGCCCTTTCGAAGGGAGACCCAAGAACGCTGCTGGGGTTGCCGCCAAAGTAGTAGACATCACCGTTTTCCAGCATGATCCAGTAAGTCTGGTATCCACCCTCGATCTGGACGGGCTTATTGCCCTCGATGCTCAGCGGGGGCAGTCCAGTCACCATCTGGGCGCCCCAGACGTTCTGGCCGTCAGTCAGCGAGCCGGCAATGTCGCCCTTGCCCACGCCGCCATAGTTCATCCCGCCCCAGGAGTAGACCACTCCGCTCTCTGTCACTGCGGCACCGGACATCTCAGTGCCGGACAGGAGCTTGACCGGGTCGCCCTCGCCCAAGAACGGTTTCCCGCAGTTGGAGACGATACTGCCCGAAGCGTTGAAACAACGGTCGTCCCACGAGGCACCGATGCGGAGTCGCTTGGGAGGATACGAAGCCCCCGTGCCGACCCGACTCCCGGTGCCGTCACGGTTCGAGTAGGAACCCCAACCCCAGACGTATCCGCTCTTGTCAACCGCGTTGAAATTGTAGATGCCGCCGGTGGCCTCGACAATGGCGCCTTCTGGCAGGCCGTACACCTTAGTTGGCGCCAGGTTGTCCGGCGTCGCGAAAGCCGAGCAGGTGGTCTTATAGCCGAGGGCACCACACTTGCCCCAGCCCCAAAAGTAGACATTGCCGCCCTCAATGGTCAGACCAGCCTGCAGATTGCGCCGGTCCTTCCGCTCGTCGCCTTCCACCGTCACGGTGGTGCCCGGACCCGTCCCGTCCTGGAGGACCGCAGGCACCGCGGCAGGCGCGGCGACGGGAACAGGCGAACTCGCCTCCGCCGAATCGTCGGCCGGTATCACGGCCACCAAGGCCATCACGCCTGCCGTTGCGGCAGCCGCGAGCAGCGCCACACCCCTCTGTGCCCGCGTGGCCCGTCGATGGGCGCGGGTCTCGTCATCAGCCACTGTTGCCTCCGTCCTGAACTTGGGTGGGAATCTCATCCGCGGGGACCAGCGCGTAGGTGTAACCCTGAATGGTGTATTGCGCGGTTTCGTCATCGCCGCTGGTAGAGGATCCATCGCTGGCGACCAAGGACACGCTGGTCACTAGGAACATTCGGGCGTCGTCTTCCTGCAGCGCCCGCAAGAAGGCCTGCGTCTGGTCCAACCGCCCGTTGATAGAAATGTTGAAGCGGTATTGGTAAAGGCCAGGCGGCGGCTGAGGCACCACTGGCGGTTTCTCGCCGCCAGGGCCAGGTGGCAGCGGCTGGGCCATAGTCACTTCGGCTGGAGAATCATGGCTCAGATTCACCAAAGTGGCCTCCGTGCCGGTCACCAGGTCGGAAAGGTAGGCTGTGAAACTGGCCAACTCAAGGTTGGTCGGGAATTGTGCCCGCTTCGTCTCCAACTGGGCCTTGCTCTCATCCAAATGCTTGGCCTGTTCGGCCAGGTTCTTGAGTTCCGTCTCAGCCGCCTGGTTGGCCGTCTCAGCCTCCTCGGCGGCGGAGTCAGCCTCTGCCCGTGCATCCAGCGTGGGAGCATAGAGCAGGTAGTAAGCCCCAATGGCGAGGACCACGGCCAACAGCCCGACTAGCACTAATGTCAAACTTGCGCGTTGGTTCTTCATTATTCGTTCCCCCCTTCTTCGGCCGCGGGCGGCGCTTCGCCGCCGACTTGCGCTAGGGCCAGCCATTCTTGGAAGTCTTTCGGGAACACGTCAACGTTGCCCACCAACCCGACAAGGTTGACCTGCGCCGAACAGGTCACCGTGAACGCAGATCCCGAGTCCGAGCCTTTCGCGTTGACCGATGTCCACCCGCCGTATTCCAAGCCGGGTATCGCGTTGAAGCTGTTCACCCATTCGGCCACGCCCTTCAGTTCCGGGACGTCTATGACTAGCTGGACCGCGCCTATCCGAGCCGGCGCCAGGACATTGTCCACGGCGGTTGGTGCCTCGCTCGCCGACATGCCCTGGAAATTGATGGTCGAGACTACGGCATCCGCAGGCCTGTCGCGGAAGATCGCATCGATCAACTCCGGCCAGCGGATCTCATAGGACACGGCGACGGCGAGGGCGTTCTCCGTCATTTTGAGTTCTTCGTTGACCGCGATCACTTCGGCGTACTGTTCCCTGGCTGCTGCCAGTCGAGTGGCCTCAGCTTTGGCGTCCGCCAACCGGTCCTCGGCACCGCCCTTCCACATGGATAGGCCAACGTATATGCCGCCCAAGACCACGATGACCAGCGCGAGGGCTACGAATGCCTTGATCTGGGTGGCTCGACCGGCTTGACGCTTGGCGACATAGGGGGGCAGCAGGTTGACCGAAGGGACCCGTGGGCGGCTGCCCACGGCGGAGCCCAGGCCAGGCGCACCGACCGGTGGCGGGGTGTTGGTGCTCACGCGGCTGCTCCCATCGCCAGGCCGACCGCGATCGGGAGCGACATGCGGCGCTCCGGAGTCATCGCCTGAGCCGACCTTTGCACGCTGAAACTCGAGTCCAGTGCGGAGAACGACGCTGGCAGCCTCAACGCGGTGGAGATGTATTGTCCCAACCCGTTCAACATGCCGCCGCGGCCGCTGATGACCACGTGCTCCACCGCCCGTCCGGATGACTGCGCGTGGAAGGAGAACGTCCGGGCGACCTGTTCGACCAGCGCCTGGCACTTGTCCGCGATGACCGTGAAGGCCCCGTGGGCGGGTTCATTCCCTTCGCCTGGGTTCATCAGTCCCACTTCAATCTTGAGTCGTTCAGCGTGCGGTTCCGGAATACCCAGGGTCCGCGCGATTTGGTCAGTGATCAGTCTGCCACCAGTGGGCAGAATCCGCATTATGGCGGGTTCACCGTTTTGTGCAACAACTACTGTCGTCATATCGGCGCCCACGTCGACCAGTCCAACAGTTCCTTGCTGGAATTGTCCTCGTGCCAAAGCCCGCGCCAGTGCGAAAGCGCCTAGATCCACCCTGGTGGGGCGCAAACCGGCCTCAATCACCGCGTCGACGTTATGCTCAATGACCTCATTCGGCATGGCCACCAGCAAGCCGTTGACTTGTCCTTCGGATTCGGACAGGGGATAGAAGTCGAGCTGGCATTCGTCGACCGGCACCATGATCATGTCCTGGACGGTGAAAGGCAAGGCCAGCCGCAGGGATTCCAATGGGGCCACCGGGAGCGTCGCGTCGCGGACCACCAGCCTTTGCCCGCCCATGCCGACAATCACGTCCTTGGTCCCAAAGCGCTGCGCACTCCAAAGGTTCTTAAGCGCCGCGGCCACGTCGTCGCCGCGGACCACCTCGCCATCGCGGACGGCATCGGCCATCAAGTCGACCTCAGCATAACGTTGGATCGCGGCCGACCGCAGCGGGTCAGAAGTGTCCAAGGTCAACTCGGCCGCCCGCAATTGGGTGTCGCCTATATCGAGGCCAACCACTTGGGTTCTCGCCATCGCCTTGCCTTTCTTGATATGGATCTTTCTTTCGTGGGGCCAACGCCGTCAGATCTGTAACAACTGACGATACAGGTCCCACAACGGTGCGCCCACCGCGCACCCCAACACCGCCCCCGCGCACATCCAGGGGCCGAACGGAATAGCGGTCCGCCGGCCCCCGCGATTCTTCACCATCACTCCGATCCCCCAGATCGCTCCCAACAGGAACGCGCCCAACGCGCCGACTGCGAACGGCCCCCAGCCCAAGTAGGCCAGCGCCAGGCCGATCAGGCCAGCCAGTTTGACATCGCCCCTGCCCATGCCCCTGGGCGCCACCAGATGCACCAGCCCGTAAGCCATCAACAGGCCTGCCCCTCCGATTCCCCCCCGCAGCAGAGCGGCCCAGTCGCCGGTCGCCCAGCTAGCGACGGCAAGTAGAGCGGCCAGGACCGGATACGACGGCAACACTATGGCATCTGGGAGCCGTCCGGTTCTAGTGTCTATCGCCGTCAGCGCAACCGCGATGGCGGCGGCGTACAGGTAGGCCGGCACCCGGACCAGCGGGGTGACGAACACCGCCACCACCACGAACAGCGCGGCGGTGGTCACCTCGACGAGTGGGTAGAGCTTGGAGATCGGCTCGCCGCAGGAGCGGCACCGGCCACGCAGCACCAGATACGAGATCACCGGGATGTTGTCCCTGGCCCTGACCACCTGACCGCAATTGGGGCAGGCCGAACGCGGCCAGAGGCTGGCCCGGTCTGGGACGCGTGTGATCACCACTGTCAGAAAGGAGCCGATCACAAGTCCCAGCAGGCCACCAGCCACTCCCTTGGCGACGGCGTCAAGAATGTCTGGCGTCACTTTTTGACCTCGGGAGCCGGGTCGACCTTCTCTTGGTACCAGATCGACCAAACGCCATTGCTCAGAGGCGGGAACTTCACCGGTTCCTTCTTGGACAGGTTCTCGTTGTAGATGAAGGACTTGCGGTAACCGCTGATAATGCTGCCGGACGAATCCTGCCAGGCCAGCACGCCGCGGAAGTTCTGGGCGATTGACCCCTTGACCTCCAACGTTCCCAGGTCGCCGCCGATCTTCCAGTTTTGGAGCCGGAAACTGCCGTTGTCAGCAATCATGGCCGCCTCGATGGTCAACTCGCTCACAGCGCTGCTGGCATGGTTGGTGGGCCAGCCCGTCACCGGTTTGGAGGCATCGGTGGGATTCTGCCACATGTACCCGCCGTAGAAGTCCGATGTCGCCCGGTAGGTCCGCAGCACCGGATTGTAGATCTCGACCGAGTTCTTGGCCATCAGCCCGAGCAAGTCATCGGCATAATCCTGGACCAACAGGTCGCCAGTGATCACGATCGACGCTTCAGAATAGACCGTGACCGAAGCGTCGACTTCTCCCTCCAGCCACAGGTTCCCGTAAGCGGCACGCTTCTTCTCCTGCTCCATGTTGATTTCGATTCGGTAGCTCTGGGTCGCGGTGGTCGGGTTGCCCATGTCAGTCACGCTATACGTGCCGAGCGGCAATTCGCGGTTGGTGGTGCCCCCGATCCCGCGAGCCGGAATCGCTCTTGTCAAATGGCCGTTCCAGTCCGAGGGCAGCGCCCGGTCGGCCGTGCGAGGATCGGCGTCCTTGTCATTGTCCAAGGCCTCCTTGGTCTGGCTATTCTCGACGTAGATCACGCTCCCATCGGGCACGGTCGCCTCGGCCCCGGCCGACGAGGCCAAATCCGCGAGTGTGCCGCAGCCGTTGGCGGGCTCGAAGACGCTGTCCTTGGACCAGACCCGCATCTTGTCCCCGTCGAAGATGATCCGAGTGGGCCCCTGGTACCGGCAACCCTCGACCGGCATGGAATCCGGCACCTTGGGTATGGCCTTGAGACCCGAATGGGACGGGGCCTTCGAAAAAATGGCGCCCCCGTTGACGCAGCTGTTCCAAGTGCTGGGGTCACCCGCCACGGCCTGAGAGCATTTCGGGTCGGCGGTGGTGAAGTCGCCAGTGAAAGTCGCCCCTTTTGACTTGATCGTGTCGTTGGAATGGACCGGGCCGTTCAGTGTGTCCCAACCCGCGAAGAAGGGCTCCGCGCAGTCATGCAATATGCCGTTGGTGTCCAGATATTTGCGCGCTGGCTTGGTCTTCTCCGGATCGGTGCTGCCATCTTTGATCTGCCAGGCATGGCCCAGGTCGCTGGCCGGATTGCCGTAGACCCATCCGGCGCCGCAGGCCCCAGAGGTCTTTCCGTTCGGGTAGGTCGTGTAATCGGTCGGATCGACCACCTCGTAGTCGGAGATGTACAGATACATCGGCGTGCTGTCCACGGCCAATCGGGCCTTGAGCGAGCGCACAGTGCTGCCCGACGCTCCAGTCGACACCACTTCAAGGCTCTTGGCGAGTTCGGAATAATTCTTGATGACGTAATGGAACCGCTGGAACTCGCCTCCAGGACCGTTGCCGTATGACTCCCACTGGGGCTCGTTCCAGGTCCACCCGCAGGCGTCGCGGAACTTATCGCCCTCGGAGGCGGGGCCACCGGCGCCCTTGGCGAGGCAGTAATTGCCCTCCTCGTCCTTCTTGGACGCCACGTCGTCCAGATACGCCGGATCGGTCCGAAGGCGTAGCAAGAGGTCGTTCAGCCCTGACCGGGCAGCGGTCAGAGCCAAGTCGGTGTCCTGCTCGGCCCGCGAGTACTTGGTCGAGGCGCTGAGATAGGCCAGCGAACCCAGCACCACCACCATCAGCACGGTGAACCCCACGAGCACGGCCACTATGGTGATGCCAGCATCCCGCGCTTGTCCCCGCCGACCCATTCGTCTAGCAAAAGCGCGCATCACAGTCTCTCCCATTCCCGAATCGTGAAACGTTTGAAGACCGTGGCCTCGGTGCTCGCGGCACCACCCGGATCGCCGGGCTTGCCTGCCACGGTGGCCAGGACTTCCACCGCCCCGATGCTGCCGAGCGAGGCCGAGGCGACCGTGTCCTCGCCCTTGTCCGCGATCTGGCCATCGTTGCCGCGCAAGAAGTAAGAGAACAACGCCTCGTCTTTGACCCCCCGGGCCACGATCAAGTCCTCGAACAAATCGTCGGGACAATCAATCGCGCCGTGGGCGCACAACGACGAAGCGCCGCTCGAGTCCACCTTCGGCGCTTGCACACAACGATGAAGGATGCCCGGTGCCGCTTCGCTGCCGCTCCAGCAGCCCTCGCCCAACACCAGGGTCACGCGGCTGACCAGGCCGCCGTCCGGCGACCCGGCCACGGGCAGGGCGGCGTAGAAAACCATCTTCTGACCTTCCGCTGTCTCGAAGACCGTCGCGAGCGGCTGGTCAGGGTTGGAAGGGGCCTCCTTCGGCGCGGCGTGAGCCAAGGCGTCGCCCAGCCAGACGCTGACCTGCCGGATGCCGTCCACTCGGCTCTGGCGCACCAGGTTGCGGGCGTCGTGTCTCGCCAGCGACACGGTCACGGTGGTGACTATCCCCATAATCACCGCGCCAATCGCGATCACGGTGAGCAATTCCGCCAGCGACATGCCGCTGTCGCTGGTCCCTTCAAGGCGCCGCTTGGCCTTGGCGACTATCCGCCTCATGGCACCATCACCACCGTCACCAGTTCATTGGCCCCAGGTGCCAGCTCGACCTCCCCGCGGGGAAGGCCACCGATCTCGATCGAGTACAGGCCGGGCGACAGGCTCTCGAACTTCGCCTCGGTTCCGATCAAGTCCGCTTTGGCCGGAGCGCCGCCATCCACGAAGAGCGGCCTCGCTTCGACGATCTGCACCGATACCGGCGCCCCCGCGACCTGCACGGTGAGGCGGGCCGACTGGCTGTAATCCTGGAAGTCGACCGATTGGCTATCGCCGGGCTTCAGAGTTGTCGCCTGTTCGGGCTTCGCCATGCGACCTGGCGTCAAGAACTCGGTCCCCCCGGCGTGGCCCGTCAATTTGACGTTGTACTCGGAGCCGACCGCCTCCGGCTTGACCAGGAAGACCGCGCAGCCCGCTCCGTTGGTGGCCTGGCTCGGTGTGGTCACCCCGGTCCCGGAGACCTCCACTCCGATTCCCTGACGACCGCCGGCTCCGGAGGCGTCCTTGCCCGTGACCCGGACAACCAGTTGCGCTTGACCGGCTTCCATTCCGGTAGCGGCCCCCTTCTGGGGCGGGAAGACTTTCGAACTGACATGGGCGCCGGTCGCGGCGCTCATGCCCTCCCAGGTCACCGTCACGGTCACCAGGGTTCCCTGCGGCGCCTGCTCTCCAGCGGCGCCCGGATTGCAGGGCGATTTCACCTCGCCCAAGTAAGGCACCGCGGTGCGAACCACCCGGTACTTCTGCCCGTCGATGGCGAAGGCGAAGTGAGGGTCGGGGTCCGCGCCGGCCGCCTTCATGGCGTCCGGCAGGTTCGGGTTGGCGACCTCCCCTTTCGCCAGAAGCTCCTTTGCGCCGATGGACGAACCGGTGATGACCTCGGAGGCGTAGTCCAACTCGCGCTGGGCCAGTCCGTTGGCGGTGATTCGGGCACGGTTGTCGGCCGATGCGGCGGTTCCCGATGTGACCACCGTCATGGCGGCGATCGAGAACACGCTTAACATAGCGATCGAGATCATCAACTCGATTAAGGTGGCGCCGCGCTCTCGATACGTCGAGTGGATGGGCAACGCGGCCTGGCGTTTGAGGACGGCGAGTGACACCGTCAACCCCCTTCTGATGTGGCGTCGATAAAGGGCTAGTGCTTGGTTGACTCGGCCATCATGGCCAAGTCCGGACACAATCGATGGTACTGCTAAGGCTGTGAGTAGGACAAACGCAACTGGGCCGTCCACGTTCTTGGACGTGGACGGCCCAGCTGCTCTGCGGTCGCTATCGATCTGTGATCGCTAGACCGTCACTAAGCCATTGGCTGGAGGGGAATCAGGGGGTAACGGGGGCGGTCAACGCAATGTCCCTGGTGGTTCCACTGCATGTCAAACCGGCCTGGACACCCTTCAGTGGGGTCGCGCCGTATGTCTGCACCCTGCCATTGTTGTTCGTGAGCGACACACACCAATCTGCCTTGCCCGTTCCGCTGAACTTGCCCTCTTTCAGGTTGTTCGCCGCTTTTCCGATGATGTTCGCGGTGCCGGTCGTGTCCTTCGAGGCCGCGTCGTCCGATCCCAGCCTGAAGGCTTGTTCGTTATAGGGAGACACGTGGTTAGTGACCGCGATATAGGGAAGTGCGCTCACGCTGTCGTCGGTGAACCAGGTCGCCATTTCCTTCGCCAGCGTCTCGACGTCCGCCTCTGTCTTCGCATCCTCAGCTTTGGCCCTCTGCGAGAGGAACAGCGGGATGGCGATGGCCGCCAGGATGCCCATGATGATCACGACGATCAGCAACTCGACCAGCGAGAAGCCTTCGTCTCGGTTTTCTTTCTTGTTTCGCCAAATCCAGTTGGCCATTGTCTTGCCTTCCGTTCGTTTTGTTTGCCGCCACCCGAAAGTGGGAGACCCACTGCGGGTCTTGAGGAATCCGTCCTCGTCGCGCACTTGGACCCGAATTCCCGAATCATCAGCTACCCACTTGTGAAACTGGGCAATCCGCGATTCGATTTTCAAGACCCCGCTTGCGATGTCAATGTCGATGTTAGGGCGGTGCCGAGCCCGGCCACAAGTCGAGACGGCGCTATTCGCTGTTGGCTGATTATGTGATCGGGTCGGGGCCCTGACCTGCGCAAATAGATTCACATCCGGTCGCCGAAGGCTTTCCGACGGGCAGATTTCGGGACCAAGGTCCCTGCGTAGCGTTTGTTTATCCACATAAATGGCCGATAATCGAAGACGCTGCTCCGAGTCCCACACCAGGCATTTCCTCAGCCTGAGCCAATTCTGCCTGCGCCAGTTATCGGAAGCGATCTCTTGACCTGCCACTTTGGGGTCAAAGGCAGCAGCCCGGGCGCTTCTACTAAACGGCCGGTTCCTTGCCGAATCCATCACGGCTGGCCACGGTACGGCCGCTCAGGTAGTAGGTACCTCTACCAGGATCAGGCCCACGCAACCTGGGCGCTTGCGCCCCTAAGTAGGAACCGTCAACGAAGCCGACCGCATGAACCGCTTGACCGAGCCCGCCGAGCTGCATCCGTTTGGCTTGAGGTAATGGGTAGTTCTACGCCCCATGTGTGATGAACATCACAGTCAGCCGCGAGTTGCCCGTTGCGTGTCCACCGCGGGGCGGCTTGCACGTTCGCAGGTCTCCCGCCGAACACAGCGCCTTCGGCTCGCGGGGGCCTGGGCGTCGGACCTTCCGACGGGGCCGTCACGCGCGCCGCTTCGAGGTGGACGATTCCGACGTTTAGGGTGCCGGTTCGCAGGCCGCCGGGACGGTACTCGAGCCACCGGTGCCCTGGGCGTCGGTGGTCGGGGTGATCCAGTAACCCTTTTCCTTCCCGCGCGGGTTATAGGCCCAAAAGCACCAGTCGTACCTGTTGGTTCCAGCATTTTGGTAAAGACCGTGATCTGTATTGCCGCTGAGGCCCAAGGCGACATTGGGGCTCGCCGCGTCCAACAGGGTTTCCAGGTAGTTGGCGGTGGTGACCGCCGAGACCCCATTTGGCAGCAGATGCCAGGTTCGCTCGCCAGCCACCGGACCGTCCTCAAGGCGAATGGTCGGTGCAGCGGCATTCTCCTCGGTCCAGTACGCTGACAATTCCTGCCCGATGACCGTGACGTCGTTAAGCGTTTGCGCGTCCTGCGCCTTCGCTCGCTGCGACAAGAACAGGGGAATGGCGATCGCAGCCAGAACGCCGATGATGATCACCACGATCAACAATTCGACCAAGGAGAATCCCCGATCCTGGCCACGGTTGCCGCGCACCGTCACGGATGCCATCGTGTCGCCCTCCTATGTCCATCGGTTGAAGCCCGCACCGACGGGAGGCGCGCCGACGGAGTTTGTCCGATATTAGGACCAACACCCTCGGAGCCACAACGTGCGTGCAGTAGTCGCACCAATCTCTGGGACGCGAACGCGATATTGCCTCTGACCTGCGCAAACACCGACGGGCACCCAAAGCCACGGAACGCATTCAGGCCGGTTTCCGGGACTTGAGTCCCAGGGCACGGCATGTTTATCGACATAAATGCCTGATAATCGCAAACGACCGCACCGGTCCACGAGCGCTGGCGCAGGAGGGCGCCCCATGAAACCTGCAGACCGCCGCTTGCAACGACGGGCCCTCTTGGATCACGCCGATTCGCCCGCGAGACTCGGGCTCGAAATCTGGGGATGATCATGAGTAGGATTCGAGGATTGCCTTGAGGCTGATGCTCGATTCTTGGAAGGGGCCCGGCCAGCTGGGCCAGTCCGGAATGACAAGGATCGCAAATGGAAACATTCAACGTGCTGTTCGGTGTACCCCTCGGTCACCTGCTGAAATGGTGCTACGTTCTGGTCCCCAATTTCGGTCTGGCGATCATAGTTTTCACGCTGGCCACCAAGATAATCCTGTTCCCCCTGTCGCTGTTGGCTCAGAAGAACGCAGTCGCGATGGCGCGGATCAGGCCCCAATTGGAGGACCTCAAACGGCGATTCGAGGGCAACAACGCGCTGATTCTCGCAGAGCAGAAACGACTGCACAAAAGCGAGCACTATTCCGCGTTCAAGGGAATTGCGCCCATGCTGATCCAGATCCCCATCATCCTGGGCTTGATCAACGTGATCTACAAGCCCCTTCAGCACCTGTCGCATCTGCCAGCGTCCGTGATTCGCGCCCTTGTCCTGCGCACGTCCGAGCTTCTCGACATGCCCGTGGAACGGCTCGGCTACAGCGCCCAATTGCGCGTCATCGAACAGGTCCAGGCCGATCCGGCGGCGTTCGCGGACCTGCCCGTCGCGGACCAGACGGCGAGCACGGAGCTCGCGGACGGCATCGGCCAAATACTTGACCTCGACATGGGTTTCCTGGGGATGAACCTGGCCCAGACACCAGCTTGGAACTCGCCCACCATTCTGTGGCCGTTGCTCTCGGCGCTCAGCGCGCTCGGCCTTTGCCTCTACCAGAACCGCTATTACGTGCTGAACCGCCTTCAGAGCACCGCCGCCAACTTGGCCATGACGGCGTTCATGGTGGCATTCTCCGGCTATTTCGCGCTGGTGCTGCCTTGCGGCCTGGGGCTGTACTGGACGGCCGGGAATTTGCTCTCAATCGCGGTGGTCTGGGCCGCCAACCTGGCCTACCGGCCGGAGAAGCACATCGACTACTCGGCCTTGCCCAAGCGTCAGGTTCTGAGCCTGCGGGCGAGGGCTGAGTCACGCGCCAGGAGACGCGCCGAACACGCACGAGAGAAACGCGACGCCAAGCGCTTCTTCGCCGCCGAGGACAGGCGGCTGATGTTCTACTCGGAAGGCTCAGGCTATTGGAAGTATTTCCGGCGGCTGATCGAATGGCTGCTCGACAACACCGGGATCACGGTCCACTATGTGACCTCCGACCCCGGCGACCCTATCTTTGAGCGCGACCATCCCCGCCTCAAGACCTACTACATCGGGCGCCGCGCGCTGATCTCCTTCATGATGAGGCTCGACGTGGACGTGGCGGTGATGACCCTGCCAGACCTGGGGACATTCCACATCAAGCGCTCGCTGGTGCGAAAGAACATTGAGTACATCTACTTGGACCACGGGATGACGAGCTTCCACCTGATGCTCCGCGAGGGCGCGCTCGATCACTTCGACACCGTGTTCGCCTATGGTCCCAACCACATCGAAGAGGTACGCCAACTCGAGGAACGCCGCGGCCTGCCTCCGAAACGTCTGGTGGTGACCGGCTTCGGCCTGCTCGATGACCTCCTCGAGGCGGTCACGGAACTAGGGACACCTGCTGCTCGCGGGGCTCCCGTGGCGCTGGTCGCACCTTCCTGGCAGTTCGACAGCATCATGGAGGCCTGCCTGGCCGAGACGGTCCGTCCGCTCATCGCCTCGGGGTTCCAGGTGGTGGTCAGGCCTCACCCAGAGTTCGTCCGGCGGTTCCCGGACAAGATCGAGGCCGCCGCTGCAGCTTTCGCGCCCGAGATCGCCGATGGCCGTATGGAACTCGAAACCGACTTTTCGTCCAACTCCACCGTCTACACCGCTGACCTAGTCGTCACAGACTGGTCCTCGATCGCACAGGAGTTCAGCTACGCCACCGGCAAGCCCTCGATTTTTGTCAATACGCCCATGAAAATCATGAACCCCGAATGGGAGCGGATCGGCACTCCGCCGCTGGATATCACCTTGCGCGACATGATCGGGGTGTCCATCGATGTGGACGGCCTGGACAGGATTGGCCAGGTGGCCCGGCGGCTGCTCGAGGAAGCCGCTGACTGGCGCGCCAAGATCGAGGCTGTCCTCGAAGACAACATCTACTGTGTCGGGTCTTCGGAATTGGCCATGGGAGAGTACATCGTCGAAGCGCTCGCTCGTGCCCGGACCTGCGCTTCGTCCAATTCCGGCGACATGGCCGATGCCGCGCCGGCGGCTCCCCCCGTCGAGGCAGTTACGCCGGTTGGAGTTTCAGCCAGCTTTACCCGACGGCAGGGCGGCGGCGCCGATGAGTGAGTCATCCAAGCGGCATCGGCTGAGCGCGGCAAGGCCCGCCAGCGACATCAATGCCCAAGAGCGGACGCGCGGAGGCATCCGGCGAATGGCCGGGCTGGGCGCATGGACAGCCGTCGTCTTGACCCTGGTCATGCCCAATCCAGCAAACGCGTACATCGATCCGGCGACCACTAGCTACCTCATCCAGTTGGTCTCCGGGCTGGTCATTACCCTCTCGGTGGCGATCGGGGTGTTCTTTCGGCGCATCACGCTGTCCTACTTGTCCATCCGGGCGCGGCTCGCCGCGGCATGGGTCTTTGTGACTTCGCCGCGACGCGCCAGCGCGCTGCGACGCGCGCCCGGAGAGGAAGTCGCGCAGGGCGCAGCTGGCGTCGCTGGCTCATTAGCACCGGAACCCGATCACGTGATCGACCGCGCCCGCTACGGGCGCTCCGTCGCAGAGGTTGAGGGCACCGCCCGAATCCCTGTGATCGCCACCGGAGGCGCTGCAAGAATGGGCACCGACAAGTCTGGCCCTCAGCGAGCGCCGGCTTCCGGAAGAGAAACGGCCACGCGACAGCCCGATCCGCGGGACGCCGATCAGGCGTCAGACGAGGCACGAACGCGCTGGGGCGACTGGCGCGGGTACGCGCGCCGGGCGGCCATGGCCGTCCCGGTGAGCCTGGCGCCGACGTTCCTGCTGTTCCTGTTCGGCCCACTCGACTTGTACCTGCAGAACGCCGGTGAGTTCCCATTCTCGGAGGGCGACCTCGCGAAGAGCATGGTGATCCTGTTCGTCGAGATCGCCGGGCTGACGGCCTGCGTTCTGACGCTGCTGCGCGGCCGAGCTCACCGCGTCGCAGTATCACTGCTGGTCGGCCTGACTGCGGCGGCTTGGGCGCAGAGCGCGTTCTTGAACGTCGGTTACGGAGAACTCGATGGGGCCTCAGCGCGGTGGGAGCGCTACGGCTGGCTGGCTGTTGTTGACACCGCAGTCTGGCTTGTGATCGTGGCCGCGCCTTTCGCTCTGCTGGTCCTGAGCCGCCGCGCCTGGCGCGTGACGATGTGGGCGCTGCCGACAGTTCTGGTTGCGTCGCTCGGCTTTGCTCTGGTCGCGGAGCAGGCAGGCGCGGAAGGAGCGAGCGAGCGCGGGACCGCCGCCGATGAGTTCCTTGGGCCGGAGACGCCCACGTACGACGGGATCTTCACGGCCTCGAGCACGGCCAACCAGTACATCATTGTGCTCGACATGATGGACCAGGAGTTCGTGGAAGAAATACAGGCGGAAGAACCAGACTTCTTCGCGTCGCATTTGGATGGCTTCACCGAGTTCGACGCGCACATCTCGAACTATGCGCGCACGCTGCCCAGCGCCGCGGACATGCTGACCGGCGCGCGGTACCAGTTCGACGAGCCGCTCGATCAGTACTTCGCCAGGGCGTACCGAGAAAGCGACTTCCTCCCCCGCCTGCGCGAGGCCGGGTATTCGACCAACATCTACGCGACCGACCGGTACTCATACCACTCGATCAACGACATCCGGGACCTTGCGGACAACGTCAAGCACGCCAAGACGGAGCCAGACACCCTCGCTCTGACTGCGGCGATGCTCCGACTGGATGCGTTCCGGTACATGCCACACCTCCTCAAGCCGCTCTTCTGGACCGGTAGCGGCGATTTCACCGTGAACACTCCCCAGCGCAGTTTCGATGCGGAATTCTCCAATAGCAATTTCGCCTTCTACGACCTGCTGAAGCACGAGGGGTTCACAAAGGACGGACCGCAACCGCGCTTCTCTTACATTCACCTCGATGGTGCCCATCCTCCATTCACCATCGACCGCGATGTCAATCGTGTGGCTGCCGCCTCGGACCCTCAGACAGAACAGGCGCGGGGTGCCTTCAAAATCGCCTTCGATTTCATCGATGGATTGCGCGAGACGGGCGCGTACAAGGACGCCACCATAGTCATCACCGCGGATCACGGCAACATAACTGTCGCGGGTGACAGTGATCCCATGTCGGAGCCCCGGTTGACAGCGCTTTTCGTGAAGCCGGCCGGCGCCGAAGGCACGCCCCTGGCCCACTCCACCGCGCCCACACAGATGGAGAACGTGCGGGCACTGCTGCTGGAGGACGCTGGGGTAGGACTGCCCAGCGACCCGCCCACTGTGTTCGAGGTCGATCAGGATTCCGTCGCTCCGCGTGACCTCTTCCACCGGCGAGGCTCGGGCGTCAGAGGTGGACTAATCGACCACTGGCAGGTCACGGGCGACGCTCGCGACTGGACGAACTGGCACTTCATCGACCAGTGGCCCGCTCAATACTGGGGTTGACGTCTAGAACCTGGGCGGATCG
>JAISCU010000308.1 GCA_031265345.1 Bifidobacteriaceae bacterium
GCTCGACTTCTTCGTAGCTTGCCTGCACGCGCCGGTCAATTCGCCCTTCTTCAAGGAGCAGCCCGATTTCTTCGACGCCCTGTTTCCACGGCCCTTCACTCGGCATTTGGCGCGCCGATCAGGGTCACCATCGGGCGGCCCTTGACCGTCCGGATGAAACTGGTCGCGTCATGCCGCCATTCGTCGGGGCGGACGCGCGTGACGTTGACTTCCCGGCCCACGCGGTTCGATGCCCGGCGGCCAGCATCCCATAGATCGTCCTGGTCGGCGGTCCCGACCACCAGCACGTCCACGTCCGCGGGCGAGCGGCCGGGCCGGCCGAGGTAGCGGTCGGCCCAGGAGCCGAAGATGTGTGCCTCTTCGATTCCGTCGATGCCGTCCAGTTCTTCCGCGACCACTGGAACAGGGCCGTAGGCGACCGCCAAGGCTTCGCTCAACGGTCGAACCACCGGGTTGTCGAGGTTCGGCCGGACCATCCTAGATCTGCCCCGCCAGTGCTCGGACAACAGGCCCGCGGCGGCAAGAGAGTCCACTTCCCGCTGGGAGGCGAGCCGGTCCACACCGGCATGGCGAGCTATCTCGCTGATGCTGAACGCCGTCTCCGGGTGCAGGAACACCCACGCCTGGATCGCGCCTTGCACCCTGGTCCGCGGCAGCGGCAGCAGCCTTGACGGAGTCTTGATGGTCACAAGTCGAACAATATCGTTCAGTGTATGATCAACACAACCGGTGGCCGACTCATTACCAGCCTTCGAACAGGGGCAGGGATCTATGACTTGGCCGAGCCGCAGGGATAGGAATGGCCCGGCGCGCGCAGTGAAGAGAGATCCGAAAAGGGGTCCCCGTCGGGCATCGAAGTCTTGGACCGTCCGTGGCGCTTCGATTCCAGCCCTGTCTTCCGCCGCCACGGGGCGCGGTTGTGGGGGTGCCGGCGATGCCATGGGTGTCCACAACTGACGGGAACTCGGCGCGGCCGCCAGTTGAAGCCGCTTATGGACACGGGGCAGAAAGGGCGCCGCCGACGACAACGGCCTGACCTGCGCGGACGCAGTCGGCCCGCGCACGGCATCGGGCGCGAATGTCCACAACTGGCGGGAACTCGGCGCAGCGACGAGCTGAAGCCGTTTGCGGACAACCCGGAGCGCCGAATCGGCGGCGCCGCACCCACCGGAGAGCGGCGATCTGTGGGAGCAGCCGCCCCGTTCCTGGCGCTGATCGTGGTGCGCAAGATCCAGGTGAAGGCGCGCCCGGCCCGCGCCCGGATCGTCCCCAATGTCCCTGGCCGCTTCGATGGCGACGGCCGCGGAGTCCGCCATCTGTCCAGGCCGCCGGGCCGCCGGGCCACCGGGCCACCGGGCCACCGGGCCGCCGCGCCACCCGACCGGACCGTTGTGGGACAATGCCCTTCGTGCCTGAATCAGTTTCACCCCTCGACCAGGCGGCCCTGGACCGGGTCGCGCGGGAGGCCTTGGCGGCAGCCGGAAGCGCCGCCACCTTGGAAGACCTGGCCAGAGAACGCCGCCAGTGGACCGGCGAACAGAGCCAGATCGTCCAGGCGAACAGGGCCATCAAGTCGCTCCCCGGCCCTGACAGAGCCCAAGCGGGCAAGAACATGGGCGCAGTCAAGCAGCGCGTCTTCGCCGCGTTCGACCAGCGCCGGGAGGCGCTCGAGACCCAAGCCGCCGCCCAGCAGCTGGGCCAAGAGACGGTCGACGTGACGCTGCCGACGGGAAGACTCCCGAGAGGCGCGCGCCATCCCCTGGAACTCCTTCAAGAACGCATCGCCGATGTCTTCACCACCATGGGCTGGACCATCGCGGAAGGCCCGGAACTGGAGGCCGAATGGTTCAATTTCGACGCCCTCAACTTCGGCCCGGACCATCCCGCCAGGCAGATGCAGGACACTTTCTTCGTCGACCCGCCCGGCTCCGGCCTGGTCATGCGCACGCACACCAGCCCGGTGCAGGCCCGTGTGCTGCTCAGCCAGGGCGTGCCCTGCTATGTGGCGGTGCCGGGCAAGGTGTTCCGGACCGACGAGCTCGACGCCACGCACACCCCGGTGTTCCACCAGGTGGAGGGCCTGGCCGTGGACAAGCATCTGACCATGGCGGACCTCAGAGGGACGCTCGACCACCTCGCGGACGCCATGTTCGGCCAGGGGGTGACCACCAGGCTCAGGCCCTCGTTCTTCCCGTTCACCGAGCCCAGCGCGGAGATGGACCTGCTCTGCTTCGTCTGCCGGGGCGCGGACTCGAAGTGCCGCACCTGCGGCGGGTCGGGCTGGATCGAGTGGGGCGGTTGCGGCATGGTCGATCCGAATGTGCTGGTGGCCTGCGGGGTCGATCCGACCGAGTACCAAGGCTTCGCCTTCGGCATGGGCATCGAAAGGACCCTGATGTTCCGAAATGGAGTCCAGGACATGCATGACATGGTCGAAGGCGACATCCGCTTCTCTGTGAATTACGGGGTGGAAATCTGATGCTGATCCCATTGCCCTGGCTGGCCGAATATGTGCCGCTGCAAGGCCGAGACGGCCAGCAGGTGGCGGAAGCCCTGGTCTCGGTAGGGCTCGAGGAAGAGGCCGTCCACGGCTCTGGCGTCGCGGGCCCCCTGGTGGCGGGTATGGTCATCCAAGCCGACCCGGAAAGCCAGAAGAACGGCAAGGTTATCAACTGGTGCCAAGTGGACGTGGGGGAGGCGCACGGCGGGGTGCGCGGCATCGTCTGCGGGGCCCATAATTTCACCGCCGGGGACAAGGTGGCTGTGGCGCTGCCCGGCGCGGTGCTGCCCGGCCCGTTCCCGATCTCCAGCCGCAAGACCTACGGCCATATCTCCGACGGCATGATCTGCTCGGCCCGCGAGTTGGGGCTGGGGGAGGACCACGCGGGGATCATCGTGCTGAGCCGGTTGGGGCTCGACCCAGCCGTCGGCGCGGACCTGATCCCGCTGCTGCACCTCGACGAGCAGACCGTCGAGATCAACGTCACCCCTGATCGCGGTTACTGTTTCTCGGTCCGGGGGGTGGCGCGCGAGTTCTCCCACGCCACCGGCGAGCCGTTCGCCGACCCGGCTCTGATCGTCACGCCGCCCGCCACTACGGACGGGTTCCAGGTCGAATTGGACGATGCCGCGCCCATACACGGCACGCCAGGTTGTGACCGTTTCGTGGCCAGGGTGGTACGCGGTTGCGAGGCGTTCGGGCCGTCGCCGGACTGGATGCAGCGACGCCTGACGCAGGCCGGGATGCGGCCCATCGCGCTCGGCGTGGACGTGACCAACTACGTCATGCTGGAATTGGGCCAGCCGTTGCACGCCTACGATCTGCATGGCGTGGCGGAGCCGATCGTTGTGCGGCGAGCCCAGGCGGGTGAGCACCTGGTGACCCTGGATGACGTGGACCGCGCGCTCGACCCGGAGGACCTGCTCATCACCGATTCGCCCGGTGGTTCGCGCGGCGACCGGGTGCTGGGCTTGGCGGGTGTGATGGGCGGCGCGTCCTCGGAGGTCGGCCCGGACACGCGGGACCTGCTGATCGAGGCCGCGCACTTCGACCCGGTGACGGTCGCCCGCACCTCGCGGCGCCACAAGCTCGGTTCGGAGGCCGCCAAGCGGTTCGAGCGCGGCGTGGACCCGGAACTTCCGCCCAAGGCCGTCCAGCGGGTGATCGACCTGCTGGTCGAGTACGGCGGCGGGCAGTCCGACGCGGCGGTGACCGACGCCGGCCAGGTCGCGCCCCTGCCCGCGATCCGCTTCTCGCCCGAGTACCCGTCCCGGCTGGTGGGCGTCGAGTACGGCTCTGAGCGCGTGCGCCGGATTCTGGAGGAGATCGGGTGTCGGGTCGACACGTCGGCGTCTGGCGGCGCGTCCGGTGCCGCGCCCGGTGTCGCGTCTGGTGCCGCGCCGGGTCAGGGGTTGGACGATGCCGCCGGGTCGTCTCCAGGCGTCCTCGCCGGGGCCGGGCAGTGGGTCGTGATCCCGCCGAGTTGGCGACCCGACCTTGCTCGCGCCGTCGACCTGGTCGAGGAAGTCGCCCGGATCGACGGCTACGCCAAGATCCCGTCGGCGTTGGGCCGCGCGCCGGTTGGTGGCGGCCTCACCAAGTCGCAACGCCTGCGCCGGTCGGTGGCGCGGTCGCTGGCGGATTTCGGTCTGGTTGAGACGTTGAGCTATCCGTTCGTCGGCGCTTCCGTTTTCGATTTGCTCGGTTACCCTTCTGACGATCCGCGTCGGCTCGCCGTTCGGCTCGCCAACCCGCTGGACGCGGCGGCACCCTTGCTGCGGACCGCTGTTCTGCAGACCCTGCTGGGAACGGCACGGCGGAACGCTGCCCGTGGCCTGACGGACGTCGGGGTGTTCGAGTTGGGATTGGTCACCGAGGCGCCAGCCGATCCGCGCCGCGCCGCGGTCTTGGGCGTTGACGCCAGGCCGTCGAATGAGGCGCTGGTCGCTTTGGAGTCGGCAGTGCCGCGCCAACCGCGTCACGCCGCCGGGATCATCATGGGCCACCGTGTGCTTCCCGGCGTGTGGGGGCCTGGTCGCCAGGCCGACTGGGCCGACGCGGTCGAAGCGGTCAAGGTCGCGGCCCGCGCGGTCAACGTCGAGGTGTCCGTCAGTCAGGACCGGCGTGCGCCGTTCCATCCTGGGCGTTGCGCGCGGTTCGCGGTGGGCGACTTGACGATTGGCCACGCTGGCGAGCTTCATCCAGCGGTGGTCCGCGAATTCGGGCTGCCGGACGGAGCGGTCGGGTTCGAGGTCGATCTGGACCGATTGATCGAGTTGGCGCCGGACATTGTCCCGGCCGAACCTGTGTCCTCCCAGCCCTTGGCCAAAGAGGACCTGGCCTTCGTGGTGGACCGGTCGTTGCCCGCCGCCGATCTGGTCGCGGCCATCCGGCAAGGCGCCGGCCCCTTCCTGGAGGACGCCTTCGTGTTCGACGTCTACGAGGGCGATCAGATCCCTCCGGACAAGAAGTCGGTGGCCGTCGCCCTGCGCTTGCGCGCCTCCGACCACACCTTGACCCCCCAAGAGATCGCTGCCGCCAGGTCCGGCGCGATCAAGCGGGCGGCGTCCGCATTCGGCGCCGAACTGCGCGCCTGATGCCTCGCCGCTCCTTCCCCGTCGACCGTATTGGGGGCAGGCCCCAATACAGTCGAGAATCGTTCTCAGATGAAATGGGGACAGTCCCCAATACTGCGGAGAACGATTCTCGGACCTGGCGGCGCGAATGAGGGGACGCCGGGGCGCGTCGTCGGCGGACCGGGCGGGGTTCAGCTTCGCCCGGGTCGATGCGGAGAGCTCGATGGTCCGCTGGTACATGTCGCGCCATGGCGAGTCGGTGCTGGCCGAATGGCCCGGTCTGCTGGCGCGGCTGGCCCAAGGCCCGGCCGATGTGGCGTTGATCTTCCAAGCCGACCGCGCCGCCGGGCTGTTGGCCTGGCGGCCGGATGCGCCCGGCACCGCCGAATTGCTGGCCGACCATGCCATCGTCGCCCGCCATCGCGATCCTGCCAGCCGGACCGAATTCGCGTATGGCGCGGACGGACCCCTGCGGGCAGGCGGCATCGTCCATATCTGGGCCGTGACGGACGCGAAACCCCAAGTCAAGCGGCTCCGGGCGGCGGGCTACCGGCGCGCCGAGAAGACGGCCCCGCTGACCCCCGGCCATGACGGCCTGGTGCGCCTGGAGCGCCCCATAATCGGGGGACGGTTCATCGACTAGGCGCGGAACCGTCCCCGGATTAGTGACGCCGAACCAGAGCTGGCGACGGTCCCCAACCATGGCTCGGTGGCGCGCCCGCGCCTCCGAATCTGAAGAAGCGTTACCAGCCTGAACCGATCGCCTGGCCAGCAGCGAAACGGTTGTTGCCGGTGTTGCGGTAGTAGTAGAGGCGATGGGTCGAGTTCTGGCGGCCCATGAGGTCGCCCCGACCGTCGCCGTTGAGGTCGGCGCCGGTCACCGCCATCCAACCGTTCCAGCCGCTGTTGACCAGACTGCGCGAGCCGAAACCGGCGTGCCCGTTGCCGGGGTAGCACCAGAGTTTGCCGGAGCCGTCGATCATCAGCAAGTCGCGCCGTCCGTCGCCGGTGGTGTCGCCTCCGGCCAGCGGCGTCAAGGATGTCGACCAGCCGCTCCCCGAACGGATGCGCCCAGCCTTGAAGCCGGATGCGCCGTTGCCCGAGTAGGTCCACAGAATGCCGGACTGGTCGATCCCCAGAAGGTCGGGCCAGCCGTCGCCGGTGATGTCCCCGATCGGCACGGCCCGGTACGAACTCCAGCCCCAGCCGATCTGGACGGGCGCCGCCAGCTTGCCCGCGCCCTGTCCGCGCCGCAGGTACATCACCCCGGCGGGGTCCACCGTGATGACGTCGCCGAACGAGTCGCGGTCCCAGTCGCCCACACCGTAGGCCCGGTGGCCTTTGAGCCCGCTGGCCAGGAGGTAGTTGGTGTCCAGGCGATA
>JAISCU010000320.1 GCA_031265345.1 Bifidobacteriaceae bacterium
CGCCGGCGGATCAAGGCGGCAGACCTCGGGTGCGCCTGGACGATGGGAGCGGTCCTCGACGAGCTGGAGTCGATCGAACGCTACGAGCGCGACGGCCGCGAGTCGGTCGTGTGCCACGAGACCAAGAAGCAACGCGACCTCTACGAGGCGCTCGACGCCAAGCCCCCCGCCTGACGCCAGGCCGCCGCCGGCACGGCCGGCCGGCCATGTCACAACCCGGTCGGGAAATCAGGTTCCGAGCATCGCGAAGCTGCCGTCCAATCGAAAAGGAGTCATCCCCCGATGACCAGGACAAGGAAGTTCTCCACCCTATTGATCAGTGCGATGGCGCTCGGCGCCGTCGTCTTCAGCGGCGGGGCGCTTAGCCCCAACGCACCAGCCGCTCAAGCGGCTCAGTCCCAAGTCTCGTGCAACCAGCAAATCATTACCAGTTACGGCCAGATCCCGAGCAAGGGCACAGCCAACACCGCCGCAAACCGGAACTGCATCATGGGCCAAGGAAGCCAAGGCAACGGTGTGCTCGCCCTCCAATTATCGGAGGAGTATTGCTACAAACTCCCAACGGGCAGTCCGCCTGGCAAGCCTGATGCGAAATTCGGCCCTGTCACCAGATCCAGCCTCGTCACGATCCAGGGAAGGATCACCGTCACAAGAGATGGCGTGTACGGCAACAACACCCACAACAAGATGCAGTTCTGGCAGAGATACCAAAACGGCAAGCACTACTGCTACGTGGACCCGATCAAGGCGTCCTGAGTGCGAGCCTCATCTGGATTCGTCCAGGCGGCCGGGCCCGTCCCCGCAGAAAACGGGGACGGGCTTCGCCGCGTGCCTTGTCGCGATGCGCTGCGATTCGGTGGTTTGGCGGTCTTGCTGTTGATCGGCATGGGCTGCCAATCAGGTGAGCAGGAAGGAAAACCCTTGGGAAAGGACCAATCGATTTCGACCCAGGCCGCGCTTGACGACTCGCCTGGCGGTGGCTTCGCGGCGAGTTGGGCCACGGCTGTCGAGGGGCCGACGCCCTTCACGGAGTTCTCGCCCTACCTCGACGGTCCTGCGGTCGACCAGGATCAAGAATTGATGAAGCGAACCGAATGGTGGGATCGACAAGAGGTCTCGATAGCCGAGTGCATGGCGAAAGAGGGCTTCGACTACACGCCACAGGAGTATTGGGCCGCGGTTGTGCCGGAGGAGATGATGACGTCCTCGTTCAATGAGGATTTCCTGTCAATTCCGTTGCTGCCCGAGCGAAGGGCGGAGGTCGAGAAGTGGGGCTACGGCACGCATGGCCCCTTGGAAGTGTTCACCGGCGAAAACTTGACCGCCACGATGCCCGAAGACCCCAACGCGGAATACTTCAGCGCCCTGAGCTTCGCCGCCCAATTGTCCTACAACAAGGCCTACTGGGGATACGAAAATCCGACCGACGCCGCCTACGCCGATCTGGCTGGCTGCTTGGGTAGGGCAGCTGACGAATCGCCTGAGCCGGCCACGGGCGGTGCCGCTTTCACCGCGGAATACTCTGACTTGATCTACGCAGTCAGCCGCCTGGCGAGCTCTGCGATCTTCGAGGATCCGGGGATAGTCGCTTTGGCCGCTGAGTGGAATAAGTGCATGGCAAGGGCGGGGACAGACGTTTCGGGCGAGACGGACGCCAACGCTCCTGGGAGTGATCTGGCCTACGCGAATCCGGCTTCGGCCTGGTACCTCGCCATGCGGATGGGTGCGGACGGAGTCGCCGGTGAGGGCGGTGGCGGCGTGTTCGAAGACTCGCTGCCGCTGGATCAGCGTTCATTGACCGGGTCGGCATCTGAGGTCAAGATCGCCCTGGCGGACTTCGACTGCCGCGCTGAGACCGATTACGCGGGCAGGTTCAAAGCGATCCAAATGGAACTCGAGCAGCGATTCGTTGACCAGAATCGTGACAGACTCGAGCAGATGGTGGCTGCGGCGAAAGGATGACGCCGAACGGCATTTGGCCAGGCGTCAATTGTCATTGCACCCCCTGCCAAACGAATCCCCTCCGCAACCGGATCCCGGCTCCGATCCGCATCTCATGTGGGCCCCCTGGCAGGACAGGAATTGCCGTGTGGCGAGCCGCCCGTCGCGCGCGCGTCGTCAGGGGAAACGGGCGGGTCGGGAGTGGGCGCGCTGCTATGCCGGTGCCCCCGCCCGATGCCGTGCGGCGGTCGGCCTGATCGGGAGGGAGGCTCTAGCCTGGCGGCGCGTCCGGATCCTCGCCGGGTCCGTCTTCGGGGCGCGTTTAGATGCCCGGCACGGGTCCGGGTTTGCGGTGCCGGTGGTGCATCAACGGTGTTCGTTCGGGGTCGTACCAGGCGGGCGGCCGGAACTCCCACAACCCGTCCTCCCTCAGGTCCAGCACCCAGTCCGGGTCGCGGCCCTTCGGCGGCTCGACCAGGCGGTGATGGGCTGGGCATAACAAACACAAGTTCGACAATTTGGTGTCCCCGCCCTGTTTCCACGGGACCACGTGGTGGCACTCGCACACCTCCGGCGGCCGGTCGCACCCTGGGAACGAGCAGCCCCGGTCCCTCGCGACCACGGCGGCCCGCAATCCCCTCGGGATCGCCCTGGTGGCCCGGCCCACGTCGAGGACCTCCCCTTTGGCGCCCAACACGACCCGCATCACGTCCGAGTCGCACGCCAACCGGGCGAACACGCCCGGGTCGAGCCGTTCCCCGGTGCCCTCGACCCTGGCGTTCGCCCCGTCCGCCAGGTCGGTCGCCTGGATGGTGACCACGACCCTGGCCCCGGCGGCGCCGAGCGCGGCGGCCCTGCGGCACCCCTGGGCGTGCCTGCACAGCCCGACCAGGGCGTCCGCCCTGGCCTGGCGGCGCTCCACCAACGGCGCGCCGGGCGCGTCCTTCGTCTGCCGCCTGGCCTTGTCCGCGGCGG
>JAISCU010000365.1 GCA_031265345.1 Bifidobacteriaceae bacterium
CGCTCCTGGCGGCGCTGCGAGCCTCATTGCGGGTGGTGTTCTGGACCGGCGTCACGGTCTTGGGTTCCGGCTTGACCACGGCGACCTCTGGCACTTCCAGGGACCAAGCCGCTTCCTCAGGAACCGAGGCCAACGATTGCGCACCGATCACTGTGCGGGCATCAGCCGCCAGATTCGTGGTTTCGCCCACCGAACCGGGCGAGGCGTAGACCGGGCCGGCACTCGCCGCCACCAATCCGCTCGCCGCTGCGATGACGATGCTCTTCTTGCCAAGGGTTTGCTCGGCCAGACCGGTCAACAGTTTGCTGTCGGCACGATGTCTAGCCGCGTAGTGACGTGGGGCCACGTTATGTCTCCTCGTAACCTGCGGAGTGAGCTGTCGGGTTCGGGCGGGAGATCTGCCCTGCTGAACGGATGGCGAACCAGTTCCGTCAGCTTCACCCCAAGGCGGCAAGCCGCCAACTTTTGGGTCCTCCGCTCCTGCCTCGGATAGATTGCGCAGCGCGGCGGCAGGACTCGGCTCCGTGCTACGGCCCGAAAAGGAGGGTCTTCAGGCGCATCCCACCCTAGCGAGAGTGAAGCCCAAATGTCACGTTCAGATAACGAAAACCCGTGATAACCCTGTGAAGATTCTGCAAAGTAGCAGGTCAGATGGCCTTTTTTGATCCAACAGCGGCGTCGGTCATCTCCCGACGAGTGGCGAACTTGGCCCGTTCGCGGCCTTCAGCCCCGCCGCGGAGGCGCTCCGCGGCGTCGATTGCCAGCCAGCCGTCCCAGGTCACCACCTCGACGCCACGCGACCGCGCCAGCGCGATCACCGAATCGGGAGCGCGGTCCGGGGCTGCGGCCAAGTCTGGCAAGTCCTCGACAATCGAGGCGATGGTCTCGAGCGCGTCCGACTTGGTCGAACCGATCAGGCCCACCGGCCCGCGCTTGATCCAACCGGTCGTGTAGAGGCCGGGAACCGCCGCGCCCGATTCGTCCAGCGCGCGCCCGGCCCGGTTCGGGACCACACCCGCGGCGGCGTCGAACGGGGCGCCCTCGACCGGCGACCCCAGGTACCCCACGGCCCGGTAGACGGCTCCGACCTCGAAAGTGCGCAGCTCGTCGGTGTCGACCACGCCGCCCAGGCCGTCCGGCGCGGTTCGACGCATCGTCAGTCCAGTGACCTGCCCGGTGCCCTCGATCCGCTCGGGGCGCCAATAGAAGTGGAGATGGATGCGCCGCGTCCCGGCCGTGCCGCCCGCGTCGCCGCCGCCGTCCTCGCTGGCCGCCCGCCATTGCTCCAGCGTCTTGACGGCCTGACGCAAACGCCCGTTGGCCCTCATAGCCGCGTGGGCGGCATCGTCCAAGTCGAAGTCGCGGTCATCGAGGAGCATCCGGACACCCGGGACCTGCCCCAGTTCGCGCAACTCCAGCGGCGAGAACTTGACCGCCGCCGGGCCGCGCCGCCCGAAGACGTGGATGTCGCGCACCGGCGAGCGTTTGAAGGCGGCCAGGACGTGCTCCGGGACGTCCGTCCGGGCAAGGTCCTCCGGCCGCCTCGCGAGCACGCGGGCCACGTCCAGCGCGACGTTGCCGTTGCCGAGCACCGCGACCGCTTCGGCGTCGAGCGGCCAGACCTGGGAGTAGTCGGGATGGGAGTCGTACCAGGCGACGAAATCGGCCGCGCCGAACGAACCCGGCAGGTCGATCCCCGGCAGGTCCAAATCGGCGTCCCGCAGCGCGCCGGTGGCCAGCACGACCACGTCGTAGCGCTCCCGCAGCTCCGCGAGCGTGACGTCCGATCCGACCGTCAGGTTGCCGATGAAACGGACGTTGCCGCGGTCGAGGATCTGATGCAGCGAGTCCACTATCGACTTGATCCGGGGATGGTCCGGCGCCACGCCGTACCGGATCAGGCCGAACGGGCTGGGCAGCGCCTCCAGCACGTCGATTTGGGCGTCCGGCACCTGCCCGACCAGGATGTCGGCGGCATAGAGGCCCGCTGGCCCGGCGCCGACGATGGCCACACGGGGGGCTTTGGATAGCTCGGTCACTTACGCTGCCTTCCGGTCGATGATGGGCGCGCCTGATGCCACGGGTCGGGGCCCGGCGCCGCGAGCCATAGTACTGGGCGCGCCCTTATGGCCGCCGTCAGACGGCCTTCAGTCGCACGATGCCGCTCGGTCGGGTTCTCCCGCCGTCACAGGCCTTGCCAGTCGGGCTTGCCCGCGTGGACCTGCCGGTGGTAGGAGGCGAGCTGGAGTCGCGAGGCCGCCTCCGGGTCGAGCAGGACCGAGGCATGGGGGTGGAACTGGATGATCGACGCGGGCCACATCGACGAGACACCGCCCTCCACCATCTGGTGGACGGCTTCGGCTTTGCCCCTTCCCAGGGCTGTCAGCACCAGATGACGGGCCTCCATGATGGTCCCCAGTCCTTGGGTCACCACATGACGGGGCACCCTCGACTCGTCGCCCTCGAAGAAGCGCGCGTTGTCCACCACGGTCCGGCGGGTCAGAGTCTTGATCCGGGTGCGCGAGGCCAGGGACGAGCCCGGCTCGTTGAAGGCGATATGCCCATCCGACCCGACGCCCAGGATCTGCAGGTCGATCCCTCCGGCCTGGCGGATCGCCTGGTCGTAGGCCTTGCAGGCGGCCGCCAAGTCCGGCGCGTTGCCATCCGGCCCCTGGACCGCCCCCGGCGCGAAATCCACCCGCGAGGCGATCTCCTTCTCGATGACATTGCGGTACAGCTCGGGGCGGTCCTTCGGCAAGCCCACATATTCATCCAGCATGAAGGCTCTGGCGTGGGCAAAGGACAGTCGACGGGCCTGGTAGCGCCGCACTAGTTCGTCGTACAAGGCCAGCGGCGACGAGCCGGTCGCGAGACCGAGCACCGCCGTCGGCTTGGCGGCGAGGAGTTTCTCGATGGCGTCGGCGGCCAGAGAGGCGATTTCCTGACGGGACTCCAATATGACGACTTCCACGTTCCAAGCTTTCCATACACCTGTGCCCACGGCTGGGACGCCTTGGCAGCGGAAGGCCGCCGCGGCGGTCAGCGAGTCAACGACTCCAGGAGGCACGGATCGTCGATGTCGTGGCCGAGCGCTGCCAGGAAGGACCTGGCCTGCGCCGCCGCCTCCTCCATTCCCAGCGACTCGGCGGCCAGTCCGCCGACGATCACGGACAGCAGCACGGGCGCGGTGATGGGCTGGCCCTCGGCCCAGCCAGCGCCCTTGGCGGCTTGGAAGCTGAGCGCGCGGCCCAGGTACGCGTGCGAATAGGCGACCACCGCGTCGCCGCGGCGGAGGGCCGCAGCGCCCAGCGCGCCCCAGGCCCAGCCCGAGTCCGGGCGGTCCCGCGCCACCGACCCCAGGTCGGCGCCAGCCTCATATTCGGCCAGAGCCACCTGGTCGGGGTGGGCTGAGCTGGGGCGGACGGGCGCGGCGACGGTCATCGGGTCAGCCTATGCCGGGCCAACCCCGTCGACCGATGCCGGGCGGCGGAATCCCACCACACGGCATCGGCCACGGAAATGCCCCACCGGGGCAGCCGTCAGTAGGTGCCCTTCTGGCCGGCCGAGCCGAGCTGCTGGGCGGCCTCGACCACGCGGGCGGCCATGCCGGCCTCACCGGCCTTGCCCCACGCGCGCGGGTCGTACGCCTTCTTGTTGCCGACCTCGCCGTCAACCTTGAGCACGCCGTCGTAGTGCGTGAACATGTGGGCTGCCACCGGGCGGGTGAAGGCGTACTGGGTGTCGGTGTCGATGTTCATCTTGATGACGCCATACGAGACGGCGTCCGCGATCTCCTGTTCGGTCGAGCCCGAGCCACCGTGGAACACCAGGTCGAAGGGCCGATCCTTGCCGAAAGCCCCACCGACGGCGGCTTGGATCTGCTGCAGGATCTCCGGTCGCAGCTTGACCGCGCCGGGCTTGTACACGCCGTGGACGTTGCCGAAGGTCAGGGCTGTCAGGTAACGCCCGTTCTGCCCCAGGCCGAGCGCCTCGACGGTCTTGGTGGCGTCCTCGACCGTGGTGTAGAGCTTCTCGTTGATCTCGGCCGAGACGCCGTCCTCCTCGCCGCCGACCACGCCGATCTCGATCTCGAGGATCGTGTGCGCCTTCTGCGACAGGGCGAGCAGGTCCTTGGCGATCTCGAGGTTCTCAGCCAGCGGCACGGCCGAACCGTCCCACATGTGCGACTGGAACGTCGGCAGCCCGCCCTTCGCCACCTGTTCGGCCTCGATCGCCAGCAGCGGGCGCACCCACGAGTCGAGATTGGGCTTAGAGCAGTGGTCGGTGTGCAGGGCGATGGTGACGCCGTAGTTGCCCGCCACCTCGCGCACGTAGGCCGCCAGCGCCAGCGAGCCCGCCACGCGGTCCTTGATGGTCGATCCGGACAAGTACTCGGCGCCGCCCACCGAGACCTGCACGATCCCGTCCGACTCGGCCTGGGCGAAGCCCTGGATCGCGGCGGTCGCGGTTTGCGAACTGGTCACGTTGACGGCCGGATAGGCGAAGCGATTCTGCTTCGCGCGGTCCAGCATGGCGGCGTAGATCTCTGGTGTTGCGACTGGCATGGTAACCCCCCAAGGGCATAGGTCGTTTGCGGATTGTGACCTACCAATCCTGCCACTTGGGGCCATGGCTGGGCGCTGGCATAGGGCCCAGTCTCTTTGGCCGGTCGTAAGGCAGGATGGGCAGTCGCGTTGGGCCGGGTTTGGCGCCGTTCGTGGACGATGCCGTGTGGGCGTCTTCCCCGCGACAGCGCCGCCGACCAGATGGCGCACGATGCCGTCGGGTGGTCTCTCCGCTTTCGGCGGGGCGTGTCCCGCCGGGTTTCCGGCCGGAGGTTGCGCCAGGTTCATTTCTGGCCCGACCCTCCCCGGCGCCGCTGCGTTTGGGTGGTCTCGCTGGCGAGACCATCGTTCTGCACGCTGGTTCGCGTCGAGTGCCCACAAATGCACCCGATTCGGGATCGAGTGCCTGGTTTTGCACCCCCGCCTGGGCGGTCCTGAGGCGTTGACCTGCGGGAACGCGAAAACCTCCCATGCAAAAGCGGGCACTCGGCGAGGTCCGGGGTGCAATCGCGGGCACTCGACGCGACTCCCGCCTTGGGGGCCGTGGACGGCTGCCTTGGCTGCGGGCATGTCAGCACAGAGGGGCGTCCTGGCACCGGAGGGCTCGCCGCGAGATCGGTTCCGGTGCCCGGGAACACGGGTTTGCGTCTGACGCCAACCCGTGGTCCTGAACGGACATAATATCGCATTTTGCGCGCATTTTGTTTCTGGCATTGCGATTGTCGGACTACGGGCGTATGATAGGTAGATGGACGCGGACAACGAGTTCGGGACGACCGGCGAGAGGGCCGGGCGGGCAATCCGCGCGGCGGTCCCCGGCGGCCCGGGAGGGGCCCGAGGCGCCCTCTCGCGCGGAGCGGACGGACGCCCCGGCGCGGTCAGAGGCGGCCCGGCCATGGGCTTCGCCGCCCCGGGCGTGTCGGAGCGGGGCCCGCAGGACCCGCCGGCGGCCGAGGCGCCCCGGGCCCCCTCGGACACGATCAAGGAGGGCCCGTCCGCGGCGGGCGTCGAGGGGCCCGCGGAGCGGGGGTCGCCGGGCGCCGTCGAGGCGTTGTCGGCGCAGGGATTGGCGGACGCGGCCGGGGCGGGAACGTCGATCCGGGGGTTGCTGGACGCGGCGCAGGAGGAGACCCGCCTGGCGCGGTCCCACCAGGCCAGGGCCGCGCGCCTGGCGGCGCAGGCCGCCCGGCTCGCCGAAGAACAGCGCGAGCGGTCGGGCTGGGGGGTCGTCGCCCAGCACGGTCTGCGGAACGCGATGACGAGCAAAGAAGCGAAGCGGG
>JAISCU010000325.1 GCA_031265345.1 Bifidobacteriaceae bacterium
TGCAGCTCCGGGCCGGTCCCCGGCGCGGCCGCTCCCGACCCGAATTGCGCCTCAACCGCGTTCGGGGTCGCGGCCGGCCGACCACGAACCCCGAATAGGCGCATTTCAGCCCGGGACCGCACCCGCGTCGGCCGCCGCCGCCAACGCGAGCACGTCAACCACCGCCCCCCACGACTTTGCCGAGGCCTTGGCTGCTCGGCTGACCCAGCGACCCAAGTCATCGGCCAGCGACCGGGCGGCGCGTTTGGGCGGTCTGGGCGGCGAGACCATCGGTTTGCAAGTTTCGACCGCACGAGGCCATGGTTTGCCGCGCGTCCTGGTGAACCGGAGTGTCCGCAAGTCACTGCAACTCGGGCCCGAGGCGATGTGTTGTCGCATGACATCGTGGACGGGCCCGAGGCGAGTTGGAGCCGCTTCGGGACATTAGCGGGGAAAGGCGCCGGAGCGGCCGACGGGTTGACCTGCGGGAACGCTGACAGCTGGGCGGGCGGCATCGGGCACGTGTGTCCGTAACTGCGGCGGTGGTTTAGGTCACCAGGTGGACGATGCCGTCCGGTCGGCAACACGCGTTTGCGCAGGTCAGGGCGTTGGCGGCGTCGGCGCCGCTTTGCGCCCGCGTGCCTAAACCACCGGAACCCGCCACCGGAGCCCGCCACCGGAACCCTGCGGCGGTGGTTTGTGGACAGTCCGAGCCGCCCAGCGCCGCATTTGGGCGGGCCCATCCAGATGCGAGTTCGCCCGGAACGGTTCGCGGGCGATGCCGCTCGGTCGGCCAGACGCGCAAGGTCGGGGCTGCCCAGCCCTGTGTTCGCGCCCTGAGGAGACGCGGGGACTGGCCGAGCGGCATCGTGCAACTCTTTCGACCTGTGCGAACGGGGGACGGTTCCTTGCTCAGGCAGGTCAGAGCGGCTTGGACAGGTAGAGGCGGGTCGACAGGAGATGGACCGGGACCACCGTGCCCCCGGCCGCTTCGAGCGGGCCTTCGAGCCCGTCCGAGACGGCCAGGTCGTCGGGCTGGTCCCAGGTCGAATCCCAGATCAACTCCCAGGCCGCGCCGGGCTTGGCCGGGGACAAGCGGCAATCGTGGCCGTCCAGGTCGCCGTTGATCAGCACGAGCGCGTCGCGGGCGGCCGGGGAGGCGGTGTGGCGCAACATCTGGACCTGGCGGAACCGCGAGTCGTTCCATTGCTCGGGAGTGGCGGCCCGGCCGTCGAACGAGTACCAGCCCAGGTCCGGCAGCCCGTCCTCGGCCAACTCGCTGGTCAGGAAGGACGCCGGGCGCAGCGCCGGGTGCGTGCGCCGCAGCGCGAACAGGTAACGGACGGTCTGGAGCAGGTCGCGCTGCCAGGAGTTCAGCTCCCAATCGAGCCAGGAGATGGGGCCGTCCTGGCAGTAGGCATTGTTGTTGCCCCACTGGGTACGGCCGAACTCGTCTCCGGCGCAATACATGGGCACCCCGGCGGAGAAGGCCAAGGTGGCGAAAAGGTTGCGGATCGAACGGCGCCTGAGCTGGGCGATGGCGTCGAAACCGAGTTCGGAGCCGCTCACGCCGCGCGGGTCCGTGTCGATGATCAGGCCTTCGATGCCGTGGTTCCAGGACCGGTTGTCGTCGGTCCCGTCGCGGTTGTTCTCGCCGTTGGCCTGGTTGTGCTTGTAGTCGAAACAGACCAGGTCGCGCATGGTGAAACCGTCGTGGGCGGTGACGAAGTTGATCGATCCGGCCGGGCCATGGTCACCCATCGGATCGGAGCGGGAGAACAGGTCGGCGCTGCCGGAGAAGCGGGTGGCGAGGTCGCGGGCCGAGGGCGGCACGCGCGCGGCCGAGAGCTCCTTGGCCCCGGAGAGCCAGAAGGACCGGACGTCGCCCCTGAAGGAATCGTTCCAGGCCGCCACCGGCACCGGGAACGACCCGGTCTGCCAGCCGCCGGGTCCCAGGTCCCACGGCTCGGCGATGTGTTTGAGCCGACGCAACACCGGATCGGTGCGCAGTGCGACCAAGAACGGATGCTCCGAGTCGAAACCGGTGTAGCCGCGCGCCAAGGTCACCGCCAAGTCGTAGCGGAAACCGTCGACCCGGTACTCCTCGGCCCAGTGCCGCAGCGAGTCGAGCGTCATGCCGACGGTCTGCGCCCGCCGGAAGTCGAGAGTGTTGCCGGTGCCGGTCACGTCGGCGTAACGGGCCGGGATTGAGCCGTCGTGCAAATACCAGGCCAGATTGTCCAGCCCGCGCCAGCAGACGGTGGGGCCGCCCATGCCGACCTCGCAGGTGTGGTTGTAGACCACGTCCAAGAGCACTTCGATGCCGGCCTGGTGGAGCAGGGAGACCATGCCCTTCAACTCGCGGCTGACCGCCTCCGGGCCGGCGCGGCGCGAGGCTTCGGTCGCGTAGCCGGGGTTGGGGGAGAAGAACGAGAGGGTGGAATAGCCCCAGTAGTTGGTGAGTCCCTGTTCGGCCAGGTGCGGTTCGGCCATGCAGGCGTGGATGGGCAGCAGCTCGACAGCCGTCACGCCCAGGGCCTTGAGGTGCCGCAGGCTGACCGGATGGGCCAGACCCGCGTACGTTCCGCGAAGCTCGGGCGGGATCTCCTCGCGCAGCATGGTCATGCCGCGGACGTGGCCCTCCATGACGACGGTCTGTTCCCACGGGATGTCGGGCCGCCCCACGCCGCCCCAGTCGAACGCCTCGTCCGTGACCACGGAGTAGGCCATGTACGGCGCCGAATCGCGTTCGTCCAGTTTCCACGGGTAGGCGGACGGTCCCAGGTTCTGGTCGGTCTGGTGGGCGTGCAGAGCCGGTGCCAGGACTGGCAGCCCGTCTATCCCACGACCATACGGGTCGAGCAGCAATTTGTTCGGGTTGTACAAGTGGCCCGCCGACGGGTCCCACGGCCCGTGAGCCCTGAAGCCGTAACGCTGGCCCGCGCCGACGCCCGGAACGTGGCCGTGGAACAGCCCATTGGTCGGCCCGGCCAGCTTGAAACGCCGTTCGACCTGATCAAGCGTGTGCGGCGAGTCGATCAAGCACAATTCGACGGCGGTCGCGTGAGCCGCGGGCACGGCCACGTCGATCCCGCCTGCGGCTGGCCGCACGCCCGGCACCTGGTTCGCGGGGAAGGGCAGCGCCGCCGCCTTGCCGTGGCTGACAAAGGTCACCTAACAAGCTTGCCTTAAGGATCGTGCCGATTGGTACGACCTGCGGGGAGAGGCGCTGACCGGTTGCGGGGCCGGCGGGTCGCGGGGACTGGGTCGCTGGGCCGGGGATCGCTGGGCTCGGGGCTGTGGGATGAGGCTACGGTTCTGCGGCAGAGACACTGTGATTCGCGGCCTAGGAGGTTGGCGCTGGCGTCGATACGTGTTCTAATGGAAAGGCGTTGCGCATTTGCTTCTTCCCTGCGACCAATAAGGATTGTGGTTCTGATGGACCGTTTTGTGAATCGAAGCCGTTGGTTCTTCTCTGGCGCGCTCTGCCTGGGCCTGGCGACTTTGGGCGCCGTTGTCCCGATGGGGGCGGCTTCCGCCGGGCCGCCGGTGTTGGTGGCGCCCCGCGCGGGGGACACGGCCGCAGACCCGGAAGCGGTCGCCGATGCCGTCAGCCAGGCTTTGGCCGCCCTGCCGGACGACCCTATCGCCGTCAAACCGGACCAAGATTCCGCTCCCCAGGGCGAGGCGCCTGCCCAGCCGGAGAGCGACGGGGTCGCGGTTCTCGATGCCGCGCCGGTCGGCGAGGCCGCGCTCAGCCTGGACCAACCGGCCGGGGAGGTCGCCGTCCTGGTGACCGACGCCCTGGCCACGGACGAGTTCTCAATCGCCGGTGTGACGTGGGAAGGCGACCAGGAGCCCGGTCGAGTCCTGGCGCGCGCCTACCAGAACGACGAGTGGACCGAATGGTTCGACCTCGAACAGGCTGACGGCCCCGACCCTGACAGCGCCGAGGGCAAACGGGCCAAGGCCGGGACCGGCCCGCTGGTGGTGGCCGGATCGACGGCGATCCAGATCGAAGTTCTGTCGGAGCCGGGCGAGGAGTTGCCCGAGGGCGTGGCGGCGGCAGTCGTGCCGTTGTCGGAAGCCGAGATCGACCCGGACCCGTCCGCCGCGGGCCAGACCGACCTGGCGGCGGCAGCGGGCTCCCCGGGCTCATCCGTCCCTGGCGGCGCGAACCGGGCGGCCGGTTCGGCGACTGGCACGACGGTGGGCGGGGCGGTTGGCGGGGCGACCTCGTCTCAATTCGGCCTGGCCGAGGTGGGCGTCTCCCCAGCGGGCGTCTCCAAACTGAGCGGCCAGAGCCTGGACGTGGCGCTGGGAGCCGCGCCCACGGCATCGGCCCCCAAACCGACCATCAATCTGCGATCCTCCTGGAACGCTGCCGCGCCCAAAGCCCAACCGGAGGTGGCGCCTAAAGTGGTCGGGTCGATCATCCACCACCAAGAGGGCACCAACACCTACACCCAGGCCCAGGTGCCGGGGATCATCCGTTCGATCCAAAGCTGGCATATGGGCAACAACGGCTGGGACGACATCGGCTACAACTTCCTGGTCGACAAGTACGGCGGCATCTGGGAAGGACGCCAGGGCGGAGTCGACAAGAATGTGGTCGGGGCCCACGCGTTCGAGTTCAACACCGGCTCGACGGGCGTTTGCTTCCTCGGCTCGATGGAGAGCGCCGAGCCGAGCGCCGCCGCCCTCGACGCGGCCGGTCGCCTGGTGGCCTGGCGGCTCGGCCTGGCGGGGCTGACCACCCTCAAGGGCAACACGGTCTACCCGAAGGACTCCAAGAAGCAGTCCAAACCGATCGTGGCCGGCCACCGCGACGTCAACGCGACCACCTGCCCAGGGCGCTACCTGTACGCGAAGCTGGACACGATCCGGGGCTATTCGCCGGGGACCGCTCCCGTCAAGAAGTACGCCCAAGTTGTGATCACACCCGACATGAACCGCGACGGGCGAGCCGACCTGTTGACTGTGGACCAGTCCGGGAAGCTGTTCATGTTCCCGATGGCCTCGGCGACCAAGCTCGGGGAACCTCGGCAGATCGGCTGGGGCTGGACCGGCTTCACCCTCCTCGCGCCAGGGGACTGGAACGGCGACGGCACGGCGGACCTGATGTCGGTCAATCCGCAGGGAAAGCTGATCCTCTACGCCAACGATGGGAACTTCAACTTCACCTCCAAGCAGGTCGGCTGGGGTTGGAACGACTACATCGCCAGGCCGTCCGCGGACCTTGACGGAGATGGCTGCCGCGACCTTCTCGCCATCCACCGCAAGACCCAAGACCTGTACTTGTACCGGGGCGACTGCAAGGGCGGGTTCAAGAACACCGCTGGTCGGTGGGTCGGCGGAGGCTGGGGCGGATGGACGCTGCATGCCGCCGGCGACCTTACCGGCGACAAGCTGGGCGACATCCTGGGCCTCGACAGCTCCGGCCAGCTCTACTCCTACCGCAGCGTGAGCGGCGGAGGCTTCGCCAGGAAGCAGTGGGTCGGCGGAGGCTGGGACGGCTGGGACCTCATGGCGGGCGGGGACCTGACCGGCGACGGCATCGCGGACATAGTCGGACTGAACAAAGCCGAGAGGTTCGTCAACCTCTATAGGGGCTACGGCAACGGTGGCTTCTTGTCGCCGCCGCTGCGCATCGCCACGGATTGGTGATCGGCTGGTTCGTCGCGCGGCTTCGGAGCCTCGTAGACCCTCGGGTCGGCCAAGAAGGCTGCCACCAGCGGGGCGCAGTAGAAGAGTTGCAAGAAGTAGCGCACCAGCATGGTCGGCCCTAGAAAGGTCGGCACGCAGGTGGCCAGCAGCAGCAGCGCGACTGGCAGGAAGGCGTCTCGGTGGCCCCGTGTGGCCTGGGTGACCTGCATGTCTTGGGTCTGGTGTGTCTCAAGGCCGGCCCCGGTGGCGCGTGTGCTCCGGCTGGCGTTCTTGGCCTGCTTGGCCTGCTTGGCCCAAGCAGCGGTCAAGACAAACGCGAAGAGCGTCACCCAGAGGTAAGACCCCGGCGACCAGAGCCACGACACCACGGGGATCTCGAAGGGGACGCGGGAGTACTTCGAGAAGTCACCATAGATGTCGCGGATGAATTGCGGACCCTTTGGGTCCGCGACGCCCGGCCACTGGGTGATGAAGCAGAAATAGCTGGTGCCGGCGGCTGGATCGATGGGGTCGTCGGGCACAATGGCATAGGCGTCGATCAGCGCTCCAGGCAACCAGCCCTGAACTGTCAAGGCCACGAACGCGTCCACGTAGGCTGCGGGATGGGTCGCGCCGACCTCGGCCCACAGTCTGATGAAAGCCTTCGTGTTGCCCTCGACTTGGGGCTCGTAGGCTCCAACGATCTGTTTGTCCGCCAACTGGGGGCGGTACTGCGCCAGGTTTTGGGGGCGGACGAACGACTCTAGTTCTTGGCGCTGTTCGGTTGTCAGGGAGTCTGGGTCCATCGCGTAGACGCGAGCCATTTGCTGGAGTGGCACCGAGTACATGTGCACGGTCATGGCCTTCTGGACGCCCATGATGCGAAGGTAGAGCACGGGTTCAAGCAACAGCCCGGCGATGGTCGCTGTTACGAAGCAGGCGGCGAGCGCCTTGCGGGCCGGTCGGAAGAAGATCAGGACCACCGGCGTGAACAGGAGGAAGGCATAGACCGCGTCGCGCCTGGTGGCGATTGCGGCGACCGCCACCAGGGCGACCAGTGCCCAGCGCCACCACTGCTTTCCCTTCGGGCGGGGCGTCTGTTTGATGGCATCGACCAGGCAAACGGCCAATGTCAGCATGATCGCTGAGAACAGGTTGTTGCGGGTTGACATCAAAGAGAACAGCGAAATGGTCGGGAACAGTGCGAAATAGGCTAGGCCGCCCCAGCGCACCGTGCGGGGCACGCCCCAGGCCCGCAAGCGGCGCAGGGCGTAGGCGAAGGCGGCGGCCGTCATGAGCGACTGCAGCGCGATGAAGGCGGCGATCCCCAGGTTCTGCGAGCCGGTCAGCCGGGCCACCACTATCTGGACGCCGTTGGACAGGTAGGTGTGCAGCGGCGGCCACCAGGTGCTGACCGCGTGGTGCTGGACCTCGTAGTGGGTGGAGTTCGCGTCGTAACACCAGAAGCCGGGCCAGCCGGACAACCAGACGGGTATCCAACAGGTCCAGATGACGGCCCAGTCGAAGAAGAAGGAGCGAGGGCGGTTGCGCCATTTTGGCAGTGGTCGGTGTCGCGGGCGCTCAACCAGGTAGCGGGCGGTGGCGAAAGCGGTCGCGAAGACTGGCGTCGCTACGGCGATCAGGAGGTACAGCCACGGTTCGAGCCATGACACGGCGCCCGAGGCCGTCATGTCCATCCCGATGACTGTCGCGGCTGCGGCGACCAGACCACTGAACCAGGCGAGCGGGCTTCGGACCTGGCCCTTGACGCTGGCGCCTAATGCGCGCAGTGGCTTTGACGGTCGGTTGACTTGGGCTTGTCTCTCAGTCATGGTGTCCTCGGGCTGCGCTCGACGGCGCTCTGGTGAGTCTGGGCCGCGGCATGGCTGTCGCCCTGGGCGGCGACCTTGTCCTGGGCAGGGGGAAGGCCGCAGACGCGCGGATCGGCCAGGAACGCGGCCAGCAAGGGCGCGCAGTAGAAGAGTTGCAAGAAGTAGCGCACCAGCATGGTCGGCCCTAGGAAGATGGGCGCGCAGGTGGCCAATAGCAGCAGCGCCACCGGCATGAACGCGCTGGGCCGCCCGCGCCTGGTCGCGGACCAACTGATCGCCAAGGCGAAGGCGAACGCCCAGAGGTAGGTGCCGGGCGACCACAGCCAGGCCAACACTGGGATCTCGAACGGGGTGCGTGAGTACTTCGAGAAGTCGGCGTACAGGTCGTGGATGAACTGAGGCCCCTTCGGAGTCGCCTGCCCCGGCTGCTCGGTGGCGAAGCAGAAGTAGCTCGTGCCGGCGGTCGGGTTGAGCGGACCAGCGCCGGGTGCGGCATAGGCGTCGATCACTGCTCCCGGCAGCCAGCCCTCGACGGTGTTCGCGAGGGCGGCGTCGACATATTCGGCGGGGTGGGCCAGGCCGATCTCTGCCCAGAGCTTGACGAATCGCTTGGTGTCGGCGGCGATTCGGTCGGCGTTGGCGCCGACCATGACCGGGTCCGCCAATTGCGGGCGATAGGCGGCGAGTGCCTCCGGCTCGACGAAGGACTCCAATTGCTGGCGCTGCTCGGGCGTCAGCGAGTCCGGCGATCGGCTGTAGACCCGCGCCAATTGCTGCAACGGCACCGAATAGGCGGCGATCGATGTGCCCTCCTTCGCGCCCATGATGCCCTTGTAGAGAACCGGATCGAGCAGCAGACCGAGGATCGACGCGGAGACGAAGGTGAGGGCCAGGGCCTTGCGGGCGGGCCGGTACAAGACTGCGGCCAGCACGGTGAAGAGCAAGAAGGCGTAGAGAGCGTCGCGCCTCAGGGTGATGGCCGCGACCGCTAACAGCCCGACCAGGCACCAACGCCAGGCGTTGCCGGGACGGGCCCTGTCGCGCCGCGCCCCGGGGCGCGGC
>JAISCU010000339.1 GCA_031265345.1 Bifidobacteriaceae bacterium
TTGTTATGCCCAAGCCATCACCGCCTGGTCGAGCCGCCGAAAGCCAGGCCCCCGGACTGGGTGTTGGACCTGCGGGAGGACGGGTTGTGGGAGTTCCGGCCGCCCGCCTGGTACGACCCGGAGCGCACACCCCTGCTCCACCACCGCCACCGCAAACCCAGCGACGAGCCACGCCCCGACCGGTCTGCGAACGACGGCTGAACGCCGCCCCTCCGACCCACCATCACACGAGTGCGTCCTCCGGGCCTATGACACGGGGACGGCGCCTCTGATTGTCTGCTCGCAGCAGACCCAGAGCCCACCCGCGGCTCGTAGGCTCGTGGCAAAGAAGCTTCAAAGGGGGCCAGAGAGGAGTCGAAATGAAGCAGAAAAGGTGGTCGCCAGTTCTGGCGGGATGCGTGGGCGCGGGCCTCGCACTGAGTCTGGCTGCCTGCGGCGACACTGCCACGAAGGAACTGACGGGCCAATGGCTGTACTACGACCAGGACTCCAAGATCGGTGTGCTGCCGTTGGAGGACTATGAACCCGGCGAGGAGGACGAGGCGGTCGCGGTCGGCATAGTGCTGCAGAAAGACGGCATCATGGGATATTCCGTCTACATGATGGGGTCGGGCGGCTTGGTGGGGGGTCAAATCCTGACCGCTCATTCCGATCCGCCCGAGACTTGGCAGACCGACGGCGAAACCCTCACCATCACAGAAAGCGACGGCGGCCCGAGTCCGTTGTCAGGCCGGTACGGGATAGAAGGCGATGTCCTCACCATCGACCTGGCGGACGGGGGGACCCTGGAGCTCCGGAGACCCGACTCCTGAGGCAAAGGGCCTTCGGTCGGCCCGACGCGCGGCCAAGTATGGGGCCTGGGACGGGGCCCGGACGACCGGGCGCGGCGAGACGCACTGGCGGCATCGTGCAAATTGTCCTTATGCGCGGACGTGTGCGGACGTAAGCGGGGAGCATGGGGGCTCCAGGCGAGAATTGGGACTGGGGGACGTGCCATCCGCGACTTGGGCGTGCCATGATGGCAGGCGTGACAGCCGCCGACCTAGCCAAAGAGCCGAGAACTGTCGCCGCCATGTTCGACACAGTGGCGGAGAACTACGACTTCGCCGATGCCGTCATGACCGTCGGCCTGGTGCGCTGGTGGCGCCGCCAGACGATCGAAGAAGTCGCTCCCCGAATTGGCGAGCGGATACTCGACCTGGCAGCCGGGACCTGCACTTCGTCGCTGGCGTTGGCTAAGCGCGGCGCGCAGGTGGTGGCTTGCGATTTCTCGGAGGGGATGCTCCGGCGCGGCCAGCGGCGGCTGGGAGCATGGTCGCGGCGGGTCGGACTGGTGGGTGGCGACGCGGCGCACCTCCCGTTCGCGGACGCCACTTTCGACAAGGTGACCATCTCGTTCGGGCTGCGCAACGTCCAGGACGTCCCGCAGGCGCTGCGCGAGTTGAGGCGGGTCACCAGACCGGGCGGGAAGATCGTCATCTGCGAGTTCTCGCGGCCCGTCCTGCTTCCCTACAGGGCGCTGTATCGCTGGTACTTGAGCAACATCATGCCCGCACTGGCGAAACTGGTGGCGACCAACTCCCCGGCCTACCGTTACTTGGCGGATTCGATCTGGGCCTGGGCGGACCAGCAAGAACTCGAGCGCCAACTGGAACTGGCCGGCTGGGAGGGCGCCGGGCACCGCAACCTGATGGGCGGGATCGTGGCGCTGCACAGCGGATTTGCCCAATAGCGAGCCAATCGCCATCAAATAAAGCGACATCATTGTTCTGTAATTACCGCCGCGCAATAAGCCCATGCTTGTGCAAACTTCACAGCCAGCTTATGTAGAATCTGTGTGTTCCAGGTCAATTTACGTGAAAGGCTGCCCTGTGCATCCGAGCTCAGGTGGCGAATCGAATGTCATCGTCGTCGGCGCTGGACCCGCTGGGTCCGCCATCGCAGCGTACCTAGCGGGCGCTGGGATCGAGACGCTGATGCTTGAGAAGTCGGCCTTTCCTCGCGCCAAGGCTTGCGGCGACGGCCTGACCCCGAGGGCGGTCAAGGAATTGATCTACCTCGGCGTCCCTTTCCGCGCACAAGATGGCTGGATGCGCAACCGGGGCCTGCGGGTCTTCGGCGGCGGCCACGAACTGGAGCTCCCCTGGCCACAGCTGGCCTCCTTCCCGGACTTCGGCCTGACCCTGCCCCGCGAGAAGCTGGACCTGAGGCTGGCCCGGCACGCCCAGCGGGCCGGCGCCGAATTGCTGGAGGACACCACCGTCACCGCCCCCATCCTGGATGACAGCACCGGCAGAGTTGTCGGCGTGCGAGCCACCACCAAGGAGGGCGAGCTCGAGTTCCGGGCGCCCATCGTGGTGGCGGCGGACGGCGTCTCGGCGAGGCTGGCCACCGCCATCGGACGTCAAAAGAAAGCCAACCGCCCGGTCGGGGTGGCCGTCAGGACCCGCATCAGGCTGACCAAGCCGCCCAGCCGCGAGGGCCAGTTGGACTGGATGGAGTCGCACCTGGAACTGTGGGACGGCCCGCCCGAGGAGGGCAAGCTGATGCCGGGCTACGGCTGGGTGTTCCCGGAGGCGGGCGGCCTTGTGAACGTCGGCGTGGGCTCGGTCAGCTCGAGCGCCCAGGCCGCCGCCCAAGTCAAGACGAACTACCGGCACCTCCTGAGCAAATGGCTCGACACCCTGGGACCCAGGTGGGGTTTCACGTCCAGCGACGTGGAGGACAGACCCCGCTCGGCCGCCCTGCCGATGGCCTTCAACCGCCAGCCCCTCTACGCCAGGGGACTGGTGCTGGTGGGGGACGCGGGCGGGATGGTCTCGCCTTTCGACGGCGAGGGGATCGCTTATGCTCTGCAGTCCGCCAGGGTCGCGGCGGGGGTGATCGCCCAAGCGCTGGCGCGTCCAAGCGGGGAGAGCCGCCAGGCCGCGCTCAGGAGGTACCCGGAATTGATGAAAGAATCATTGGGAGGGTATTTCTCTTTGGGGAGAGTTTTTGTGAAATTGATCGAACACCCCGCGGTGATGCGGGTCTGCACTCGGTACGGGCTGCCCCGGCCCACGTTGATGAGACTTGTCATGAAGCTTCTCAGCGATCTCTATGAACCGCGTGGTGGTGATTGGATGGACAGGACCATCGCTACGCTTGCTCGAATGGCGCCGGCCGCATGATGCGCGCCCGGCCACACCAAGGTGGAGGTTTCAAGTGACCAACCCGTATGTGCCCATCCTGGCGATGCTGGCGGTCGCGGTCGTCATGGGGTTCGGCGGCCTGGCCGCCAGCTGGGTGATCGGCCCGCACCGGTACAACAAAGCCAAACTGGAGGAATACGAGTGCGGGATCGACCCCAGCCCGCATCCTCGCGAGGGCGGTCGTTTCCCGGTCCGCTTCTACTTGGTGGCCATGAGCTTCATCATCTTCGACATCGAGGTGGTCTTCCTCTATCCGTGGGCCGCCAACTTCAGCGCTCTGGGGCTGGGCGCCACTGTCGCCATGATGGCCTTCCTGGCCCTCATCACGGTCCCGTTGATCTACGAATGGCGCCGTGGCGGCCTCGATTGGGACGGAGGCGAGTCGTCTGATGGCTGACGGAGTCGAGGGCCGCGCGCCGGAGGGTTTCGCGCTCACCACGATCGCCAAAGTGGTCAACCACGTCCGCGCCGCTTCGCTGTGGCCGGTGACCATGGGCCTGGCCTGCTGCTCCATCGAGATGATGGCGGTGGGCACGTCCCGCTTCGACATCTCGCGCTACGGCATGGAGGTCTTCCGCGCCTCGCCGCGCCAGGCGGACCTGATGCTGGTGAACGGGCGCATGTCGCACAAGATGGCCCCGGTGGTGCGCCGGGTCTACGACCAGATGGCGGACCCGAAGTGGGTCATCTCGATGGGCTCTTGCGCCTCCTCGGGCGGCATCTTCAACAATTACGCGATTGTCCAAGGGGTGGACCATGTGGTGCCGGTCGATGTCTACATCCCCGGCTGCCCGCCCCGGCCGGAGATGCTGATCCACGCGATCATCGAGCTCTACCGCCTGATCGAGGCGGAAGGTCTGGGCGTGGATCGGGTCAAGGCCGCCCGCGCCGCCGAAGAGGCCGCGATGAGCGCGGTTCCGACCAGCGAGTTGAGGGGGCTATTGGTATGACAACGAATACCGTGGACGATGCCGCCGGGTCGGCCGGCACCGACATCACGGCCCCCCGCGCCCCCAGTTCCGGCGCCCCCGAGGTCATCGAGGTCCGCCACGGCGCCTTCGGCGCGCACGATTCGGGCGACACCTCCGGTTTCGGCGGCCTCACCAGACTGGTCCAGATCGAAGGCTCCAGCCCGCGCCCGTACGGCGGCTGGTTCGACGCCGCGGTCGACGCCTTGGTAGAAGACCTTCAAGACGAGGGCGTGGACGGCGCGATCGAGAAGGTCGTGGTGGACCGCGACGAGCTGACCCTGTTCATCCGCCGCCAGGACCTGCCCACGGTGGCCAGGCTATTGAGGGACGACCAAGACCTCCGCTTCGAGTTGTCGTTGGGCGTCAGCGGCGTCCACTACCCCGGCGACCAGGGCCGTGAGTTCCACGCCGTCTACCATCTGATGTCGGTCACGCATCAGCGCCGGATCATCCGCCTGGAGGTGACGGCGCCGGACGGCGACCCGCACGTCCCCAGCCTGGTGGACGTCTACCCGACCCAGGACTGGCACGAGCGCGAGACCTACGACATGTTCGGGATCATCTTCGACGGCCACCCCGACCTCACCCGCATCTTGATGCCGAACGACTGGGTGGGACACCCCCAGCGCAAGGACTATCCGCTCGGCGGGGTGGACGTGCAGTTCAAGGGCGCTTCCACGCCGCCGCCGGATCAAAGGAGGAGCTACTCATGACCAGCCTTGGCCAGGCGGCCATCGACGAGGCGGCGGAGGAGTTCGTCGCTTTCGGCGGCGACTGGGACGAGATCGCCCAGGAGATGTCCCGCCGCAAAGAGGAGCGGGTGGTCGTCAACATGGGGCCGCAGCATCCCTCGACCCACGGTGTGCTGCGGTTGGTGCTGGAACTGGATGGCGAGACCGTCCGCGAGACGCGGGTGGCGCTGGGCTTCTTGCACACCGGCATCGAGAAGACCATGGAGTACCGGACCTGGGCGCAAGGCTCCGCCCTGGCGACGAGGATGGACTACGTCGCCTCGATCATGAACGAGGCGGCCTATTGCCTGGCGGTCGAGAAGCTGGCCGGCATCACCGAGCGCATCCCGGAGCGCGCCCAGGCCATCAGGGTCTTGATGATGGAGTTGGCCCGGATCTCCTCGCATCTGGTGGCGCTCGGCTCGTCCGGCAACGAACTGGGGGGCACCACGCTCATGACCATCTCCTTCCGCGAGCGCGAGCAGGTGCTCAGGTTCTTCGAGATGGTGACGGGCCAACGGATGAACAACGCCTACATCCGGCCCGGAGGCGTCTCGCAGGACCTGCCGCCGGAGGCTCTGGGCTGGCTCAAGGGCGTCTACCATTCGATGGTCCGGGGCATGGACGATTTCGACAACATGGTCATGGCGAACCCGATCTGGAAGGCCCGGACGGTCGGGATCGGCCAATTGAGCTTGGCCGCGTGCATGGCGCTGGGCATCACCGGCCCCATGGTCCGCGCCGCCGGACTGCCGCTCGACCTGCGCAAAGACAAGCCCTACTGCGGCTACGAGAACTACGATTTCGAGGTCTGCACCGCCGAGACGGCCGATGTCTACGGGCGCTACCTGGTGCGGTCGAACGAGATGCGCGAGTCGATGAAGATCATCGCGCAGTGCATCGACAAGCTCGAATCCATGGGTGAGGGCCCGGTCATGATCGAAGACCCGGCCATCGCCTGGCCCGCCAAACTGGAGATCGGCCCGGACGGCCAGGGGCAGTCGCATGACCACGTCAAGGAGATCATGGCCACTTCGATGGAGTCGTTGATCCATCATTTCAAGCTCGTGACGGAGGGTTTCCGGGTGCCAGAAGGCCAGGCCTTCCACGCCATCGAGCACGCCAAGGGGGTTTGCGGCGTCCACGTCGTGTCGGATGGCGGGACCCGGCCCTACCGGGTCCATATGCGCGACCCCTCATACAACAACCTTCAATCGATGGCGACCCTCTGCAACGGGGGCACCATCTCCGACGTGGTGGTCAACCTGGCCTCGATCGATCCGGTGATGGGAGGAGTGGACCGATGACCTACGCCGCCACGACCCTTGACTCGCTCAAGGCCGATGCCGCCCAAGTGATCGCGCGGTACCCCTCGCCGCGCAGCGCCCTGCTGCCCCTGCTGCACCTGACGCAGTCGATGGACGGCTACGTCTCGCCGGACGGGATCGCGTTCTGCGCCGAGACGCTCGATTTGACCGCCGCCGAGGTCTCGGCGGTGGCGACGTTCTACTCCCAGTTCAAGCGCCAGCCCAACGGCAAGTACACGCTCGGCGTGTGCATCACTTCGCTCTGCGGGCTGATGGGCGGTGACGCGATCTACGAGCGGCTCAGCGAGTACCTGGCGGTGGGCAACGACCAGACCACCGAGGACGGCCTGTTCACGCTGGAGAAGATCGAGTGCAACGCGGCCTGCGATTACGCGCCCGTGATGATGGTCAACTGGGAGTTCTTCGACAACCAGACCCCGGCCAGCGCCGTCCAGGTGGTCCAGGACCTGCGCGAGGGCAAGCCGGTGCGCCCGACTCGCGGCCCGGACAAGCTGGTCACCTTCAAGGAGGTGTCGCGGGTCTTGGCCGGCTTCGAGGACGGCCTGGCCGGTCAGGGCCCTGGCGCTGGCGAGCCGTCGCTGGAAGGCCTCGAGCTGGCCGCCGCCGAGGGTTGGTCCGCGCCCGGCCAGCCGGTGCCGTCGGTGGCCGCGTCGGTGGACGATGCCGTGCCACCAGTTCCGCCGCCAAACCCGAGTCCGCCGGTGGCTGGGTCGGCGCCCGCGAGCAAAGGGGATGAGACGAAGTGAGCACCTTGGCCCCCCTCCTCACCTCCCGTTGGGGCAACGAGCGGTCCTGGACGTTGGACGCCTACCGCCGGTCCGGTGGCTATGGCGCGTTGGCGAAGGCCCTGAAGATGGACCCAGCCGAGGTCTTGAACACGGTCAAAGACTCGGGCCTGCGCGGTCGCGGCGGGGCCGGGTTCCCGACCGGCGTGAAATGGTCCTTCTTGCCGCCACCGGACGGCGGACCGCGCTATCTGGTGGTCAACGCCGACGAATCCGAGCCCGGCACCTGCAAGGACATCCCGCTGATGATGGCCGATCCGCATTCGCTGATCGAAGGCGTCATCATCACGTCGTTCGCCATCGGCTGCCATCACGCCTTCATCTACCTGCGCGGCGAGGTGGTGCACGTCTACCGGCGCCTGCTGGCGGCGGCGGACGAGGCCCGCGCGGCCGGGCTGCTCGGAGACTCGGTCATGGGTTCGGGCTTCAGCCTCGAACTGACCGTCCACGCCGGCGCCGGCGCTTACATCTGCGGCGAGGAGACGGCCCTGCTGGACTCCCTTGAGGGCCGTCGCGGCCAACCGCGCCTGAAGCCACCGTTCCCGGCCGTGGCCGGGCTCTACGCGCGACCGACCGTGGTCAACAACGTCGAGTCGATCGCCTCGGTGCCGTGGATCGTGGAGAACGGCGCCGATTGGTGGAAGTCGATGGGCACCGAGAAATCGACCGGCGTGGCCATCTACTCGCTGTCCGGCCATGTCAAGCGGCCGGGCCAGTACGAGGCGCCCCTCGGCATCACCATGCGCGAGTTGCTCGAATTGGCAGGCGGCATCCGCGACGGCCACGAGTTGAAGTTCTGGATGCCGGGCGGATCGTCCACACCCATGTTCACACCGGAACAACTCGACGTGCCGTTGGACTACGACTCGGTCGTGGCGGCCGGGTCCATGCTCGGCACCCGCGCGCTGCAGTGCTTCGACGAGACGGTCTGCGTGGTCCGGGCGGTCAGCCGCTGGATGGACTTCTACGCCCACGAGTCGTGCGGCAAATGCACCCCCTGCCGTGAGGGCACCTTCTGGCTGCGGGCGGTGCTGCGGCGGATCGAATCCGGTCAAGGCAAAGCGGAGGACATGCAAATCTTGGAGGACATACCGGGATCGATTATCGGGCGGGCGTTCTGCCCGCTGGGCGATGGCGCCCCCTCGTCGCTGACCTCGTCGCTGAAGTTCTTCCGCGCGGAGTACATCAAACACATCGAAGAGGGCCGGTGCCCCTTCGACCACACGGCTTCCTATCTATTTGAGTTCACCCCACGAAGTTCTCCGCTACGCTCCGATACTTCGCGGGGACCCCGAGGAAGGGCGGTGACCCCGTGAGCGCGCCAGACCTGGTCACCTGCACCATCGACGGCATCGAGGTGTCGGTGCCCAAGAACACCCTGATCATCCGGGCGGCCGAGGAGGCCGGGATCATGATCCCGCGCTTCTGCGACCACCCGTTGCTGAAGCCGGTGGCGGCCTGCCGCCAGTGCTTGGTGGACGTCGCCTCCCCGGCTGGCCCCGAAGGCAAGCTGCGGGCATTCCCGAAGCCGCAACCGGCCTGCGCCATGACCGTGACCCCCGGCATGGTGGTAGGCACCCAACTGACCTCGAAGGCCGCCAAAGACGCCCAGGAGCAGGTGGCGGAGTTGATCTTGATCAACCACCCGCTCGATTGCCCCATCTGCGACAAGGGCGGGGAGTGCCCGCTGCAGAACCAGGCCATGTCCGCCGGGCGGCCGGTGTCGCGCTTCACGGAGAAGAAGAACACCTTCGCCAAGCCGCTGTCCCTGACGCCGCAGATCCTGCTGGACCGCGAGCGCTGCGTGCTCTGCCAGCGCTGCACCCGCTTCGCCGCCCAGATCCCCGGCGATCCGTTCATCGCCTTGCAGCTGCGCGGCGCCAGCCAGCAGATCGGCCGGTTCGACGCCGACGTGCTGGGCGTGGCCGGGGTCCCGGACGAGCAGGCCGACGAGTTGGTCGGGGACATCCCGGCCGTGGACGGGCAACCGTTCGCGGGCTACTTCGCCGGGAACATCATCCAGATCTGCCCGGTCGGCGCTTTGACCTCCGCCGAATACCGCTTCCGGGCCCGGCCGTTCGACCTGGTCAGCACCGAGACCGTGGCGGAGCATGATTCCAACTGCTCGGCCATCCGGGTGGATTACCGGCGCGGCACCGTGCTCAGGCGCTTGTCCGGCGACGATCCGTCGCTGAACCAGGAGTGGATCAGCGACAAGGACCGCTTCGGCTTCCGCTGGCAGGTGGCGCCGGACCGGCTGGCTCGCCCGCTGGTCCGCCGTGACGGCGAACTGGTCGAGGTGTCGTGGCCGGAGGGCATCCGGGCCGCCGCTGCGATCCTCGGTCAGGCCAAGCGCGCCGCCGTGCTGCCGGGCGGTCGGCTGACGCTCGAGGACGCCTACGCCTATTCGGTCTTCGCCCGCGCGGTCCTCGGGACGGACTCGGTCGATTTCCGGTCGCGTCCCTCCAGCCGCGAGGAGGCCCAGTTCTTGGCGCACTTCGTGGCTGGTTCCGGAACTGGCGTGACGATGGATGAGTTGGTCCAGGCGCCCGCTGTGCTGCTGGCCGGGTTCGAGCCCGAGGACGAGGGCGGGATCATGTTCCTGCGCCTGCGCGAAGCCGGGACCAAGGTCTACTCGATAGCCCCGTTCGCCTCGCGCGGGCTGAGGCGCTTGAACGGCCAGCTCCTGCAAACCCCACCCGGCGCAGAGGCCGAGGCTCTCACCCATTTGGCGAACGCCTCAACAGAAATGGGGACAGTCCCCAATTCTGCCGACGATGCCGCTGGGCTGGCCGCCGCGCTGGCAGGGGGCGTGATCGTGGTCGGCGAACGCCTGGCGACCTCGCCGGGCGCCTACACCGCCGCCCTCGACGCCGCCCAGCGCTTGGGCGCCAAGTTGGTCTGGATCCCGCGCCGCGCCGGCGAGCGGGCTGCCCTCGAGGCGGGGCTGCTGCCGGGCCTGGCGCCAGCCGGCCGGATGATCGAAGATTTGGACGCCGATGCCGCCGAGACAGTCTTCGGGGGAGCGCTGGGCCTCGATCCAGGGCTCGACCTGCCAGGCATCATCGCGGCGGCCGCGGCGGGCGAGATCGACACCCTGCTGGTCGGCGGCCTGGAAGTGGCGGACCTGCCCGATCCGAAAGCCGCTTCGGCGGCCTTCGAGGCGGCCAAGGTGGTGGCCCTGCAAGTCCGCGGCGACGCCATGAGGGCCTGGGCGGACGTGGTCCTGCCGGTCGCGCCGCCGCAGGAGAAGGCCGGCACCTTCATCAACTGGGAGGGCCGGATGCGCCCCTTCCCGCAAGTCCTGACCTCGACGGCACTCTCGGACGCGAAGGTGCTACAGGTCTTGGCCGACGCGCTCGGCTTCGAGGCCCGGATCGGCGAGTTGGCGACGGCCCATCAAGTTCTGCGCTGGCTGGGAGAACCGCCCGCGCGTCCGCCCGCTCCGGCGGTCGCGCCGGTCGCCGCCGCGGCCCCGGCGAGCGGGCAAGCCCGGTTGTCGACCTGGCGCTATCTGGTGGACGATTCGGCCGGGCTGGACGGCGAACCCCACCTAGCGGCATCGGCCCCCGCTCCCAGAGCCAGGGTGAGCGCTGCCACGGCTGAAACCGTGGGTGTGGGACCAGGCGACTGCCTCGACGTCTCGACCGCCGTCGGCACTATCAGCCTGCCGGTCGCGATAGACGACCTGCCCGGGGACGTGGTCCACCTGCCCGCCAAGTCGCCCGGTAGCTGGGTGGGAGCGGTCCTGGCGGCGGTGGACGGCGACCTGGTCGATATATCCGCTGGTCGCAGCGTCAAGGAGGTTGAGCAATGATTGCCAGCGTGTTGGCCGCCGAGGCGGCCGCAGGTGGTGAGGTGGTGGCCGATTTCAGTGACGACAACGGCTGGATCGTGGCGGTCAAAGCCATCTTGATCCTGATCTGCGCCCTGGTCTCGGTCATCATCGCGATCTGGTTCGAACGCAAAGTGGTGGCCCGCCTGCAGCAACGGATCGGCCCCAACGTGCGCGGTCCCTTCGGGCTGTTCCAGTTGGTCTTCGACGCGCTGAAGCTCCTGCTCAAAGAGGACATGAACGTCTCGCGGGCGGACAAACTGACCTACATCGTGGCCCCCGGCATCTCGGTGGCGGCCTCGCTGATGGTCTTCGCGGTCATCCCCATCGGCGGCCAGGTCACCATCCCCTTCACGGAACGCTCCACACCGCTGCAGTTGACCGATTTCCCAGTGGCCGTGCTGTACATCCTCGCGGTCACAGCCGTCGGGGTCTACGGGATAGTCCTGGGCGGCTGGTCTTCGCGGTCCACCTACTCGCTGCTCGGCTCGGTCCGCTCGACCGCCCAGATCATCTCCTACGAACTGGTCATGGGCATGAGCTTGGTGACGGTGTTCATCATGTCCGGCTCGATGTCCACCTCGACCATCGTGGGCGCGCAATCGAAGCTCTGGTACGGCGTCATGCTGGCCCCGAGCCTGTTCCTGTACATCATCGCGATGGTCGGCGAGACCAACCGCTTGCCGTTCGACCTGCCGGAGGCGGAGGGCGAACTGGTGGCCGGATACATGACGGAGTACTCGTCGATGAAGTTCGCCTGGTTCTTCCTCGCCGAATACATCAACATGCTGAACGTCTCGGCGGTGTGCACCACCCTGTTCCTGGGCGGTTGGCGGGCGCCCTGGCCGCTCAGCTCGATCGGGGACGGCGTGCTCAACACCGGCTATTGGACCATCCTCTGGTTCCTGGCCAAGACCTGGTTGTTGATGTTCGTCTTCGTCTGGATCAGGGGCACCGTGGTCCGGTTCCGCTACGACCAGTTCATGCGACTGGGCTGGAAGGGCCTGCTGCCGGTGGCGCTGGCCTGGATCGTGATCCTGACCGCCATCCGCGCGGTGGACGAGTTCACCAACTACCACTTCAACGATTGGGCCGTGCCGATCCTGTCCTGGGTGGTGGTGCTGTTCATCATCATCTGGTTCTGGCCGGTGCCGGAACCACCCCAGGACCAGCCGGACGAGCCGGTCGAGATCGACGCGTTCGCGGCCGGCTTCCCGGTTCCACCGCTGCCGGGCCAGGTGTTGCCGCCCTCGGCGAGGGCCGAGCGGGTGGCGGTGGCCGTGACCGAGGAGTTCGACGCTCCCCAGATCAAGGAGGAGGACCAGTGAGCCCGCGAAAGGACACGGCTCTCGATCCGAGCCGCAAGAAGAAAGGCTTCCTCGCCTCAGGCGTGGCGCCGTGGGCCGGTTTCGGGGTGACGCTGCGGACCTTCTTCGCCAAACCGGTCACCGAGCAGTACCCGTTCAAAGGCAAGTACCCGGCGCCGTTCCCCCGCTACCACGGCCGCCACCAGCTCAACCGCTATCCGGACGGCCTGGAGAAATGCGTCGGCTGCGAGCTGTGCGCCTGGGCCTGCCCGGCCGATGCGATCTTCGTCGAGGCCGGCGCCAACACCCCGGACGAGCAGTACTCGGCCGGGGAGCGCTACGGCCGGGTCTACCAGATCAACTACCTGCGCTGCATCTTCTGCGGCATGTGCATCGAGGCCTGTCCCACCCGCGCGCTGACCATGACCACCTTCTACGAGCTGTCCGCGCCGAACCGCGAGGACATGATCTACACCAAGGACGAATTGCTGGCGCCGCTCGAAGAGGGCATGTTGGCGGCCCCGCACCCGATGGTCGAGGGCCTGAGCGACGACGACTACTACTCCGGCAAGGTCACGGGGCCAACCGACCAGCAGGCCGAATGGGTCGCGCGGCATCGTTCCGGGGACGGCGCGGCTCAGAAGGGAGGCGCGGCATGAACGCCGGACTGACTATGTCCACCGCCGAACAGGTCCTGTTCTGGATCATCGGGCCGATCGTGGTGCTGGGCGCCTCGGCGTTGCTCTTCTCGAAACGGGCGGTCCTCACCGCCTGCTCGGTCATGGTCACGATGGTCGGATTGGCCTTCCTGTACGTCGGGCTGGGATCGCCCTTCCTGGGGATAGTCCAAGTCGTGGTCTACACCGGCGCGATCATGATGCTGTTCGTGTTCGTGCTGATGCTGGTCGGAGTGGACGTGTCGGACTCGTTCATCGAGACGATCCGCGGGCAGCGTTGGATCGGGGCCGTGTTCGGCCTGGGGCTGCTGGTGGTGCTGGCCGGGGCGGTGTTCCGCTCCACCTTCACTTTCGCGATCGGGGCCGAGGAGGCCTCGGGCGGGAACAACGCCGGGGCCGTCGCCGATCTGTTGTTCGGCGATTTCGCGTTCACGCTCGAGATCACGGGCTGCCTGCTGATCATCGCGGCCATGGGGGCGGTCATCTTGACCCACCGGGTGCGCCTGACCAAGCCGGTGACCCAGGGCGAGATGATGGAGATCAGGACCAAACGCGGCATGCGGCTGACGCCGCCGCCGGCGCCCGGCAACTACGCGCGCCACAACGCCGCCGACGTCCCCGCCATCGACGCCGAGGGCCAGATCATCGAAGACTCGGTGCCGTCCTCGCTGCGGATGCGCGGCCAGGTCCACACCCTGCGCGGCCTGGGACAGGATTTACTCGAGGAGCGGGTCCCGAGCGCGCGGCGGCCGGACGTGGTCCCGCCGCCCGCCGAGAGGCCGGCCGTGGACTCCGCGCCCGACCAGTCCCCTGGCCGAGCCGGGAGCCCGCCTGATAGCCCGGCCGAACCGGAGGTGAAGCCATGAGCGTCATGGCCTACTTGATCCTGGCGGCGGTGCTGTTCACCATCGGCACCGTCACGGTGATGGTGCGGCGCAACTCGATCGTCGTGTTCATGGGGATCGAACTGATGCTGAACGCCGCCAACCTCGCCTTCCTGGCCTTCTCTCGAATGTGGGGGAACGTGGACGGCCAACTGGCGGCCTTCTTCGTCATGGTGGTGGCCGCCGCCGAGGTGGTGGTCGGCCTGGCCATCATCGTGTCCCTGTTCCGAACCCGGCGCACTGTCAGCGTCGACGACGAGAATCTGCTGAGGCACTGACCCATGATCAACAACCTCGTACTGGCCGCCGGTGAGGGCTCAGCCGATCAGGCAGCCTCTCTGGCCGGGCAACTGAGCTGGCTAGTGATCGCCATACCTCTGGTCAGCGCTGGCCTGCTGCTCGTGGTGGGGCGAATCGGAGACAAGTGGGGGCACCTGCTCGGGGTGGCGGCATCGGCGGCGGCTTTCGTGGTCGGCCTGTGGGCCTTCATCGACTTGCTGTCCCGGCCGGTGGCGGACCGCGTCCAGGACATCGCCTTGTTCACCTGGATCTCCGGCGGCTCCTTCACAGTGGACCTGGGTCTGAGGGTGGACCAACTGTCCTTGACCTTCGTGCTGCTGGTCACCTTCGTGGGCACCTTGATCCACATCTACTCGGTCGCCTACATGGCGCACGATCCCGACCGGCGGCGCTTCTTCGCCTACCTGAACCTGTTCGTGGCGGCCATGCTGTTGCTGGTGCTGGCCGATTCCTACCTGGTGCTGTTCGTCGGATGGGAGGGTGTGGGCCTGGCGTCCTACCTGCTGATCGGCTTCTGGAACCAGCGGCTCGAATACGCCGTGGCGGCCAAGAAGGCCTTCATCGCGAACCGGGTCGGCGATGTCGGCATGTTGATCGCCATGATGATCATGTTCGCGCAGTTCGGCACTGTGTCCTTCGATGGCGTGTTCGCTTCCGCAGGGGCCGCTTCCGCGACCACGTTGACCTTGATCGGGCTCTGCCTGCTGTTGGCGGCCTGCGGCAAATCGGCCCAGTTCCCGCTCCAATCGTGGCTGGGCGACGCCATGGCGGGTCCCACTCCCGTGTCGGCCCTGATCCACGCCGCCACCATGGTGACGGCGGGCGTCTACGTGGTGGTGCGCTCCGGACCGATCTTCGTGCACACGCCGGGCGCCCGGCTGGCGGTGCTGATAGTCGGGGCCATCACGCTGCTGTACGGCGCGATCGTCGGTTGCGCCAAGGACGATATGAAGAAGGCCCTGGCGGCCTCGACCATGTCGCAGATCGGTTACATGATGCTGGCGGCGGGCCTCGGTCCGGTCGGCGGGATCTTCGCGATCATGCACCTGGTCACGCACGGTTTCTTCAAGGCCGGGATGTTCCTGGGCGCGGGCTCCGTCATGCACGCCATGAAGGACCAGGTCGACATGCGCCGGTTCGGCAATCTCGACAAAGCCATGAAGATCACCTGGCTGACGTTCATGATGGGCTGGCTGGCGATCCTGGGCGTACCGCCGTTCGCCGGTTTCTTCTCCAAGGACAAGATCATCGAGCAGGCTTTCGTGGCGCCGGACGGCGCCATCTGGCAGGGTTGGGTGTTCGGCCTGGTGGCCATGTTCGGCGCCGGGATCACCGCCTTCTACATGTCGCGGCTGTTCTTCATGGTCTTCCAGGGCAAAGCCCGCTGGACGGACGGCCAGCACCCGCATGAGAGTCCGGGCCTGATGACGGTGCCCATGATCATCCTGGCGCTCGGCTCGGTCTTCCTGGGCCTGATCCTGACCGTCGTCAAGTTCGACGAGTACCTGGCCCCGGCGCTGGTCGAGGGCCATCACGGCGAGCCGGTCATCAACGCCTACGTGATCATGGCTTTGACTTTCGTGCTGGTCGTGGTCGGCGCCTGGATCGCCTGGGTTCGGTTCGGCTCCGCCAAGGCCGTGGTGCCGATCCTGCCTCCGGCCGCCGACGGCCTGGTCCGGGCGGCCCGCGCCGACCTCTACCAGGACACCGTCAACCACGCGCTGTTTGTCCGGCCCGGCCAGGTGTTGGTCCGGGGAACCACTAAGACCGATGACGATGTCGTGGACGGGGCCGTGCGCGGCCTCGCCTGGCTGTTCCAAGGCGTGGGCGGCCTGGTCGCCCGGCTGCAGAACGGCTACGCGCGTTCCTACGCGGCGACCATGCTGGCGGGCGTGATCCTCCTGACGGCAATTGTCCTGGCCGGCAGGATGTGAGGAGTAAAGAGGAATGACCATGCAGACTTTCCCCTGGCTCACGGTGTTGATCGTCGCCCCGACCGTCGGCGCGCTGGTCGTCTGGCTGGCGGGCGGACCCGTCCGGCGCTATGCCCGCCACATCGCCTTCTTGTGGTCGTTGGCCGTGCTGGCCGTCGGCATCGTGATGGCCTTGCAGTTCGACCCCTCGGCCGGCGCCGTCCAGTTCGCCCAGCGGGTCGAATGGATCCCCTCGTTCGGCGTCTCCTACGCGGTCGGGATCAACGGGACCGGCCTGGTGCTGATCCTCCTGTCGGCGGTGCTGGTGCCGGTGGTGCTGTTGGCGGCTTGGCGCGAGCAGTCCTCGCCCGCGAAGCAGGCCCACTACGCTGCCCTGGTGCTGGTCCTCGAGACCTTCATGATCGCGGTCTTCGCGGCCCGCGACGTGTTCTTCTTCTACCTCCTGTTCGAGGCCATGCTGATCCCGGTCTACTTCCTGATCGGCTCGTTCGGCGGGGCCAACGCCAAGAAGGCGGCTCTGAAGTTCCTGCTCTACTCGCTGGCGGGCGGACTGGTGATGCTGGCCGGGGTGATCGCGGTCTGGACCGAGGGCCCGGGCGGCCCGACCGGTTTCATGATCGATTCGCTGGTCGGCGCCGACTGGGGTTCCGTGCAGGCGGAACGGTTGATCTTCCTGGCCTTCTTCGTGGCCTTCGCCGTCAAGGCCCCCATGTTCCCGGTCCACACCTGGTTGCCCGATGCCGCTCAGGCGGCCAAGCCCGGCACGTCGGTGCTGCTCGTGGGCGTCTTGGACAAAGTCGGCACTTTCGGCATGGTGGCTCTGTGCCTCCCGCTGTTCCCGCAGGCCTCGCGCTGGGCGGCTCCGGTGGTGATAGTGCTGGCCGTGGTCTCGATCTTCTGGGGGGCGTTCCTGGCGCTGGGTCAGAACGACATTCTGCGGTTGCTCGCCTACAGCTCGTTGTCACACTTCGGGTTCATCGTGCTGGGGATCTTCGCTTTCACCGAGACCGCCGAGGTCGGCTCGGCCTTCTACATGGTCAACCACGGGCTATCGACCGGGGCGTTGTTCCTGCTGGCCGGATTCCTGATCGCGCGGCGGGGCACCCAGGACATGTCCCAGATGGGCGGCGGCCTGCAGCGCACCACGCCGATGCTGGCGGGGACCTTCCTGGTGGTGGGCCTGTCCGCCGTGGCGCTGCCGGGCCTGTCCACCTTCGTGTCCGAGTTCATGGTCCTGGCCGGGACCTACGAGCGCGTGCCGGTCGCGGCGGTGATCTCCGCGCTCGGCGTGATCATGGCGGCCCTGTACATCTTGATCGCCTACCAGAAGATCTTCACCGGCCCCGTCCGCGACGACTTGACCGGGACGGTCGATCTGGGCGGGCGCGAACTCTGGGTGGTCGGGCCGCTGATCGCCTTGATGCTGGTGCTGGGCTTCTACCCGCGGCCCGCCGTCGACGTGCTGAAAGGCCCGGCGGCTGAGACCGTCACGTCGGTCGAGGACTCTGCGCCGGGAACCGCGATGGGCCCAGCCGATGACGTCTTAGTCGGCGTCGATCAGGAAGGAGGCCAGCCATGAGCGCCGCTCTCTGGTTAGCCGCTGCGCCCGCCATCAACCTCGACTGGACCACCTTGACACCGGTGTTGATCGTCCTCGGAGCGGCCGTGGCCTCCACTTTGATCGAAGCGGTGGCCTCGCATCGCGGTCGCGGAGGGGTGGTGTCCCAGCCCCCCTACCTGCGGGTGGTCCAAGCGGCCGTGGCGCTGCTGGCGGTGGCCGCCGCCGGGCTGACGGCGCTGCAACTGGCTCTGAACTGGAGTTCCTCCAAGGTCCCGGAGACCGAGGGCTCAGTCATCGTCGATCCGATGACGCTCTATCTGCAGTTGGCCATCGCCGCCTGCGCTCTGCTGGGCTTGTTGGTGATAGCGGACCGGACGGTCCAGGGCGACGATTCCTTCGCGCCGCAGGCCGCCGCTGTTCCCGGCTCCGACTACGAGCACAAGGCCCGCCGTCGCGGCATGAGCCAGACGGACGTCTACCCGCTGGTGCTGTTCGCGACTGGCGGCATGATGCTGTTCCCCGCCGCCGCGGACTTGATCACGCTGTTCGTGGCGCTGGAGGTCCTGTCGCTGCCGCTGTACCTGCTCGCGGGCATGGCCCGGCACAGGCGGCTGCTGTCCCAAGAGGCGTCCCTGAAATACTTCCTGCTGGGAGCGTTCGGGTCGGCCTTCTTCCTGTTCGGCGCGGCCTGGGTGTACGGCGCCACCGGCTCCCTGAGGCTGAGCGGGATCGCCGGGGCTGTCCGGTCCGCCACCGGCCTCGACCCGATCCTGGTGGTCGGCGTGGTGCTGATCCTGGTCGGCCTGTTCTTCAAAGTCGGCGCGGTGCCGTTCCACTCCTGGACGCCGGACGTCTACCAGGGCGCGCCCACCCCGATCACCGGGTTCATGGCGGCCTGCACCAAGATCGCCGCCTTCGGCGCTTTGTTGCGCGTGCTGTATTCCGTGGTCGAGTCCCTCACCTGGGATCTGAAACCGGTGCTGTGGACGGTGTCGATCCTGACGATGGTGGTCGGCACTGTGGTCGGCCTGGTCCAAAAGGACGTCAAGCGGATGCTGGCTTATTCGGCCATCGCCCACGCCGGCTTCATCTTGACCGGCGTCGCGTCGCTGACCGCGGACGGTCTCAGCGGCTCGCTGTTCTACCTGTTCACCTACGGTGTCGCGACAGTGGGCGGGTTCGGTGTGATCGCGTTGGTCCGCGAAGTCGACTCCGAGGGGCACATGCGCGGCGAAGCCACCGGCTTGGACCAGTGGCGGGGGCTGGGCAAACGCTCGCCGCTGCTGGCGGGGACCTTCGCGATCTTCTTGCTGTCCTTCGCGGGCATACCGTTGACCTCAGGTTTCGTCGGCAAGTTCGCGGTCTTCGGGGCCGCGTTCGGTGCTGGCGCGGCGGTGCTGGCGATCATCGGCCTGGCTTGTTCGGCGGCGGCGGCGTTCTTCTACGCCCGCGTGATCGTGGCCATGTTCTTCGAGTCGCCTCCGGAGGACTCGGCGGAGCTGGCCGGAGGCGTCGGGGTGGGGGTCCGCACGCTCGGCCTGACCCAGATCGCCGTGGGGGTCTCCCTGGCCTTCACGTTGGCGCTCGGTATTGTGCCGGGCTGGTTCTTGAACTTCACCCAAAGCTTGAGCCAACTGTTGTCATGACCCCTGGTCGTGAGACGATGGGCGGAAGACTGCTGCCACC
>JAISCU010000352.1 GCA_031265345.1 Bifidobacteriaceae bacterium
CCCCCGCCCGGAGGCCCTGCCGGAGCAGGTGAGGCCGCGTCCCGGTCGGATCTGGGCCGCCCCGAACACGAAGTCGACCACTCGCTAGACTCTTGATGTTCCTTGGCGATGCGGTCGACCTCGGGCCGGACACCGCCGGAGTGCTTCCACGATCAAGAGCAAGGATGGTGGCCATCATGTTCGACCCGACCCAAGGCGAGCAGGCAGCCCGCGAATCACTGCGCGATCCGGCGCTCAGCGCCGCCGATCTGATGACCATCGCCGGCGCTTTCCCGGCCTTGGCGCCTGATGTGGCCGCCCACCCCGCACTGTACCCGGCTCTGGCCGATTGGCTGCGTGAACTGCACTCTTCCAAGGTCGATGCCGCTTTGGCGGCCCGGGCGCCGGCGTCAGCCCCGACTGGGGCGGCCCTCGAAACCGCTGGCGACGCGCCATCCGGGCCTGCGCTCCAGGCCGTCCCGTCCCAGGACGTCCCGTGCCAGCCCGCCCCGGCCCAGGACGACCCGGCCCCGATAGGGCAGGAGCCCGCAGCGTCGGCGCCGCACCGGCGGAAGAGTCGCAAGCGGCTCTGGATCAGCCTGGCAGTGGCAGTCGTGGTTGTGGCCCTGTCCGCGACAGCGGCTGGGCTGCTCGCGCTGCGCGAGGGCCGATTCGGGCACTCGGATCAGGGCATGTTCGCGCCCGACCTGGTCGCGAAACCGGAGCTCGCCGCCAAATTGGTGGCCCAGGACCTGCTCGAAGGCGACTTCGAGCAGGTCTCCTTCGCTGCTTTCAACGCTTCGGCCGAACTTGTCGCGATCTATGGCCAGCCCGACTTCGCGAACGCCACCCAGTCGGATAGGACGGCGTTGACCGTCGTGGCGACCAGCACTGGCGAGCCGGTCTGGGACGAGCCGATCGACATCGGCCAAGCGACCGGATACGAAGTGTCATTCATGAACTCCATCCACTTCGCGTCTTCCGACGCGGTGGTCGCAGAATTCCGGGAGTATTCGGGCGCCGCGAGCGCCGGTTCCAAGCTGGCGTCCATCAGCACCACAGGCGAGATTGTCGGAACAACCGAGGTCGGCCAAGCCTGGACCGTGGTGGGCGAGACAGTCGTCATCCGAACCGAAGACGACCGGCTCTCGATCCGGTCGCCGTCCCAGATCGACCGGGAGATCTGGGGCGCCGAGGCGGCTGGCGGCGGATCGTTCGACTCCCCGATCCAACCGGCCGCCTATGACGGGTGGCTCCGCCTGCTCGTCGGACCAGAAGACGCTCATTACGTGCTGACCGCGGCAGGTTACCGCGACCTGGCCGACGGCGCCGAACTCGGCTGGGGCGAACCCGACCCCGAGATCGACTACGTGGCGACCACTGGAGGCATCATCCTGCGCGGCAAGATCGACTCAGATGAGGATCGTTGGCTGATCATGCGCGTCGATCCCGCCAGCGGCCAAGACCTGTGGGAGTCGGCGCTCGAATCAGACACGTTCGGTGTCTACGGCGCCGATCATGGGATCATCCTGGTCGAAACCGGAGAAGGCCAAGAGTTGTCAGCCGTCGACGCGGACAGCGGGCAAGAAGGCTGGTCAGTCGTCCTTGACGCGGACCAGCCTTTGACGGATGCCGGTTTCACCCGGGACGGCCGGACGCTGGTTGTCACCGGGGACGCCGACATGCAGGCCGCGGCCGTCAAATTGATCGGCCGCGACGGCGCGGAGTCGACGAGCATAGCGACCGCCGCGGACGGCGTGCAGACCGGCCCGCGAGTGCTCTACTCGCTGCGGTCAACAGCGCTCACGGCTTACGATCTGGACCACGACGGAGCCGAGTTGTGGACTTTGAGACTTCCCGCCGACTACGGTTTCGCCGCCTTCGAGCAGACTGCGGTCGTCGGGTCCGCCCAGGAGATCCAATTGCTGGTCAAGAAGTAACCCGCCGCCCGGCCACGCCCAGACTGGTCCGCTCGGCGCGGCCAAGCCTTAGCACGGCATCGGGCTCCGGACCAGCCACGGGCTGGAGCCGAGACGCTGTCAGACCCCTTCCCTATGATTGGCTCCGTGGATGATCAACCCTTGGCCGAACGGGCCGACAACCGGTCCCGGCGCCCGCAGTCACAGGCCTTCAAACAATTCATGACCGAATCCTGGGGCCGGGTCGAACCGGACGCGGGCACGGCCGAACGCCTGCCCAGCGCCGATGCCGCGGCCGAGCGCCGGGCGCGGCTGGCCCGCCAATTCCCGGGCGACCGCCTCGTCTTCCCCTCCGGCCAACTGACGCGCCGGTCCAATGACACCGACTACCGCTTCCGCCCGCACAGCGCCTTCGCGCACCTGACCGGCCTGGGGATGGACCACGAGCCGGAGGCGGTCCTGGTGCTGGAACCGGTCGAAGATGTCGAAGCCGCTCTGGGCACCGGTGACGACACCCATGAGCCCGTGCTGTACCTGAGACCGGCGGCCACTAGGGACACGCCCGAATTCTACTCCGACGCCCGGTACGGCGAGTTCTGGGTGGGCCGACGGCCGTCGTTGGCGGACGTCCGCGCCCAGACCGGCGTGCGGACCGAGCACATCGACCAACTCCGGGACGCCCTGGCCAAAGACGCGGGGCAGGTCCAACTGAGAATCCTCCGCGACGCCGACCGATCGGTCACCACGATGGTCGACCAAGTCCGCGCCGAGTCGGGAGCCCCCGTGCCCGAACCGACTGGCGACCAGGGAGAGGACACGCCGACCGACGCGGACGCGAGACTGGCGGAGGCGGCATCGGAAACCCGGCTGGTGAAGGACAGCTACGAGACAGGGCAGATGCGGCTGGCCGTCGCGGCGACCATCGCCGGTTTCGAGCGGGTGGTCCGGGCGCTGCCCAAGGCCCTCGCCCACGAGCGGGGCGAGCGCGTGATCGAGGCCAGCTTCGAGGCCGGGGCGCGGGTCGAGGGCAACGGGACCGGCTACGAGACCATCGCCGCCGCCGGGCCGCACGCCACCACCCTCCACTGGATCAAGAACGACGGCCCGGTGCGGCCTGGCGACCTGCTGCTGTTGGACGCGGGGATGGAGGCCGACTCGCTCTACACCGCCGATGTGACCCGGACTCTGCCCGTGTCGGGTCGCTACAGCCCGGTCCAGCGCCGAGTCTGGGAGGCGGTGGTCGATGCCGCCGACGCGGCTTTCGAGGCCGCCCGTCCCGGCAACCGCTTCCGCGACGTGCACGATGCCGCCATGGTGGTGATCGCGCAGCGCTTGGAGGAGTGGGGGCTGCTGCCCGTCAGCGCCGAGGTCGCCCTGAGCCCCGAGGGCCAGCAGCACCGGCGGTGGATGGTGCACGGCACCTCCCACCACCTGGGACTCGACGTGCATGACTGCGCCCAGGCGCGCGAGGCCCTGTACATGGACTCCTACCTGGAGCCGGGAATGGTGTTCACCATCGAGCCGGGGCTGTACTTCAAGCCCGAGGACCTGGCCGTCCCCGAGGAGTATCGCGGGATCGGCTGCCGCTGCGAGGACGACATCCTGATCACTTCTTCGGGCGCCGAGAACCTGTCGGCGGCTCTGCCCCGCCGGGCCGGCGCGATCGAGGCCTGGATGGCTTCGCTGAACGCTGCCTGAAGCGCAGTGCCGTTTGACGTGCCTCCCGCCGTTTCGGACTGCGTGCGGGCGGACGCCAGGACACCATGCCTGCGCAGCCCGCGGCTAGGCTGGTCCCATGAGTCCTTCTCGCCGAATCTTCGTGGCGCGCCTGGCCGGGACCGCCGTCTTCGATCCCATCGGAGACCGCGTCGGCTGGGCGCGCGATGTTGTTGTGAACATCGGCCTGAGGGGTCGCCCCAGAGCCATCGGCCTGGTGGTGGAGGTGCCGGGCAAGCGACGAGTCTTCCTGCCCTTCACCAGGGTGACATCGATCGATTCCGGGCAGATCGTCTCGACCGGGCTGGTGAACATGAGACGCTTCGAACAAAGGGCGGTCGAAACGCTGGTGGTCGGTGAGCTCCTGGACCGGCGCATCGTCCTCAAAAACGACCGGCACGCGCTGATCGAGGACGTGGCCATCGAGGCCAACCCGGTGTTGCGCGGCGAATGGGAGATCACCCAGTTGTTCGTGCGCGTGCTGGAGGGCTCGCGCGGCATCGGACGCCTTCGCGGCCCCACCGAACTGGTCGATGTGCGCGAGGTCCCGGACCTGGCCGGACAGGCGGGAGTCCAAGGGGTGGGCCAGCTGATGGCGTCCTGGGGAGACATGAAACCGGCCGACATGGCCGATCTGCTCCACGACATGCCCCAGGCCCGCCGTCTCGAGGTGGCGGCGGCCCTGGACAACGACCGGCTGGCGGATGTGTTGCAGGAGCTCGGCAACGACGACCGGCTGGAGATCATCGAGCACCTGGGCCGGGCGCGGGCGGCGGACGTCCTCGAGGCGATGGAGCCGGACGACGCCGCCGACCTGATCAACGAGCTGCCGGACAATGAGGCCTCGATCCTGCTGGCGCTGATGGAGCCGGGCGAAGCCCAGGATGTGCGCCGGTTGCTGGCTTATGGCGAGAACTCGGCCGGCGGCCTGATGACCACCGAACCTGTGATCATGCCCCCGGAATCGCCAATAGCCCAAGCGCTCGCAGCAGTCAGGCGGCATGACCTGTCCCCCGCGCTGGCTTCGATGGTGTTCGTCACCCGTCCGCCGTCGGAGACTCCGACGGGGCGGTTCTTGGGCGTGGTGCACATTCAACGGCTCCTGCGCGAGCCGCCGCACCAAGCCATCGGCACCGTCTTGGACACCGACGTCGAGCCGCTCGCGCCGGACGACCCGCTCGGCCGCGTCACCCGGCTGATGGCGACTTACAACCTGATCGCGCTGCCGGTGGTGGATTCCGACCGCCGCCTGCTGGGCGCGGTCTCCGCCGACGACGTGTTGGACCACCTGCTGCCGGAGGACTGGCGCTCGGGCGACGACGACGTCACAGATCAATCGCTCGGACCCGCTGAGGAGGTGGCCCATGCCTGACCGGTTGGACACGCCGCGAGACAAGAAACGAAACTGGTTCGACCGCAGACGCGAGGCGGCCGCCGGTGACCGTTTCGGCGCCGGGGCGGAGGCGATAGCCCGTTTCATGGGCACGGCCCGCTTCCTGGTGTGGATGACCGTGTTCTGTATCGCTTGGTTGGCCTGGAACACTCTGGCGCCGGAGGTCTTGCGGTTCGACAAGGCCGCCAACGGCTTCACGGCCCTGACGCTGATGCTGTCGCTGCAGGCCTCCTACGCCGCTCCGTTGATCCTGTTGGCGCAGAACCGCCAGGACGACCGCGACCGGGTGACGGCCGACCGCGATCGGGTCCAGGCCGACCGCAACTTGGCGGACACCGAGTATCTGGCGCGCGAGGTGGCAGCCCTGCGGATCGCCCTGCAGGAGGTCGCCACGCGCGATTTCCTCCGTTCCGAGCTGCGCGACCTGCTGGAGGCCATCGAGGAGCCGCGCCGCGCGTCCGACCGGACGGAGGTCGCCGAACAGTTGGACGATGCCGCTGGCTCGGCCCCCGATTCCGGCGCCGGTCCCGAGCCGCCCGGCCTGGGCACCAAGCCCGGCTGATCCAGCAGGTAGAATTGGCCCTCGTGCCTGTACCGACGCGCGAAGAAGTCCTGGCCGCCCTGGCCACCGTAATCGACCCCGAGATCCGCCGACCGATCACCGACCTGGACATGGTCCATTCGGTCGAGGTGGGCGAAGCCGGGGCGGTGACAGTCGAGATCCTGTTGACCATTCCGGGCTGCCCCCTGAAGGATCAGCTGGAACACGATGTCAAACGCGCGCTAGCGGCCTTGCGCGGCATCGGACTGGTGACCGTCCGGATGTCGGTCATGGACGAGGCCCAGCGCGAGGCCCTCAAGACCAAGCTGCGGGGCGGGCGGCCGGAGAAGAGTATTCCGTTCGCGCAGCCGGATTCGAAGACCAAGGTCATCGCGATCGCCTCGGGCAAGGGCGGGGTCGGAAAAAGCTCTGTCACCGCCAACCTGGCCGTGGCGTTGGCTGAGCTCGGTCTGGCGGTGGGGGTGCTCGATGCCGACATCCAGGGTTTCTCGATTCCGCGCATGTTGGGCGTGGAGAACGATCCGA